>DASYQZ010000079.1:0-19832 GCA_036004865.1 Vicinamibacterales bacterium
TCTTCAGGCACGCCTCGACGGTTGCCGAGAACAGCAGCCAGTTGTTGAAGCCAGGTGAAATGACCCTCGTCGATTCGAGCGCCGCGACGAGATGCCGCTTCGTCGTCTGGTCGAGGCCGTCGCGAAGCGCGCGCGGCGCCCTCAGCAGGCCCTGCGCGAGAAACGCCGCGTCGACGAGCGGCTGTCGATCGCGAGTGAAGTTCAGCGCATCAGGCGATCCCGGATCGACCGCGCGCGCGATCGCGCGGCGCGCGAGATCGGCGTACTGCGCTCGCGTGCGTCCTTCGCTCGTCTCGTCGCCCCTCGACTCAGCTCGGGGCGACCCTGAGCTTGTCGAAGGATCGGCGGGTAATTCGATCCACGGTGCGATGCCGGCGACGAGACGCCCGAGCGCTTCGAGGTGTGTGACCGAGCGTCGATCGGTTGCAGCCTGCTCGACCGGCATCCGCGCTTTGAGCGTCCCGTTCGCGAGGTTCGTCAGAACCGGATCTGCGAGCCGCCGCATGACGCCGATCCAGTACTCACGGTCGCTCGCCGCCGCGTCCCCGCGCTGCGCCGCATCGCTCGCGCCGGTCGCGATCGCAAGAGCACCGCCGGCGCCGGCCGCCCTGAAGAATTCGCGTCGATCCATACGCGGTCAGTGTATAACTCCGTGACGGAGAACGACGATGGTTACTGACGACGATGCGGTTGGACGCCGTGGCTTTATGAAGAGTGCGGCGGCGACCGCCGCATCAATGGCAACGGCGGCAGCGGGGACGCCTGTGGGACACGCGCACGAACCTCACGACCACGATCATGATCACCAGGCCATTCCCTCGGATCTCAACCTGAGGGTCAAGGCGCTCGAATCGCTGCTCGTCGAAAAGGGGCTCGTCGATCGCGCCGCGCTCGACGCCATCGTCGATACGTACGAGACGAAGATCGGCCCGCGAAACGGCGCGCGCGTGGTCGCACGCGCCTGGGCCGATCCGGGGTACAAGAAGCGGCTGATGACCGACGCGACCGCCGCGATCGCCGAGCTTGGCTACACCGGCGGTCAGGGCGAGGACATGGTCGTGCTCGAAAACACGCCGAAGGTTCACAATCTCGTCGTCTGCACGCTGTGCTCCTGCTACCCGTGGCCGATCCTCGGTCTGCCGCCCGTCTGGTACAAGTCCGCGCCGTATCGATCGCGAGCCGTCATCGATCCGCGCGGCGTGCTGCGCGAGTTCGGCCTCGAACTGCCGGACGAAGTCGAGGTCCGCGTGTGGGACAGCACCGCGGAGCTGCGCTATCTCGTGCTGCCCGAACGGCCGCCCGGAAGCGAGCAGATGACAGAAGAGCAGCTCGCCGGCCTCGTCACGCGCGACTCGATGGTCGGCGTCGCAAGAGTCTCAGCCGCTGGAGCCGGATCATGAACGGCGTGCACGACATGGGCGGCATGCACGGCATGGGTCCCATCGAGCACGACAAGGACGAGCCGGTGTTCCATGCGCCGTGGGAGGCACGCATCTACGCGCTGACGCGCGCGGTGCGAGCCGGCGGCGGCCGGCAGAATCTGGACAACTCGCGGTATCGGCTCGAGCGGCTGCCGCCCGCCGAGTATCTACGCATGTCGTACTACGAGCGATGGGCAGCACGCCTCATCAATCAATTGATCGAGAACGGCGTGGCGACGCGCGAGGAAATCGAGAGCGGCACGCCAGCGGCCGGATCGCCGAAGGCAGACGCGGCGCTGACGGCCGACATGGTGCCGGCGATGGTCACGCGCCGCAATTCGGCGCGCCGCGATGCCGCGGTCACCCCGCGGTTCAAAGTCGGCCAGCGGGTGCGCGCGCGCAACATCAATCCCACGGGGCACACGCGCCTGCCGCGCTACGCGCGCGGCAAGGCCGGCGTCATCGTGCGCGACCACGGCGTGTTTCTCTTCCCCGACACGAACGCCGAATTCCTCGGCGAGAAGCCGCAGCACGTGTACTCCGTGCGCTTCACCGCGCGCGAGCTGTGGGGCGCGCAAGCCTCCTCGCGCGATTTCATCCACCTCGACATGTGGGACGACTACCTTGACCGCGCCTGATCCGAGGTCCGAGAGCGATCGCCTGACGGCGCTGCCGCGCCTCCCGCGCGATGAGGGCGGACCGGTGTTTGCCGAACCGTGGCAGGCGCAGGCGTTCGCGCTCGCCGTCAACCTTTCCGAGGCCGGCCATTTCACGTGGAAGGAATGGGCCGCGGCGCTCGCCGGCGAGCTCGAGGCCGCCGCCGCTCGCGGTGAGCCGGACGATGGGTCGCGGTACTACGAGCATTGGCTGGCCGCGCTCGAGAAGCTCGCGACCGCGAAAGGACTCACCGATCCGGGCGCGCTCGCCGAACGCAAGGAGGCGTGGGCCGACGCCTATCGGCACACGCCGCACGGAAAACCGATCGAGCTTCGTCCGCGCGAATGAGCTCGACGCTATGGATTGCGCTGGCGCTCGGCCTCCGCCACGGCACCGATCCCGATCACCTCACCGCCATCGACGGTCTGGCTCGCCTGCGGCCGCGCGCGACGAGCGGGTTGCTGTTCGCGCTGGGACACGGACTGATCGTCACGCTGCTGGCGGTCGGCGTCGGCCGTGTCGTCGCGGGGCGCGTCACGTTCCTCGGGCCGTGGATGCTGATCCTGATCGGCATGGTCAACGCGTGGAAGGTCGTGCGGCCGTCGCCGATCGTGCGTGCCGTGCGGCGCCCGATCGTGGCGCAGCCGTTTCTGCTGGGGATGCTGCTCGCCGCCGGGTTCGAGACCTCGTCGCAGTTGTCGGCGTTGATCCTCGCCGATCACGCGAACCCGTGGCTGCTCGGCGCGGCGTTTTCCGGAGGCATGGCGCTCGTCGACGGGCTCGACGGGTATCTCGCGGCATCGACGCTCGGCCTGGCCGCGCGCGGCGACACGAACGCGAGAGCCGCCTCGCGATGGCTCGGCATTCTCGTCGTCGTGTCGTCGTTTGGTCTCGGCGGCGCGGAGCTGCTCGGGTGGGAGATCAGTCCGTTCGCGCTTCCGCTCGGGTTGGCGTTGTTCGCGATCGTCATCGCGATTCGCGTGTGGACGCGTCGCAGCCTGAACTTAGAACTGAGAACTGAGAACTGAGAACTGAGAACCGGGAATTCAGAGTTCCGAGTTCTAAGTTCTGAGTTCTAAGTTCTGAGTTCCTTAGGCTTCGAGCCAGCCTTCCTGGCGCAGCGCGGCGATTTCATGATCGAATCGCGTCAGGGTTCTTTCGACGTGATGCCAGTCGGCGTGATAGTGGCGCTCGATTTTGCGCTCGTCTTTCTCCGACACTTCCCAACCGTTGGGTCCGAAGCAAATCTGAAACGAGCGCACAGCGCCGGCGCGCACCAGAGTCTTCTCGAACACGGGTCTGATCATCGTTGCCTGCCCCTTGGAAGAGGAGCAGTACTTATCACGAGATCCCGAATGCGGCTAAACACCCGAAGGCCGTGTTACCTGGACGTTACACGTCTTTACGGATGCTTTGCGGGCACGATCGCGGCGACCAGCGCGGAGTACCACTCGCCCTGATTGTGAACGTACTTGCCGCGCATCCACACGATCGCCGTCCGGCGATCGTGCCACTGTGGAATCACCGGTCGCAGATTGTCTTCAGTCGAATTGCGCGTGAACGGCGTCCAGGTCCACTTGCCGGTGGCCGCACGCTCGCCGCGAAAGAGCTCGTAGTGTCGAGTGCCGTCGGCCGCGCTCACGAGCGGCGCGCCGGTCGCCGGATCCGCGTCGGTCGAGATGTACGCGACATCGGGATTGTTCGGATCGAGCGCGCCGAGACCCGAGTAGTCGTCTTCGGTCGGATAGAGACGCCGCCCCGCGTACGCGATTTCCTCGGTGTGCCATGCCGTGCCGTTCCATCGCGCGTAGTGGTACCGAAGATCCATTCCGCCCTGTCCACGCGGCAGTCCGCGTCCATCGTTCTGCGTCGAGAACAGCACGTACGGCCGATCGCTCGGATCGAGCTTGATGTCCACCATCCACGCGACGTGATCCGGATCGCTCGCGAACACTTTCGTGAAATCCCAGGTCGCGATCGGCGCTTCCGTCGACGTGCTCAGCGTGCCGATCTTCGTGCCGTTCGAGTGATACAGGATGCCGTCGCGCAGGTAGCCGTGATAGAGGTTGTTGTCGAAATTGCGCGGGTGATCTTCCGTCGAGACGAAGTGCACCGCGCCTTTGCCGTCGTACGCGTACTTCAAGTACGGACTGTATCCGCCTTTGCCGTGCAGCCAGTGGCCGCCATACGTCCACGTGCTGCCTTCATCATCCGAGTACATGTAGTTGGGATCGTGATGGAACGCGCGGATGAAGTTGTAGATGCGTCCGTTCGGCATCCGGAACAGATTGGCATAGGTCGCGTTGTCGCCCTGGACCGCGGCATCGGTGCCCGGCGTCTCCGCCACTTTCGCCGGGCCCCACACCAGCGGATTGTGCGGCTCCGAGATCCGGTAGTACATGCGGCGCTCTTTGGTGTGCTTGCTGTAGACGGCGAGGTAGCGGCCGTCCTTGCGGACGAGAAACGCCGGCGCGTCGTGATCGTCCTGCTCGAGGTGCGGATGCAGCACCGTGTTATCGACGTTGCCGCTCGCGAGGTCGTACACGGAGATTTCGACGTTGCCCCACCGCGGATCCGTGGTGTTCGCCTGATTGCTGCCGACGGCGCGCACCGATCCGGCAATCAGCTTGCCGTCGTTGACGATCGCGCGCGGGTCCATGAACCACGACCACGCGCCATTGTCGTTCAGTCGAACGAGGCTCGCGGCGACGTAGTTGTTCGCGTACCCGTCGCCGCCGCTTTGCGCGGCCACCACCGCCGCGGCTGCGATCGACGCCGTGACGATCGACATCAGCGATTTCATCGCGCGACTCCAAACGTGAAGACTGTTTTGGTCGAGTAGATTTCGTTGGGCCGCAGCAGCGTCGACGGGAAGTTGGGCTGGTTCGGCGAATCGGGAAAGTGCTGCGTCTCGAGGCAGAAGCCGCTGCGTTTGCCGTACACGTGGGCGCGCTTGCCGACGGCCGATCCATCGAGGCGGTTGCCCGCATAGAACTGCACGCCGGGCTCGGTCGTGTCGACAACGAGCGTTCGTCCGGTCGACGGTTCGACGACGCGTGCCGCCAATCGCAGCGCCGGTGTCGCCGCCGGTTTCAACACGAAATTGTGGTCGTATCCGGCGCCGCGCCGAATCTGTTCGTTGTCCGTGTCGATGCGCGCGCCGATCGTCGTGGGTTTGCGGAAATCGAACGGCGTCCCGTCGACCGGCGCGATCTCGCCGGTTGGAATCATCCCATCGTCGACGGGCGTGAAACGGTCGGCGTCGATCATCAACTGATGATCCAGGATGTCGCCGCTTCCCTCGCCGGCCAGATTGAAGTAGCTGTGCTGCGTCAGGTTGACGTGCGTCGGCTGGTCGGTCTTCGCACCGTATTCGACCACGAGCTCGTCGCGCGACGTCAGCGTGTACGAGACGGTCGCGTTCAGCGTGCCGGGATATCCCTCCTCGCCGTCAGGGCTCGTATGCCTGAAGACGACGCCGCTATGGCCGTTGCGCTCGATCGGCTCCGCTTCCCACACCACCTTGTCGAAGCCCTTCACGCCCCCGTGAAGATGGTTCAGGTGATTCGCGCCGTTGTTCGTCGCGAGCTGAAACGTTTTTCCATCGATGGTGAATTGTCCCTTCGCGATCCGGTTGCCGTAGCGGCCGACGACGGCGCCGAAGTAGCGTGATCTGGTGAGATAGCCCTCGAGATCGTCGAAGCCGAGCACGACGTCGGCGAGCCGGCCATCGCGATCCGGCGTCTTCACCGAGACGACGATCGCGCCGTAGGTGATGACGTCGATCTCGATGCCGTGCGCGTTCGCGAGCGTGAACAGATCGACGGCCGCGCCGCCAGGCGTGCAACCGAATCGTCTCGGCACGTGTCAGAGACGGACCAGGTCCGCGATCTTGATCGGCTTCCTCTGATCGATGCTGTTGCGGATCGCGATGCCGATCAGGCACGACATCGCGCCGGCGCGGGAGTCGGGGAGCTTCATGTAGTCGGGCATGTCGACCTTGCGGAACATCAGATCGCGCATCCGATCGTCGCCGCCGCCGTGGCCTTCGAGCATCCTTGGCATCGGCACCTTGGTCCGCTTGCCGAAGCTCTTGGTGATGTAGACCTCGTAGCTGTCGGGTTGTTCCCACGGCTGCCGCTCGAACGACTGGACGTCGACCCGTCCCTTTTCGCCGTTGAATGCGACGCGGTACCCCTCGTACGGCATGTAGGCATTCAACGAGTAGCTCATCGTCGCGCCGTTCGAGTACTTCACGATCGCCTGCATGTTGTCGAAGATGTCGATGTCCTCGCGGAAGACGCAGCCGTCGCGGAAATACCCGTCGACGTCCTCGCACTTCGCGTAGAGATCCATATACCGCTTGCTCTTGGTCATGTCGTAATAGAAGCGGCACTTGGCTGTGTGAGGGCAGTTGCGGCAGTTGTCGGCCGGCGGCTGCGCGCGGAAGCTGCCGTTCCTTCCGTAGACGTCGAGGCCGCCGTAGCCGGAGACCTCGATCGGATCGGCGGCGAGCCACCAGTTCATGAGATCGAAATGATGAGTGGCCTTGTGGACCAGCAGCGATCCGCTGTTCTTTCGCAGACGATGCCAGCGCCGGAAATAGTCGGCGCCGTGAATGACATCGAGGTACCAATTGAAATCGACCGAGATGATCCGGCCGATCTCTCCCGCCAGCAGGATCTCCTTGACGTGCTGGCAGTCCGGCGCGTAGCGAAGGTTGAACGTGATGACGAGGGGCCGCGTGTTGCGCTTTTCGGCGTCGAGGATCGCCTGGCACTTCGTCTCGTCGGTCGTCAGCGGCTTCTCGGTCATGACCTCGAGGCCGCGATCGAGTCCCTTGATGATGTATTCGTGATGGAAGCCGTCGACGGTCGTCACCATCAGCAGATCGGGTTTCGTCTTCTCGACCATCTCGTCGAAGCTGGTGAACGTCGGGCACGATGGGACGCCGATGAAGTCGCGCGCGACGATTGCGCGCTTCGGGTTCAGGTCGCAAAGGCCGACGAACTCGAGCAGGTCCGGATAGCGGCGCACGAGGTCGCGGCCCCACATGCTGCTGCCGCGATCGCCGGTGCCGACGATGGCGTAGCGCCGTTTTCGCGGCTGCGCGAACGCGTCGCCGGCGAGCCCGGTAACGAATGGCGAGAGCGAAGCGCCGACAGCCGCGGTACCGGCCGCCCTGACGAAATCACGGCGCGTGGGCGTGTGTGCGTCCGACATGGGAATCACTCCGAGAAATGATCAGACCGATCGGGGAACTCGCGCATACTAACACGCCGTGCGCGAGCTCCTCATCCTTTCAAAGCATGCCGCCGACTATCAACGGTTGATCGACGTGGCTCGATTGCCTGAGCTGCACATCACGGCAATGACCGATGCCGCTCATGTGCCGGCGGCGAACGGCTTCGAGATCGCGCTCGGCGAGCCGTCGCTCATCCGGCTGGCTCTGCCGCGCCTGTCGAACGTGAAGTGGGTGCAGTCCACGTGGGCCGGCGTGGAGCCGCTCCTCGATCCGTCGCTGCGGCGCGATTACATCCTGACCAACGCCCGCGGAGTGTTCGGCGCGCTGATGTCCGAGTACGTCTTCGGCTACATGCTCGCGCACGAGCGGCTGATGCTCGAGAAGCACGCGGCGCAGCAGGCAGGCCGATGGGATCCGGCGCCTCCCGGCACGCTGCGCGGGAAACAGATCGGCCTGCTCGGCGTCGGATCGATTGGCGCGGCGCTGGCTGCCACGGCCAAACATTTCGGGATGCGCGTGAAGGGATACACGCGCGCGAGCGAAGCCTGTCCCGATGTCGACGCGTACTTCCACGGCGCCGATCGAATCGCGTTCGCAACGGATCTCGACTACCTGGTCAGCGTGATGCCGAACACCGCCGGGACGCGTCACCTCGTCGACGCCGCCCTGCTCGCGGCGCTGCCGCCGCGCGCGGTGTTCATCAACCCGGGACGCGGATCGGTCGTCGACGAAGCGGCGCTGGCCGGCGCGCTGCAGCGCGGGCAGCTTGCGGGCGCGGTCCTCGATGTGTTTCAGCAGGAGCCGCTGCCGCCCGATCACGGCTTCTGGCGGACGCCGAACGTCCTCATCACGTCGCACACGGCCGCGTTGAGCGACCCGGCCGACATCGCCCCCGTCTTCATCGACAACTACCGGCGCTGGGCGGGCGGTCACGAGCTGCGCTATCGCGTCGATTTCGAAGCCGGCTATTAACGTTCTCTCTCGCGTCGCCTTGCAAGATCGACGCGCTGAACAAACACGGACCTTACCCTTGTGTCCTTGGTGTCCTTTGTGTTGATTCAGCCCCGGGGCCGACACGTGGGTCGGCCCCTACAGCGCGCTCCCGATCGATGTCAGGTTGTGCGTAACAGCACAGCCGGATTGATCCTCATCGCTCGCCTGGAGGGAATCCACGTCGCGAGCGCGCCAATGGCCACGACGATCGCGACGGGAATGGCGAACGCGGGCCACGTGGGATCGAACGGGCTGCCGGCGCCGCCGCCGGCGCGGACGATTTGCGTGAGGCCGAACATCGCGGCGATGCCCAGGACCGTGCCGATCGCGACGAGCCGCAGGCTGTGCGCCGAGACGAGCCGGATCAAATCGCGTGCGCTGGCGCCGATCGCGATGCGCAGTGCCAGTTCTTTCGATCGCCGCGCGATCGCGAACGCCAGCACTCCGTAGATCCCCGTCGTCGTCAGCAGCGTGCCGATCGCAATCAACGGCACGAGCGGCGCCGTGCCGACCAGCATCTCCTGACCCATGACTGTCAGGATTTGATCGAACGTGAAGACGCTCGTGACGGCGTTGCCGCTCGCCGCGTTGCGCACCTCGCGTCGCACGGTCTGCACCAGCGTCGCCGGATCGCCCGCCGCGCGGATGAGGAAGGACTGGCGTTTCACGTCCGTGGATTCCGGCGGCAGCGGCAGGAAAACTTTCGGCGCGTAGTTGCGCGTTTCAAATGGCTGATTGGAATAGTCGGCGACGACGCCGACGATGTCGTAGGCCGTTCGCGCGATCCACAGTTGACCGCCAATCGCGCGGCGTCCCGGAAACAACTGTCGCGCCAGCGTCTCGTTCACGATGGCGGTCCGCGCAGCCGCCGAATCCTGATTCGTGAAGACCCGCCCGGCTTTCATCGACACGTCGAGCGCCGAGAAGAAGTCGAGGCTGACGGCGGTGCGCTCGGCGGCGACCGCGTTCGAGCCGGTGGCGTCGACGGCGACGCGCTCGATCGGTCCGGCCGATGTATAGGGAATGCTCGTCGACGCGGCGGCGACGGCCACGCCGGGCAGATGATTCAAGACGTCGAGAATCCGCGCCGTCGGCACGCCGCCGGAATTCTCGACGCGCGCGCTCATCAGCGGCCGCGCGCGGAAGCCGAGCTGCGCCGCCATCGCGCGGCGATAACTGTCGACCATCGCGCCCGTCTCGACGAGCAGCGCCACCGTCACCGTGATTTCAAGGACGACCAGCGCGTGCCGCCACCGCTGCCGCACGCGATCCGAGCCGGCGATCGCAGTCAGCGGATTGGCATGCAGCCGCCGCGTCTCGGTCAGCGCCGGCGCGACGCCGACGATGATGCCCGTTGCGAGCGTGACGATGGCCGACTGCAGGAACACGGCCGGATCGATCGAGAAATCGAAGAACATCCCGCCGCCGGTGCGATGGATCAGGATGCCTTGCAGCGCCAGCGTCGCGCACACGCCGAGCGCGCCGCCCGCAATCGCGACCAGCATCGACTCGGTGAGCAGCGCGCGCACGATCCGCCCGCGGCTCGCGCCGAGGGACGCGCGAATCGCGATTTCGTGCTCGCGCGCGGTCCACTGCGCGATCATCAGAATCGCGACGTTCGCGCACGCGATCAACAGCGTCAGCAGGACCGCGGTGCCGAGCATGTACGGCAGGACGAACGACATCTGATCGCCCATCGGCGTCCCCTGGATGCCCGACACCTTGAGATGCCGCTGCCGCTCCGCCGCGGGGACACGGCTTGCATAGTCGGTCAGGCCGTTTTGAAGCTGCGCGGCGAGCATCTCGTGCGTCATCCCGCGCGGCCGTCGAACGACCACCTGAAGCGCGTCTTGCGCGACGACTGCCTGGCCGTCGAGCAGCGTCCAGATCGGCGAGGTCATCTCCGAGAACCAGAAGCGCGCCGGCGTCACGCCGACGACGGTATACGGGCGGTTGTCGACCCAGATCTCGCGGCCGACGACGTCAGGGCGGCCATCGAACAGCTGTTGCCAGAGGCGATAGCTCAGAACGGCCTGCGCGCCGCCGCCGGGCGCGGACTCGCCGAAGAGCCGGCCGACTTGCGGACCGACGCCGAGGACCGCAAAGAATTCTGCGGTGGCCGCACGCACCGGCACGGTGTCGGTGCGATCGGCGGTCCGCACGTCCCTCACGCCTCGCGCCGACGTCGCCGCCGCGGACGGCAGTCCGAGCGCGTCGTGCCACGCCGCATACAACGCGCCTGGCACTTCACTGCCGAACGGCGCAATCGGCCGGTCGATTCGCGCCGCTTGAATCTTCGAGAGCTGCCCGGGCTCCTGGTAGAGCGGCGGCGGGTTGCGAAAGATGATGTTGCGGATCGTCAGCGTCACGGTCGTGGCGCCGATGCCCGCGCCGAGCGAGAGCACCGCGACGATGGTGGCGATCGGCGACCGCGTGATGCTGCGAATGGCGCCTCGGACGTCCTGCCGAAGAGTGTCCATTGGTCGCTTAGACACCGGAGAACGACTATCTGCTCGAGGGCAAACGGGTGGGGCCTGGACTGATCGGGGAGGGGGAAGCCTGCGTCAAATGCAACCACGAAACCACGAAAACACGAAACCCTACCAGTACAAGAAGTTCTTTTTCGTGGTTTCGTGCTTTCGTGGTTGCATTTCACCGTGACTCTACCGGAGTCCTCTCAAGAACTCCTCGAGCAGCGTGTTGAACTGATCCGCTTCGTCGACGAACAGCGCGTGGCCGGCGTCCTGGACGACAACGAGGCGCGAGCCGCGGATGCGGCGCTGCAGGTCGCGGAATGCTTCGATGAGGGGACCGGCGGCGGCGACGATCAGCGTCGGCCGATCGATCTTCGCGAGGGCCGCGCGGTTGTCGGTGAGCGTGGACGCCGCGCCGAGGGTGAACGCGGAATTCGCGGGCGTGCGAAGCGACGCGTCGACCAGTCGTGCGAGGTACTCGTCGGACTGCGGCCGCCTGAACATGCTGCGCACGAATTCGTCGGCAGCCTCGCGACGATCCCGCGCCAGCCATCCCACATACGATCGCAGCGTGCGCGGCATGATCGTGAGATCGAAGTCCTGTCCCGCGCCGCCGTCGACGAGCACCAGCCCGGCCAGCGTGTCGGTTCCGAATTGATCGACGTACGCGGCGACCTCGTTGACGGCCATCGACCAGCCGACCAGCACGAGCGGCGCCAGCCTGAGATCGTCGACGACCGCCTTGATATCGCGCGCGCGCGCCGCCGGGTACAGCCCGTCGCTCGCCGCGGACGATCGCCCCTGCCCGCGCGGATCCATCGCGACCACGCGATACATCGTCTGCAGGAACGTGAGCTGCGGCTCCCAAATCTCCGCCGGCATCGTCCAGCCGGGCACGAGCAGGACGGAAGGCGCCGGACCGCGACCGGCGTCGAGGCAGTGGATTTTCGCGCCGTCCGGTGTCGTGACGAAAACGCTGCGCGCCGGCTGAGCGGACGCCTCCGCCGCGAACAGCCCGACGCCAAGGACGACCGACAGCACGCCGAAAAAACTGCGCGCCATAATCGCGCTCCTTACTGAATACCCTTGCCGAACAGCCAACCGACGCCGAGCGAGAGCTGTGGGCCGTTGAAGTTCCGGTGGAACCCGAGCGGCTCCGAGAAGTTCAACGTCCAGTTGTAGCCGACCGTCACGCCGACCGAAAACGCGCGCGCCATGTGCATGTCGACGCCCGCACCCACGAGACCTCCGAGCGTGGCGTGCGTGACGTTGATGGAGGCGACGACCGTGCTCCCGCTAACGACGGTGCGGAGACTGGAACCGATGACCGGTCCCAGCCCCACTGCAAGAAATGGCTTGATCGCGTCCCGCCGGTGATCGCCCTTCAGCGGATTCCAGCGGAGGCCGACTGGCAGCGCGATGGCGTCGACGATGCCGGAGTTGAAGCCGTTCGGACCGACGGTGGTGCCCGATTCCACGTCCATCACGTCGATGTTGAACGTCGCCGCGAGGTCTTCGCGGATGTAGTGCGTGTACTGCACGCCAACGAACGAATCGTCTATCAAACTGCTCTGTGTGGTCGATCGCGTCCCCAGGCCGTCGCCGATGCGCCCCATGCCGAGGCGCACCTCGAGGCGATTGCGGCCCGCGACCGCGAATCGCCGCACCGCCGCCGCATCGCGCTCGTCTCCGCGCGGGCGCGTCGCTTCCGCGACCGCCGCCGGCCCGAACTGCCGCGGCTCCAGCATCACACGCGCGCCGTCCGCGACGTCGGCTTTCGCGGACAGCGACGACTTTTCCTTTTCCACGCGGATCTCGTACGCGCCGGGCTCGACGGCCAGCTCCACGCGCCGGCCGCGCGGTTTGTACAGCTCCACGACCAGTTCGTGTGCCGCCGTGCGAACGAAGAATCGCCCTTCGAGATCCTCCCCGAGCACGAGCGTCGCCGTCGTCTGGCGGACGTCGGTCATGACGACGTCGCCGGTGCCGGACAGGTTGATGTCGTACGACGGATGCTGAGCGCCTCCTTTCGTGTCGACCGTGCGGCCCAGCGTTTCGTTGAATGCGAACTGATACGCCTCGCTCAGCGTCACTTTGCCGTCGCCCGAGAGATCGGCCGCGCCGCGGAAGCCGGAGACGAGATAGTGCGTGAAGTAGGACGCGCGAATACGATCCGATTCCTGCGCCGCTTCGCTCTCGGCGCTCGACGTGAGAAACGCGTGGCCGCGCATGTTCGCCGATTCGTCGACCATGAACGGCGCTCGCGCCCGTCCGCCTTTCATGCGCGTGAACGCGCCGGACGAGCAGGCGTCGAGCACCGCGATGCGCACGTCGGCCGGAATCTGATCGAGGCGATCGCGGAGCGTTCGATACGAATAGCGATCGTCGCCGAGCAGCAGGCCCTGCTCGTCGGCATGGCCCGAGTAGTAGACGACGACTTCGGTCCGTCCTCCGGCCGCGCCCGCCGCGCGCCGCGCGTCGCTCACGCGCCGCGTCAACGTGTCGAGCGCGTCGATGAGGTCTTTCAACTTGGGCTGGCGGAGCACGAGCTGGTTGGCGGGTGCGACGCCGCCCAAATCCACCATCACGCGCGCGAACCGTTCCGCGTCGGAGATCGCGTACTGCAGTTCAGGACGACCGGCGCCGCCGGAGTTCGCCCCGACGATGAGCGCGTAACGCTGAAGCGGTCCGGCCGCGTGGGCGTCGATCGCAACGAGCGCCAGCACCGAGCACAAGACCGGCGCGAAGACAAAGCGTGTCATGGTCTGGCCTCTTTCTGAACCGAGAAGGTGGACTGCTCGAGACCGTGCGGCAGGGCGAGCGCCGCCGGCGGACCGTGATGACTCGCCGCCGCGTCTCGCGCCGCATCGAGAATCGGCGCGACCGCGAACGATGTGTCGCCGGTGATGAAGTAAAAGCGCTCCCACGCGGGCGCATCGTCGAGCTCGTATGCCTGATCGAGCAGGACAACGCCCATCGCGCCCATCGCGCCGTCGTGCTTCAGCGCCGCCGCGCGATCGGCGTCAGGCGGCAGGTGGACGGTCACCCCGCCGCGGCCATCGATCGAGAGGATGACGCCGTACTGTTTGCCCGCCGCGCGATAACCGACGCGCAGCAGATCGCCGGCCCTCGCGACCGCGCCGTCCGCCAGCGTCTCGCTGCCCTGTGCGGTCCGGCGATACAACGCGAGCGCGGGACTGAGTCCCTTGATGCGATCCGCGTCTGTCCCCGTTGCCCCGGCTGGCGCGCTTCCCGCCGGATCCTCCGCCGTGCGCGACACCACGACCACCGCAAGCGCGACGAGCGCGGCGACAGCGAGCGGCACCGCCCAATACGCGGTCGATCGGCGGCGGGCCGGATGCGATGCGGCACGCGGCGTCTCGAGCCGCTGCTGAATCCGCGCAGCCAGGTCCTCGGCGGGGTACCGGCGGCGAATCTCCTCGTCCGATCGATCGAGCGCGTCGAGCCGCCGCCGAAGCGTCTCGTCGCGGCGGATCCGATCCTCGAGCCGCGCTGCCTCGCCGGGCGGCAGTTCGCGGAGCCGATATCGCTCCAGCAGAATGTCCGGAATGTCTTCCTGTTCTGCAGTCATCGTTCCATCTCCGTCAGACTCTCGCGAAGGCGTCTCAGCCGCTTGCGAACGCCGGAGACCGAGAGTCCGATTTCCGCCGCGACCTGTTCCAGCGTCAGACCGTCCACGTAGTGAAGGACAGCGATCGTACGGCTCGATTCCGGATGGCGGTTGAACAACCAGTCGAGCAGCATGCGCGCATCGCTGTTCCCGGCGGGCGGCTCGGCACACGCAATGGCATGAATCCGTTCGGCTTCGCTTTCAGCGGCCGCCGGCGATGCCGGCGACCGCTTGCGATCGCGAATCCGGTTCAAACAGACGTTGGTCGCGATCCGATACAACAGGCTCGAGGGATAACGGGCGTCGAGCGTCCGCCGCCGCTCGATCAGCCTGACGAACACGTCCTGGCAGGCATCGAGCGCTTCTTCTTCATCCCTCAGGAGCTGCCGGCACCGCCGCAGAACCATCGGTCCGTACTGGCGACTGAGGGCAGCGACGTCCAACGGGCTCGTCTCGGGAATGTCCCCAGGCACGCTGGGTGTATAACACCGCCGTCGCGCGAAAGTGTTACTCTCCGCGAACGATGCCCCCGAGTCCGTTCGCCCGGCTTCAGAAAATCTGTCTCGCGCTGCCCGAGGCGCACGAAGTCAAGGCCTGGGGCGAGCCGACGTTTCGCGTGAAGAACAAGATGTTCGCGATGTATGCGAACGCGGGCAACCATCACGGCGCCGGACGCCACGCGGTGTGGATCAAAGCGGCGCCCGGACGTCAGGCGCGCGCGGTCCGCACGGCGCCGGAACGCTTCTTTGTGCCACCGTACGTTGGACCGGGCGGGTGGGTCGGCGTGTGGCTCGGACGCGAGTGCAACTGGGACGAGCTCGCCGACATCCTGCGCGACGCATATCGATTGGTCGCGCCGAAGAAACTTCTCGAGCGCTTCGATGGCAATTAGGGTCGTCCGCCTCGGGAGTCCGCGCGCAGCGGGCGAGGGCCTCCGGCTCGGGACCGTCCGCCGGCCGCCGCGCGGCGTGAAGAAGACGGATTACGGCAAGCTCGATTACTACGATCTCTGGATGCCGGAACTGGCGCCGAGCGAGCCGCTTCGCGCCAGGGTGCAGTCGAAGCCACACTCGCCCGAGCGATGGGCCACGTTTGCGCGGCGCTACCGATCGGAAATGCACACCCCTGCAATAAGGCGCCTCATCGCGCTGCTGGCGGCGCTGTCGTCGTACGCCGATTTTTCGGTCGGCTGTTATTGCGAGGACGAATCACGGTGTCACCGGTCGCTCTTGCGGGAGCTGCTGGCCGAGGCGGGTGCGACCGTGGTATCCTGACCGGGTCTTGACGAACATCACCTCCAACTGCGGCGCGGGACTTCTCCTCCTGCTCCTTAGCAGCGTCGGCATTAGTGTGCCGACAACCAGCGGGTGATGTAGCCGAACCATAAAGAAGCAGAGATTCAACAAAGGGCCATCACCTAAATCCGGGTGATGGCCCTTTTGCTTTCAAGGCCGATAAGAGGAAGAGAACAATGACAGCGAATGCCAGTCAGCCTCAGCAGAGACCCTCCAACGTGGTGCCGATGACCGCGCGTCCGCCACAGCCGCCGTCCGTCGATCGCACGGCGTCGCCGCCGGGCACCGTCAAGACCGATGAGAGTCACCCCGCCGACGAGCCCGGCTACGGCCACGGCGTGTAACGGAGTGTAATGAGTCTGACACGTCGGACTCTTTACAAATCCTTTAGAACGACTCGAACACAAGGGGCTCGTCGGGTAGCGTGATGCCGAAGAGCTCGCGCGCCGCGGCGCGCAGCCGCGCACGCTCGAGTGGTTCGTCGATCGTCCTCCCGTCGCGGTACCGCGTAATCGCATCGTTCCGCAGCACGACCCGCTCGTCGCGTCCGGTCCGCTGAATCGTCAGCGTGCGCCGGAACACCGACTCCGGATGTGTCGACGTGAAGTGATTGGCCACTTCGACGTCCCACGGCGTCTGTGGATCCTCCGAAAATTCGTACAAGTCCATCGTCGACGCGGCATCGCGCATCGACAGCACCCACAGATGACCGTCGCGCCGCAGGGTGTACTCGAAGCCGCCCTGGGATGACGTCGCGCCCTCACGCAGCGGCATCGGTTCGATCAACCCGATCGATCCGAACCCCACATCGGCCATCCAGACGTCATCGTCGACAGGCACGCGCAGGACCATGTGCGTCCGGCACCATCGTTCCGGCGGGCCACGACGCACGCGCCCGAGCTGCGTGATCGGACTGAACCCGAGATCGCGCAGCGCCGATGCGAAGAGCGTGTTGTGCTCGAAGCAGTAGCCGCCGCGTCCCTCGTCCAGGAACTTGCGCTCGAGATCCTCGAGCGCGAGGCTGATGCGTCCGCCGGTTTGAATCGACAGGTTCTCGAAGAGAAACGTCTCGCGATGCGCGGCGTGCAGCCGCCGCAAGGTCTCTACGCTCGCGATCAGCTTCTCGGTCGCGTCCACGCCGATGCGACCGAGATAATCGTGCAGGCGCATGGAGGCTCCATCATAATGTGTCCGCGTTCATGTTCATCGGCCATCTGGCTCTCGGTTTCGCGGCGAAGCGCGCGACGCCGCGCGTGTCGCTGGCGGTGCTGCTGACCGCGTCGCAACTCGCCGACGTTTTGTGGCCGTTCTTCCTCGCACTCGGACTCGAGCAGGTGCGAATCGCGCCCGGCATCACCGCGTTCACGCCGCTCGACTTCGTGAGTTATCCCTATTCGCATTCGCTCGTGATGCTCGTCGTCTGGGGCATGGTGTTCGGCGCGATTTATCGCGCGGTGACGGGCCGCAACGGCCGCGCCTTCATCGTGCTCGCCGCGCTCGTCGTCAGCCATTGGGTGCTCGATTGGATCACGCATCGCCCCGACATGCCGATCTATCCGGGCGGCGCGAAGTACGGTCTCGGCCTCTGGAACTCGGTGCCCGCAACAATGATCGTCGAGGGGATCATGTTCGCGGCGGGCTTGTGGATCTACGTGCAGACCACGCGGGCGCGCGACTGGATCGGCCGCTGGGGATTCGCCGCGCTGATCGCGTTGCTGGTGGTCGTCTACGCCGCGAATGCAACGGCCAGCCCGCCGCCGTCGGTCAACGCGATCATCATCGGAGCGACCATCGGCGTGGTGATTATGACGGTCTGGAGCTGGTGGGTGGATGATTGTCGTGACTTCGTAGGGATTAGGGATTAGGGATTAGGGATTCGGTCAGGGATTCGGGAGTAGGGATTCGTTGAGAAGGAGAGCCCAAATGACGAAGAAGGTTGCTGTCCTCGGGTGCTCGGTCGTAGCGCTGGTGTTCGTCAGCGGTTTCATGATGGGAAGCGCGGTTCGCGCGCAGTCCGATGCGAAGAAAGTGTTCGAGCTCCGCACCTACACGGCGCCCGAAGGGAAGCTGACCGATCTGGACAAGCGGTTCCGCGATCACACGATGCGCATCTTCAAGAAGCACGGGATGGAGAACGTCGGCTACTGGCACCCGCAGGACGCTCCTGACTCGGCGAACACGCTCATCTACATCATTTCGCACAAGAGCCGCGACGCGGCGAAGGCGAGCTGGGCGGCGTTCCAGGCCGATCCCGAGTGGCAGAAGGTGTCGGCCGAGTCGCAGGTCAACGGCCGCATCGTGTCGAAGGTGGTATCGGTCTTCATGGATGCGACGGATTACTCGCCACTGAAGTAGCGCCGGCCTTTACAGGGCCTGCCAAAAGAGGACTTCTGTTATGACGCGCATCATCATTGTGTCCTCGCTCGTCATGCTGCTGGGCGCGTCGGCCCGCTGGATTGGACACGCGCAGCAGGAGGACGCTCGTTTCACCGGCCACACCGACGTGCTCGACGCGAAGGACCTCAACGCGACGCGACGCAGCTTCGACGCCGGAGCACGATCGGCGTGGCACAGCCACAGCAAAGGCCAGCTCCTCTTCGTCGAGGACGGCCGCGCGCGGCTGCAGCGGAAGGGACAGCCGGTGAGAGAGCTTGGCGCCAGCGAGACCGATTACACGGGGCCGAACGTCGTCCACTGGCACGGCGCCGCGCCCGATCGCAAGCTCGTGCAGATCGCCCTCAGCTTCGGCGAGACGAAGTGGATGGAGAAGGTGACCGACGCCGAGTACGCGGGCCGGTGACGCCCGCACGATGCCACGCGTCACGAAGCGGCGCTGCGAAGTGATCGTGAGTGGCCGCGATCGCGGCGTGACAGGAGAAGAGGGTTCGTGATTTCGTGTTTTCGTGGTTGCGTTTGCGTGGGTGCGATCGCTGTGTGACAGGAGCAGTCCGGCAGGTTTGCGTGTTAGCATCGTGCGAGCCAGCACCCGCGGTAAGTGGTCTATGCCTCGCAGTGGATCTCGGACTCTCGTGGTCGGTTTCCTCATCGCGCTGACGGGCGGCGTGCTCGCGACCGCCGATCAGCCGCCTTCGCGCGGAGGCTTCGGCGAGCCCCGCCGTAGCTCGCAAATGTCGTTCGCGAGCGGAGGCGGGCAGGCGCCCAGCTTCACCTCGGCGAATCGTACGGTGGCCGTATACGCCACGGTCACCGACGCCGGCGGACGTCTCATCCCGGATCTCGCGCGCGCGAGCTTCGCGATTGACGACAACAACAAGCGCCAGGAATTGACGCTGTTCGCCAACGACGTCCAGCCGATCACCGTCGTGATGCTGCTGGATCGCAGCGGCAGCATGCGCGCGAACTTCGAGCTGGTCGAGCAGGCCGCTGAGGAGTTCGTGAAGGCGATGCTGCCGGCCGACAAGGCGCGCATCGGCAGCTTCGCGACGCGCATCCAGGTCGATCCGCGCGACTTCACGTCGGACCATGACGAGCTGATCGAGATTCTCCGCACCGAGCTGCAGCCGGAAGGACCGACGCCGCTCTGGAACGCCGTCAACGTCGGCATCACGGCGCTGCTGCACCAGCAGGGCCGCCGGGTCGTGCTTGTATTTACGGACGGCGTCGACATGCCGATGAATTTCAGCAGCAACAACAGCTCGCTGAAGTCGGTGATGAAGCGCGCGGAGGAAGAAGACGTGATGGTGTACGCCATCGGCCTCGCCGGCTCACAGATGACGGGAGGCCCTGGAGGGAACATCCCGCGCGCGCCGACCCGCGGTGGATATGGATTCCCTGGCCGCGGCGGTCGCGGCGGGTGGGGCGGCGGCGGCGGCTTCGGCCGGCCGTTCCCGGTGAACGACAAGCCCGATGAAGGGCTGCCGAAGATCGCCGAGGCGACCGGCGGCGGGTATTTCGAGCTCACGTCGACGAACAATCTTTCGTCGACGTTCAAGCGCGTCGCCGACGAGCTGCATCATCAGTACGCGCTCGGCTTCACGCCCGCGATGCTCGACGGCAAGATGCACGCGCTCCAGGTGCGCGTCACGACGCCGGCCGGCATGACGGTGCGCGCGCGCAAAAGCTATCTCGCGTCCAGAGTGCCATCGTGAGGAGACG
>DASYQZ010000080.1:0-48748 GCA_036004865.1 Vicinamibacterales bacterium
TGACTAGCGACTTCATGATTGTCCCGACCCTCCGCGACCATTGCCGCCCTGTCTGCCACCCCGTCCCGATCCGCCGCCGGCCCGCTCGCCGCCCTGATGTTGTCCGGGCAGGACGATCTTGTCGCCTTCTCGCAGCGCGGCGGCGCCGGTCGTGACGATCCGCTCGCCCTCTGACAGACCTTCCTCGACTTCCACCAGCTTGTCGTCGATGAGCCCGACCTTGATCGGCTTGAACTTCGCGACGTCATTCGCGTTGCCGCTCGGCTGGAACACGCCGCGGCTTCCCTGAACGTCGACCAGTGCGTTCGCCGGCACGACCAGCGTGTTGTTGCGCTGCTCGACCGTGAAATTCACCCGAGCGTACATCCCGGGCTTCAACCGGAACTGCGCGTTGTCGATCTCGACCTCGATTTGCGCCGTGCGCGTCGCCGGATCGAGCACTGGCGAGATGCGCGCGATGCGGCCTCTGAACGTCTCGTCGGGGAACGCGTCGACTTCGGTGTCCGCGCGCTGGCCGGCCGAGATGCGGCGCAGGTCCTTCTCGATGATGTTCGCGACGAGGCGGACCACACTGATATCGACCACCGAGAGCAGCGCGGAGTTCGGCGTCACCCAGGCGCCGGGGTCGAGCGTCCGCTTGCCGATGAAGCCGTTGACAGGCGACGTGATGGTGGTGTTCGCGACGTTTATCCTCAGCTCGTCGAGGCGCGCGTCCGCCTGCGCATGTTGCGCCTTCGCGAGATCGACCTGCGCCGCCGCCGCCTGGAACCGCGCCTCGGCATCGTCGAACGTCTGCTTCGGGATCAACTGGCGCTCGAAGAGGTTCTTCGATCGATCGAGGTTGGTCTGCGCAAACCGCAGATCGGCTTCGCGCTGGCGAATCGTCGCCGCCGAGACCTCGTACGAGGCCTGCGCCTGACGCACCTGCTCCAGCAGCTCGCGGTCCTCGATCTTCGCGAGCTGTTGTCCGCGGCGCACGCGATCGCCGAGGCGGACCGATATGCTGTCGAGACGGCCGGCGACCTTGGGCACGGCTTCGACCGTCGCCGCGCCAATCAGGTTGCCGACGACGGTGAGGTGTTCGGCCATGTCGGCGCGCTTCACCGCGCCGAGCTCCACGCTCATCGGCAGACGTGGTCCGCCGAATCCGCCGCCGAACCCGCCGAATCCGCCGCCGCCGAATCCGCCGCCACCACCACCTTGGCGGCGGGCGCGTGCGGCCGCGGTGGCATCGGCCGTGGGCGTATTCGACTCCGCTTCGGCGGTGCCGCGGCGCATGTACCACACGCCGGCGCTGATACCCGCGACGATGACGACGACAACGAGAGCTCGCTTCATGTTATTGACCGCCGCCTCCGCCCTGTCCGCCCACGCCACCGCCGCCGCGGATGGTGACACCCGCGCCGCCGCCGGCGTTGATGAGCGTGATATTCAGGTTCTGCAGCGTCGTCTGCTGCAGCCGTTCGAGCTCGACGAGCGACTTCCGGTAATTCAGAATCGCTCGCAATTCCGAGTTCCGCGCATCCGAGAGGTCGCGCTGCGCCTGCACGACGAAGTAGTTCGTCGACATCCCGACTTCGAACTTGCTCTGCTCGGCTTCGAGCTTCTTCTCAGCGAGCTCGCGCGCCACCCGCGCGGCCTGCACCGCTTCAGACGTGTTGCGCCCCTGGATCGCGGCGTTGGTGACGTCGGTGGCGATTTGCAGCTCGATTTGTTTGAGCTGCGCCTGCACCTGGTTCAGCTGCACGCGTGCCCGCGCCACCGACGCTTCCTGCGAGCTCAGGCCAAGCGGATAGGCGATGTTGAGTTGCGCCGTCCAGCGCGGATACTGATTGCGGAACAACGTGTTGAACGCGTCGCCGATCCCGCCCGGGTTGATCTTCGTGATCGGGCTGCCGAGGACTCGTGGGTCGCGCTCGTAGTTGGTGCCCCCGATGCCCGAGAATCCGTACTGGACCTGCAGATCCGCCTGGGGCTTCATTTGATCCTGCAGGAAGTGCAGGCTGACGTCGTTCGACTCGAGGTTCTTCTTCGCGATCTCCAGATCCGTGCGCTCGCTGAGCGCGCGCCGGACGGCCGACTCGATATCAATCGTCTCGGGCCGGAAATCGGGCTGGTCGATGGGATCGAGCTCGGCAGTCCAATTCGGATCCTGCGTGCCAGAGACGATCAGGCGTTTCAGCGACAGCTCCGCGGTGCGCCTGGTCGATTCCGCGTTGACGAGCGCCTGCCGGCGCGTCGCCTGTTCCGATTGCGCCTGAACCACGTCGATTGGCGCCATCGTCCCGACTTCGACGCGCGTCTGGTTGTCCTGAACGAGTTTGCTCGCGAGGTCGAGCGATCGCTGGGCGACTTCCACGGCCTGAATCGCGAAGACGTAGTCCCAGTACGCATTGCGCACGTTCGACAACGTATTGGTGATGGTCGCGCGGAGCTGGACGTCGGAGATATCGCGATTGATCTTCGAGACCTGAAGCTGCTGGCGCGCCGAGTCGATCTTGAAGTTGCGCAGCAGCGGCTGCACGTAGAAGGCCGTCCACGTCGAGTCGAACCGCGGGTTGAACAGCGCGTTGTTGCTGTTCGTGATGCTGCGGCTGTTGTTGAACGACGCCTGGAACGATCCTCCGCCCCAGGGAAGCGCCTGCGCGAGGCCGCCGTTGTAGTTCAACGCTTCGCTGTTTTGGCCGCCACCGCCCGACGACAACTGCAACTGACTGTTGGGCGTGGCGTGCGTGGACGTCTGCAAGACGGTGGATGTCAGCGACGGATGGTAGACGGATCGCGCGCTCGCGATCGCGATGTCGCTGATCTGCGGATTGAGCCGCTGCACCGAGATGTCGAGGTTGCGCTCGAGCGCGAACTTGACCGCATCGTCCAGCGTCAGCGCGACGACGGCCGACGTCGCGGCCGCGGCCCCCTGCGGCGCGTCCGAGACGACGCTGGGGCGGCCCGCCTGACTGTTGGCTTCTTTGATCAGCTCGCGGATGTGCGCATCGGTCATCTGCTGCGCGCCTGCGGACATTGGAACGCCGGCCATCGCCAGCGCCGCGCACAGCATCCAAATCGTTCGGTTCCGGGTCATCGCCTGTCTCTCCCTTGCTTGTCGTCACCGCGGGGCGGCCGCCGATGATCTTTCTCCCACTGGTCGTGGATCTTGTTCAACTTGAGGCGCTGCTCGGGGCTCAGGACCTGGCGGATGCGCAGCAGTTGCAGCGTCCGCATTTTGTTCAAGTGCGCGCGGATGCCTTCGACCTTGTCGACCTGCTTGACGACGACTGCCTCGTCGGCGTTGGCCGCGATTAGCCGCGAAAGCTCCTCTTCCTGCTGATCCAGCTCGGCCTTCTTCGCGCGGAGCTGTGAAATCGTTGACTGGAAAAGGTTTTCAATGCGTGCGGTCTGATCGGTCGTCAGCGACAGGTCACGCTGGAACTGGGCGTCGCGCCACCACGGGAATCCGAATGATTGTGCGTGAACCGCCGACGCCACCGCCAGTGAGAAAACGATGGCAAGCCACCCGAAACGCCACGTCGGCCTCATGCGTAAACCTCTGAAAAAACGGTTACTTGACGGAATACGACAGGGGTGCCGTGGGTATTTCGCGGGAGACATCTTTTTACCTGCTCGAAGCGCCCAGCAGGATCGAATTGAACAGCAGTTTGAACGTCCCGTGCGACTGGCCGCGATGTTGTGTCCGGAAGCCCAGCAGTACGACGCGTCCCTTGTCAATCGATGCGTCGACGACGGCCGCCCGACCCGCGAGCGTGCGCTCGCCGAGGATCCATCCGCTCATCAACAGGTCGCGATTCGGATACTCGGCGACCACGCGGATTCGGTCGGAGGCGGGCCCGACGTCAAAGGCCGGGCTGTTGACGAAGAATGCCGCGGCTTCCGGCGGCATGCCGTACGCGATCGGATTGGACGGGTCGAGGCGCAGCCTGAGGATGCTGCCCGGCACATAGAAGTCGGATTCGCGGGCACCGGCGGCGATGTTCTTCACAGGCAGGCCAAATGCGGTGAGGGGCAATTCGGCGGCGCGATCCATCGCCACGAGCGTGCCGCCGCTTCTCACGAATTCCTCGAGATTCGACACGCCGCGCGCGGTCATGCCACCCGTGTATGCATCGGGCACGGTGCCGGCGGCTTCGCCGTTCAGCATCTGATCGTAGGTGGCGTCGGGCAGGAGGATGACGTCGAATCGCGCGCCGAGATCTCCGGCGCGCACATCGCGATCGAACAGGCTCGTGTACGGAAACTCGAACTGCTCGAGGATCCAGCGCGTCCAGCCTTCGTCCATGTTCCCGCCCCAGCCGTGATACAGGCCGATGCGTGGCGAACGCACGACCGACATCGCCGCACGCGACGACAGAGCCGGCCCCACGCCGATCGTGAGGCCAAGGCTGGCGGCGATGTCGAGGAGTCGTTCGTTGACAGCCGGTCCGAGGCCGACGAGGAACGTTCCGGGGGGCCACTCGACGCCGTTGACGGCGAGAACCGGCGCGTGGCTTCGGTAGACAAGGGCGTTCGCCTTCAGCAGGCGATTGACGGCAATGAACGAATCGTTGGCGCGCGGATCGATCGCAAAGTAGTAAGGCACACCGCCAACCACGGCAGGCACCGAGCCGCGCGGCACCGGCGCGACGTCCACCTTCGTCGTCGCGACTTCGATCGTCTCTGCCAGGCGGTCGACCTTCACGCCCATCTGATAATTCAGCGTCCACCCCGTGATGTCGTACGGCCGCTTGGGTGGACCGCCGGGGTAGAGGCGCATGTCGGGATAGACCTGCGGCGTCAGCAAATCTTTCACGTACGGCGCGAACGGCTGCGCGCCGCGGATCACGAACGAGCCCGCCGGATACTGCGTGCCGCCTGCTGCGAAAGACCCGGTCGCGCGCTCGACTTCGACGCCGCCGAGACGCAGCACGTTGATCATCTTGACGGCTGTTCCGGGATCCGACTGTGTCGCCGAAACGATCGACGTCTCCTTCGCGTGGGCTGCGAATGGCATCGCGACCCATCTGGTAGATGTCGTACAGCCACTCCTCACGCCGCTTCGCCGCGATGTCGAGGACGGCCATCGACGCGGTCATCATGTAGTCGCAGCTGTCGCGCAGATGCCACTCGCCGCCGAAATACGGACTGGGGTAGTACGTCGTCGGCTCGAGCGTCGGCACGCCGTTGGCGAACGTCTTCGGGAACGTCGCCGGATCGTAGTTGGCCGGCGTCGCCGACGAGTGGCCGGTTTCGGTGAGGATGCCGATCATGTTGTGGAAGTACGGCGCGGTGCGCATGCCGCCATTCCACCAGGTGTCGAATCCCACGCGCGAAATCGCGCCGCGCTTGCCTTCCTGATCGAGTCGCCGCGTCATCGCGTCGCCGACGAGATTCACGCCGCGCATCACGAGCGGTGGGATGTTCGGATTCATGGGATCGTCGAACGGCGGCACGAAAATCCGCGACGGGAAGGGACCGGTCTGATGCTGGTTGTAGACGATTTGCGGAAACCATTCCGCGTAGAGCTGGCGCGCGCTGTTCCGCGTTTCGGGCTGGTTCATCATGAACCAGTCGCGGTTGTCGTCGTGGCCGACGTACTTGTGCCACAGCTCGGGCGGACGGTCCTCCCACGGCCTGCCGAGGTGCTCGCGATACCAGTTCGCCACCATCGTCGTGCCGTCGGGATTCATATTCGCGACGAGCAGGAAAATCACGTGATCGCGAATGAATCGCATCTCGTCGGACTCGTCCGTCACCGCCTTGAAGAGCATCAACGGCGCGGTTTGACCATGCGCCACTTCGGTCGAGTGCAAACCGAAATCAATCCAGACGACGGCTTTGCCTTCGCGGGCAAGCGCACGTGCGTCTTCGTCGCTCAGGCGGCGATCGCCGTCGCGAGCGAGCGCGAGTTTGCGTGAGATTTCTTTGTACCTGTCGAGCTGGCGGATGTTCTGCTCTGACGAGATGATTCCCATGACCTGCAGGCGCCCCTCGGTGGTCCTGCCCATCTCGACGAGCTTCATTCGGGCGGGCGCGGCGGCGGCCAGTCTGCGAAAGTAATCTTCAATCTGCTCGTAAGTCGCCAGCTTGTAGTCGGCGCACGGCTGCCATCCGATGACGGAGCGCGGCGCCGGGACGGTGGGCTGCGCCAAGGGCTGCGCGGCGCCGATCAGCGCCAGCGTCACCGTCAACAGGAGACTGCTACCCAGGCGAAGCAACGAAGTTCCATGGTCGAGCGCGCGACGCCGGAAAATCGGCGCGGAACGCCAGATCAGGAGTGGCACCACGGTTGCTATCTCACTGTGCATTATGCGACCGATGTTTCTCGCGTGGTTGACGCTGGCGCTGCTGCTCTTTGCCCTCGGACGGCTGTCGCACGCGGGGGACCAGATGGAAGTGGCCGGGTTCATCAATGCCACGGCTCAGGAAGCCGACGAAGGATACTTCGCGGTCGGCGGCGATGCGATGGTGGTGGTCAAGCAGGGAAGCGGGCTGCAGCGGTGGCTCAAGAGCCACAGCGGCCAGCGCGTCCGGCTCGTGCTCGCGCCGGACCGCTCCGTCAACTAACAGGCCGCGGCGAGTCCGTTAGCTGCAGCACTCCGCCAGTCTGGCAATCGCGGCGCCGACCAGGTTGTCGGGCGTCGACGCGCCCGACGTCAGCCCAATCGTCACGAGACCTTCTGCGGGCAGCCATCCTGTCGTCGTCAGTTCGTTCTTCGATCCGATCGGCCGATGCCGTATCTCCTCCGCCGACAGCAGACAATCGGGATCCGCAATGTGAAACGTCGGGCACGATGCCGCGCAGATGCGCGCGAGGTTCGCCGTGTTGCTGCTGTTGTAGCCGCCGATGACGATCATCAAATTGACCGGCTTGTCGCGCAGCAGCGCGACGACCGCGTCCTGGCGATCCTGCGTGGCGCTGCAGATGGTGTCGAACGCCTGATACCGCTCACCGAGATTGGTGTCGCCGCAGCGATCGATCATCGCGGCCCGGATCATCTGGCCGATCTCGAGCGACTCCGACATCAGCATCGTCGTCTGGTTCGCGAGCCCGATACGGTTCAGGTCGAGGTCGAAGTCGAAGCCGGGCGAGACCGCATTGACAAATCGCGTCATCAGCTCGCGCGCGCGGCCGCCGTGGCGGATGTGGCCGCAGACGAGCTCGGTTTCCGCACGATCGAACACGACGAGGTACTTGCCGCCATATTGCACCGCCTGCGACGCGGTGGCCTGCGTCTCTTCGTGCCAGACCTTGCCGTGAATGATCGAGGTGTAGCCGCCTTCGGCGTACCGGCGCACGTTCTTCCAGACGTTGAGCACCGAGCCGCACGTCGTGTCGACGAGCGTGCACCCGCGACGCTCCAGTTGCTGGAGCATCGCGACCGTGACTCCGAACGCCGGCAGAATGACGACGTCGTCGGCGGCGAGCTGGTCGATCGCGTCCGGATCGTCGCTCAGGAACCGCACGCCCATCGCGCGCAGCTTCTCGTTCACATGCGGGTTGTGGATGATCTCGCCGGTCAGGAAGACCTGGCGGTCCGGAAATCGTTCGCGCGTCTGGTAGGCGTAGTCGACCGCGCGATCGACGCCGTAGCAGAAGCCGAACTCGCGCGCGAGATGCAGCGTGAGCCGCCCCGATTTGTACGTGAAGTCCTCGGCTTTGATCCGATCGACGATGGCGCTGTGATAATTGTCGGCCAGCATGCCGGCGACGGCATGCTTCAGATCAAGGCCTTTCCGAAACACCAGCGAGGGCATCAGGAAGCTGTCGCGTGTCGTGATTCCTGCAGCGTCCTACCGTCGATCACGGACTTCGCGAACGTGCGGGGTGAAGGCATCGAACGCGAGCAGCTCGCGCGTGTGCGGCCGCTCGAGGGCGACTTCGAGGTCCGAGAGGAACGCGTCGTCGGCCGCAACGTCAGCCGGATGGTTGCCGCGCGTCGCGACGGGCGTCAACCGCGACGGACGCGAAGTGTCGGCGCGCCCGAGCGACTGACGCGCCGAGCGGACGAACCCATTCCACTCGTACGACGCACCGAGCGCCACGCCGATGAAGAGCCCCGCGGCCGCCGCCGCGGCGATCCACCGCGGTGCGGTACGAGATGTCGTCGCGGTGAGCGTGCGGTGCACGAACTGACCGGGGAAGCTGATGACGCGCGCGGGACGTCCGATGTGCGCCACCCGCTTCGCAATCTGCTGTTGCTGGATGCGCAATCGCTCCGGCGTGAAGATCAGGTCCGCTTCGGCCTCGCCGTCGGCGCGCAGCGCGTCCATCACGCGGGCGAGATCGTCGTATCGCGTGCGGCACGACGTGCAATCGGCGAGATGCTCGGCCGTCGGCGGATCGATCGGGTCTCCGCTCCGGTCGGCCAGATAGCACTCGAACAGGCGATCGTCGTGGAGGTGATGGCCGCGAAGCCTCACGGTTTGCCTCCCAGCAGCCCGCGCAATTTGCGGGCGGCGCGGAACAAATGCACACGCACGGTGGACTCGTTCAATCCCGTCATCGCGCTGATCTCGCGCGGCGTGCAGTCGCCGTAATGGCACAACGTGAACACGGTCCGCTGGCGTCCATCCAGCCGATCGATGGCTGCCGCCATCCTGGCTCGCCGCTCGCGCGCCAGGAGCTTCCGTTCCGGATCGCTGTCGCCGCTGCCCGAGGCAGCCACGCGCGCTTCGACGGAGGAGACTTCACTCGAGACGAACCACCGATCGCGCCTCGCGCGCGCCTTGCGGCGATCGAGGCACCCGTTGATGAGAATCCGCGTGAACCACACCTCGAACGGCCACGTCTCGCGATAGGACGTGATGTGGGAAAACACCTTGACGAACGCATCCTGGACGGCTTCGTCCGCCTCGGCCGCGTCGCGCAAGTACTGGTACGCGATGCGCGAGGCGCGGCGCTGATGGACCGCCACGAGATCGGCGAAGCGCTCGCGCGCGTCGTCCATCTCGCCGCGCTCCACGAGCGCGCGAATCTCGATCGCCAGCCGGGAATCCTCGGCGATCGGCGCGGACCGGCGATCGCGCGCACTTTCAACCGTCGAGGCAGAGGCCCCGAGGTCGGCCGTATCGGTGTCGCGAAGAGTCCGGAAATCACTCATGGAGCAATACGATGCGCGGTGACAGGTGTTTACAGTTTACGCTAATTTAGCGTATGTTGCTGGACCGTCGTATGTTAACGAACGTCACGAACCGCGGGAGTCGATGATGAGCACAGAGGTCGAGCGAGGCCGCGCCCTCGATCGCGAGGGGATCCATACCGATCGGGTTCGCTGGAACCTGACAACGGCCGCGCTGTACGAAGAGGCTGTCCGCCGCGACGAAGGCGTCATTGCGGCAGAAGGCCCTCTGTCGTGCCGGACCGGACAGCACACCGGCCGGTCGCCCAACGACAAGTTCATCGTCCGCGAGCCTTCGAGCGAAGCGCACATCGGGTGGGGCAAAGTAAACCGGCCGATGGAGCCGGCGCAGTTCGACCTGCTGCATCGCGAACTGCTCGGCTCGCTCGCCGGAAAAGAGCTGTTCGTCCAGGACTGCTATGCCGGCGCAGACGCCAAGTACCGGTTGCCGGTGCGCATCATCACCGAGTTCGCCTGGCACAGCCTGTTCGTGCGGCATCTCTTCATCGTCGATCCGGGCACCGGACCGGCGCACGTGCCGGAGTTCACCGTCATCGATTCGCCGCCCTTCAAGGCCGATCCGCAGCGCCACGGCACCAACTCGGACGTCGTCATCGCCGTGAATTTCGCGAAGAAGCTCGTCCTCATCGGCGGCACGAGCTACGCCGGCGAAATGAAGAAATCGATCTTTTCCATCTTGAACTACCTCCTGCCCTTGAGGAACGTGCTGTCGATGCACTGCTCGGCCAACGTCGGGCCCTCCGGCGACGTCGCGCTGTTCTTCGGACTCTCGGGGACGGGCAAGACGACGCTGTCGAGCGATCCGGAGCGGGGGCTGATCGGCGACGACGAGCATGGCTGGAGCGATCGCGGCGTGTTCAATTTCGAGGGCGGCTGCTACGCGAAGACGATCCGCCTGTCCGCGGAGGCCGAGCCGCAAATCTACGCGACGACGCGTCGCTTCGGCACGGTGCTCGAGAATGTCGTCGTCGATTCCGAGACGCGCGAGCTGAACCTGGACGACGATCGCTTCACCGAGAACACACGCGCGGCGTACCCGATTCACTTCATCGACAACGCGGTCGCGTCGGGTCAGGGCGGTCATCCGAGGAACGTCGTGATGCTGACCGCCGATGCGTTCGGCGTGCTGCCGCCGATCTCGCGGCTGACGCCGGAAGCGGCGATGTATCACTTTCTCTCGGGGTACACCGCAAAGGTCGCCGGTACCGAGAAAGGCGTCACCGAACCGAACGCGACGTTCAGCACCTGCTTCGGCGCGCCGTTTCTGCCGTTGCCGCCCAGCCGCTACGCGACGATGCTCGGCGAGCGCATTGCGCAGCATCAGTCGCGCGTCTGGCTCGTGAACACGGGCTGGACCGGCGGTGCCTTCGGCGTCGGCCGGCGGATGAAAATCGGCTACACGCGCGCCATGATTCGCGCGGCGCTCGCCGGTAAGCTCGATTCGGTCAAGTACGAGAAGGATCCCGTCTTCAATCTCGACATCCCGACGAGCTGTCCCGATGTGCCGACGGAGGTCCTCAAGCCCCGTAACACCTGGACGAACGGCGCCGAGTACGACGAGCAGGCGGCGAAGCTCGCGCGCATGTTCGTCGAGAACTTCAAGGCGTTCGAAGCGGGCGTCAGCCGCGAAGTTCTCGCTGCGGGTCCGAACATTTGATAGCGCCTGCGGCCAGCGCGAGGCGCCGGGGTCCCCAACGCGGCGGCCGCGTTGGGGTGGCCCACCGGAGGGCAGCGCCGCGGCGCGGCGCCGCCGAGCGCGGGCGTGCGGGGGTGGGGCCCCGCGAGCGTTGAGAGACGCCTACGAACCGGTCATCGGCCTCGAAATCCACGCCCAGCTCCTGACCGCTTCGAAAATCTTCTGTGGCTGCAGCACGGTGTTCGGCGCGCCGCCGAACACGCACGTGTGTCCGGTGTGTCTGGGACTGCCGGGTGCGCTCCCGGTCTTGAACCGCGCGGCGGTCGATTACGCCATCCAGGTTGCGCTGGCGTTCGGCTGCACCGTCCATGAGCATTCGATCTTCGCGCGTAAGAACTACTTCTATCCGGACCTGCCCAAGGGCTATCAGATTTCGCAATACGAGCTGCCGCTGGCGACCGACGGCGCGATGGACGGCGTCGGCATCATCCGGATCCATCTCGAAGAGGACGCCGGCAAGTCGCTGCACGAAGGCTTTGCCGATTCCGATCGCAAGACCTACGTCGATTACAACCGCAGCGGCGTGCCGCTGATTGAAATCGTGACCTGTCCCGATCTGCGATCGGCCGCGGGCGCCGCCGAGTTCTTCAGCCGTCTGCGTGAGGTGCTCGTGTGGCTCGGCGTCAACGACGGGAACATGGAGGAAGGCAGCCTTCGCTGCGATGCGAATGTTTCGGTCCGGCCGGCGGGCGCGCAGAAACTGGGGACGAAAGCCGAAGTCAAGAATCTCAACTCGTTCCGATTCCTGCAGAAGGCGCTCGAGCACGAGATCGCGCGGCAGATCGAGGTCGTGAGCGAGGGTGGACGCGTCGTGCAGGAGACGCGGCTGTGGGATGCATCCGCCGGCCGCACCATGTCGATGCGGAGCAAGGAAGAGGCGCACGACTATCGCTACTTTCCCGAACCCGATCTCCCGCCCGTCATTGTTGACGCCGAGCGTGTGCAGAGGATTCGGTCATCGATGCCGGAGCTGCCCGATGCGCGCCGCCGGCGCCTCGCGACGCAGTATGCGCTTCCCGAGTACGACGCCGGTCAACTGACGCAGTCGCGCGCGCTGGCCGACTATTTCGAATCCACGGTCGCCGCCGGCGCGCCGGCCAAGCTCGCGAGCAATTGGATCATGGGCGAGCTGGCGCGGAAGCTCAAAGAAGTCGGCCGCGGCGTCGATGCTTCGCCGTTGACGGCCGACCGGCTCGCCGCGCTCATTGCCCAGGTCGATACAGGGACGATCAGCGGATCGATGGCCAAGGACGTCTTCGAGAAGATGTTCGCGTCAGGCCGCAGCGCGGCGGAGATCGTCGCGACCGAAGGGCTCGCGCAGATTGACGACGAGTCGCAGATCGTCGGGATGATTGCCGACGTGCTGTCCAGCAACGCCGATGCCGTCGCGCAGTATCGCGGAGGCAAGACGGCGACGTTCGGCTTCCTCGTCGGTCAGGTGATGAAAGCGGCCGCGGGGAAGGCGAACCCCAGGCGCGTGAACGAGCTCCTCAGACGCGCGCTCGAGACATGATAAAATTTCGTCAAGTTCCGCTTCCGCGGACCCTCGCGTGATAGAAACCTATCACCTTTCCAAGCTCTACAACCGCGGCGTCTACGCGCTGCGCGACATGTCGCTGACGATCGACAAGGGCGAGTTCATGTTTCTCACCGGTCCGAGCGGGGCCGGCAAGTCGACGTTCCTGCGCCTGCTGCTGCGTGAAGAACTGCCGAGCGAAGGCGATCTCAAAGTCCTCGGCCGCGAGCTGAAAGCGCTGCGTCCCGCGCAGGTGCAGACGTACCGCCGCAGCGTCGGATTCGTGTTTCAGGACTTTCGGCTCATCCCGCGCTTCACCGTCTTTCAGAACGTCGCGTTCGTGATGCGCGTGCTCGGCATGCCGCTCGCCACGCAGCAGCGAAAGACTTTCCAGGTGCTCAAGTGGGTCGGGCTGCAGCACCGGATGAACGCCTATCCCGAAGAGCTGTCAGGCGGGGAACAGCAGCGGATCGCGATCGCGCGCGCGCTGGTGAACGACCCTCAACTGGTCCTCGCGGACGAGCCGACGGGCAATCTCGATCCGGATCTGTCGCTCGAGATCATGAACCTCTTCCGCGAGATCAACGCGCGCGGGACGACCGTCGTCGTCGCCACGCACGATCGCGAGCTGATTCGCCGCGTCGGGCGGCGCGCCATCACGCTCGACCACGGCCGCATCGTCGAGGTCGCCTGATGTTGCGCGCTCTTCGCTATGCGTTCGACGAAGCGATTCTCAGCTTGTGGCGCGGGCGGCAGTCGGGTCTCCTGTCGACGCTCACGATTGCGGTTGCCTTGTTCGTCCTCGGCGGCTTTCTGCTCGTGACGGCGAACCTCGAGCGCCTCGGCGCGGAGTGGAGCAGCGCGGCGGAGATGTCGGTGTACCTGAAAGACGAGGTCACGCCGGCCGAGCGTCACGCGATTGAGAGCGTGCTCGCGCCGAGCGATCTCGTCGCCGGCCGCGAATACGTGTCGAAGACGGACGCGCTCGTGCGGTTCAAGCAGACGTTCACCGATCTGGCCGGGGCCGTCGACACGCTCGGCAGCAATCCTCTGCCGGCGTCGTACGAAGTCCGGCTGCGCACCGGGCCCGCGGCGCAGACGGCCGTCGAGGCGCTCGGCCAGAAGGTCCGTCAAACGCCGGGCGTGGCCGACGTGCGATACGACCGGCAGTGGCTCAACCGTGTGCTCTCGGCCATCAACGTGATTCGCGGAGTCGGGTTCGTGCTCGGCGCGGTACTGACGATCGCGGCCGCGCTCACGGTCGCGAACGTCGTCCGGCTCGCGCTGTACGCGCGCCGCGACGAAATTGACATCATGCAGCTCGTGGGCGCACCGCAGGCGTACATTCGCGGCCCGTTCGTGATGGAAGGTGTGCTGCAGGGCGGGATCGGGGCGCTGGTGGCGCTCGCCGTGTTGTCTGCCGCCTTTTTCGCGCTACGCGCGCGGTATCTCGTGCCGCTCGCCTCGGCGATCAACCTGTCGTCGGTCCGGTTTTTGCCGTGGGAACTCTGCTTTTTCGTAGTGCTAGGCGGGATGGCCGTAGGGTGCCTGGGTGGGCTGGTCGCTGCGTGGAACCGGTGAGGTCGTCGGCTAACACAATCTTGACACGAGTTTTTCATCGGACTTACACTGGAAGTCGATCAACTCACAATTCTTCTCGAGGGCCGGTATGCCACGCTTCGTGAGCGATTCGAGGCCGATCAACGCGACGCACCCGATCATCGAGTTTTACCGAGAAGAATTCGTCAAGCATCATCGCTGCTTACAGCAGCAGCGGCCGTATTACTCGGAGAGCGCGATTACGGATGTTGAGACCGCGCTCACGAACATCCTCAGCCAGCTCGAACAACTGTCCGCACAAGACGACGCTCCCCAATTAGTCAGCTCACTGCTCAAGAAATTTGACGTCGTGACCGGCCTTTCGGCCTGGTCGGATCCCAAACACTCCCACTGACGCGTTCGCACGGAGACCTTCGGCACGATCTCCTGGCCATCGCCCGGGCGGGTATTGCTGCGGTCGACGCGCGTGCGCTCGTCGAGCAGGCTCTGTCCTTCGTCGCGCAGACCTCGAGCGCGGCGGGAGCAGGCCGGCCGCAACGCCCGCGCTGCACGTGCATCGCCGCGGGAAAAGCGGCGGTGCCGATGGCGCTCGCCGCGGCGGCGCACGTGACAGTGACGTCGGGCCTCATCGTTTCTCCAGACGCAGCGTCCCCGGCAGACGGGTTTGACATGATCATCGGTGGTCATCCGGTGCCGACGCCGGCGAGCGAGGCGGCGGGCCGGCGAGCGCTCGATCTGGCGCAGTCGGTCGGTCCAGACGACACGTTGCTGGTTCTGATCTCGGGCGGCGCGTCCGCGTTGATGGCCGTGCCCGCAGGCGACGTGACGCTCGACGACAAGCGCGCGACGACGAACCAGCTGCTGCGCGCCGGCGCGGACATCTACGCGCTGAACACCGTCCGCAAACATCTCTCGGCGATAAAGGGCGGGCAGTTGGCCGCGCGGGCCACCGGCGCGTGCCAGGCGCTGGTGATTTCCGATGTGGTCGGCGACGACCTCAGCGTCATCGCGTCGGGTCCCACGGTGGCCGACGCGAGCACGTTCGCCGACGCGCTCGATGTGCTGCGGCGTTTCGGCGGAGAGGATGCGTTTCCCCGAGCTATCGCCGAACGATTGCGGCGCGGCGCGGCGGCAGGCATTGTCGAGACACCCAAACCGGGCGATGCGCGGCTCGCGCGTGCGACGACAACTTTGATTGGCACGCGCCGCGAGGCGATGACCGGCGCCGCCGCCGAAGCGGCCGCGCGCGGCTATCACGTCGTGCGCCTCGACGATCCGGTCGTCGGCGAGGCGCGCATCGCCGCCGTCGCGTTCGTACGCGCCGCTCTCGCGACCGTCGCCGGCCTCGAGCGGCCCGCGTGCATCGTGTCGAGCGGCGAAACGACGGTGCGTGTCACCGGGCACGGCAAAGGCGGACGCAACCAGGAATTCGCGCTCGCCGGCGCTGACGTCCTCGCGCACGCGGGCACACCGGCCGCGCTGGCGAGCGTGGGCACGGACGGCATCGACGGCCCGACCGATGCCGCAGGCGCGCTGGCCGATCACACGACCATTGAGCGCGCGGCCTCGGTTGGGCTCGAACCCGATCGATTTCTTTCGGACAACAATTCCTACGCATTTTTCGATGCGCTCGGCGATCTCATTCACACGGGTCCCACCGGCACCAACGTCGGCGATCTCCAAATAACTCTGGTAGCCTAAGTTTCATGTTTTCACGCGACCAGGTGCTCGCGCTCATGCGAGAGCGCGTGCACCATCCCGCAGGCATGCGGGAACTTCTTCAGACACTCAAAATCCCGCGCGACGATCGAACGTCGTTCAAGCGGCACATCAAGACGCTCGTCGCCTCGGGCGACCTCATCCAGATTCGCGGTCATCGCTTCGGCCTGCCCGAGAAGATGGACCTGTACGTCGGCCGGCTGCAGACGCATCGCGCCGGCTACGGATTCGTCACGCCGGAGCGGCCGCTCGAAGCGGGCGGCGACATCTATATCTCCGGACCGCATCTCAACGAAGCGATGCACGGCGACCGTGTGGTCGTGCGCATCGAGCGCATCAAGGAGGGCGGACGCGCCGAAGGGCGCATCATCCGCATCCTCGAGCGCCGCAACGAATCGATCGTCGGCCGTTACGACCGCGACGACCCGTCCCGAGCGGAGTCGAGGGATTCGTCCCGGGCGGAGTCGAGGGGCCATGGGATGGGCTACGTCGTGCCGTTCGATCGGCGCGTGTTGATGGACATCTTCATCCCGCCCGGCCAGGAAGGCGGCGCCTCGCCGGGCGACATGGTCGTGGTCGAGTTGACCCGGTGGCCGACCGCGACGCGAGGCGCGATTGGACACGTCGCCGAGGTGCTCGGCGACATCGACGCGCCCGGCGTCGACACCGAAATCATCATCAGGAAATACGGAATCCCCGACGCGCACTCGGACGAAGCGGTGACGGAAGCGGTTCGTCTCGGCGGCTCGGTGTCCGAGCGCGATCTTCGGGGCCGTACTGATTTTCGCGGCGTGACGACCGTCACCATCGACGGCGAGCACGCGCGCGATTTCGACGACGCGATCACGATCGAGAAGCTGCCGAACGGTCATTTCTGGCTCGGCGTGCACATCGCCGACGTCTCGCACTACGTGCAGGAGGGAAGCGCGCTCGACCGTGAAGCGTACGAGCGGGGCACGTCGGTCTACTTCCCCGAGCGCGCCGTCCACATGTTTCCCTCGGAGCTCGCGACCGGATTGTGCAGCCTGAATCCGCATGTCGATCGCCTCGTGCAGTCCTGCCTCATGGAAGTCGATCGGCACGGACAGGTGGTGCGCTACGAGTTCCACGACGGTGTCATCAACAGCACCGAGCGGATGACATACACCGCCGTCAACGGCATCCTGACCGATCGCGATCCACAGTTGATGAAGCGGTACGCGGCACTCGTGCCGATGTTCGAGCAGATGCGGGAGCTGTTTCAGATCCTCAACGACGCGAGGCGCCGCCGCGGATCGATCGACTTCGACCTCAACGAGGCGGAGGTCATCATGGACGAGGCGGGCCGCGTCGAAGCGATTACCGCGCTCGAACGCAACGTGGCGCACCGGCTGATCGAAGAGTTCATGCTGCTGGCGAACGAGACGGTGGCGTCGTATCTCGAGGCTCAGAGCGCGCCCGCGTTGTACCGGATTCACGAGGAGCCGGACATCCTCAAGGTGGAGAAGTTCGAGGAGTTCATCTCGGGATTCGGATACAGCCTCGCGGCACCCATCGGCGCGCTGCGTCCGCGCCATTTCCAGAAGCTCATCGAACGCATTCACGGCAAGCCCGAAGAGAAACCGATCGCCTTCCTCATGCTCCGAACGATGCAAAAGGCGAGGTACGCGCCGGAGAACCTGGGACACTTCGGCCTCGCCGCGTCGAGCTACACGCACTTCACCTCTCCGATCCGTCGCTATCCCGATCTCGTCGTGCATCGCGCGCTGCGTGCCGCCCGGCACGGATCGCTGACTGGCCGGGGGGCAGGGGCCCCCGGAGTGGACGAAGACATCCGCGAAGAGCAAATGGAAGAGCTACCCGAAGTTGCGCGGCACACCTCCGAGATGGAACGACGCGCCGACGACGCCGAGCGGGAGCTCCTGCAGTGGAAGAAGGTCAAGTTCATGGCCGACAAGGTCGGCGATGAATTCGAGGGCTACGTCACCGGAGTCGCCGCGTTCGGTCTCTTCATCGAGTTGATCGAGCACTTCGTCGAGGGGCTCGTCCACGTCTCGACGATGGCCGACGACTACTACCGGTTCGTGGAGAGCGCGCACCTGTTGAGAGGCGAGAACACGCACAAGGTCTATCGCCTCGGCGACAAGGTGAAGGTGCAGGTGATCCGCGTCAACATGGAGGTGCGGCAGGTGGACCTCGGTCTCGTGGAGATCCTCGATCGGGTCCGCGAGGGCGAACGCGGCCCGCGCCGCAGCCGCGCGACCCCCAGGTTCGAGAAGAAGCGGAAGCAGCGGCCCGGCCGCAGCGAGCGGCAGGTGCGCAAGCGGGGAAGACGATAGCGCATGAAATCGGTTGTCGTCGGAACCGCCGGGCACATCGATCACGGCAAGAGCGCACTCGTACGTGCGCTGACCGGGACCGATCCCGATCGGTTGAAGGAAGAGAAGGCGCGCGGCATCACGATCGATCTCGGCTTCGCGCACACGACGATCGACGGCGTGAACGTCGCGTTCGTCGACGTGCCCGGCCACGAGCGCTTCGTCAAGAACATGCTTGCCGGCGTCGGCGGCATCGACCTCGTCGTGCTGGTCGTCGCGGCGGACGAATCGGTGATGCCGCAGACGCGCGAGCACTTCGACATCTGCCGGCTGCTGCAGGTCCCATCCGGTCTGGTCGCGCTCACGAAATCTGATCTGGTCGATGCCGACACGCTCGAGCTCGTGCGCCTCGAAGTGCGCGAGCTCGTCGCCGGTTCATTCCTCGATGGCGCGCCGATGGTGCCGGTCTCCTCGAAAACGGGCGATGGCCTCGATGCCTTTCGGCGCGCGCTGGCCGACGTGAGTGGCAGGGTCCACGGCCGGCCGGTCGAAGCCGTCACGCGGCTGCCGATCGATCGCGTCTTCTCGATGAAAGGCTTCGGCACTGTCGTCACCGGCACGCTCGTGTCCGGCCGTATCGGCACCGACGCCGAGCTATCCGTCTCGCCGGGCGGTCGGCACGTGAAGGTACGCGGCGTACAAGTGCACGGAGCCGGGCGTACCGAGGCCGTCGCGGGGCAGCGGACGGCCGTGAACCTCGGCGGAGTCGAGGTGCACGACATCGATCGGGGGCAGACGCTCGTGACGCCCGCGGCATTCGAGGAAACGCGGCTCGCCGACGCCGTCGTCAACGTGCTGCCGGACGCGAAGCCGCTCAAGCACGGCGCGCGCGTCCGCTTTCATCAGGGCACCGCGGAAATCCTCGGGCGCGTCGCGCTCGTCGGTCCGCTGAATGCGGCCGGCGGCATGCCGGCGATCGCTCCCGGATCCCGCGCGTTCGTCCGCCTGCGCCTCGAGCGGCCGACGGTCCTGGCGCGCGGCGATCGTTACATCCTTCGAGCCTACTCGCCGTCGGTGACGATTGCGGGCGGCGTGATTCTCGATCCGCGTCCGCCGCGCGGCGCCATTCGAACGGAGGCGGCGCTCGCACGGTCGCGGCGGCTCGCCTTCGATCCCTCCACTGACGATCGGGATCAGGCCGAAAGCCGCGCCGCCGCGGTGATGATCGAGGACGCCGGCGCCGCCGGACTCCCGCTCGCGTCGATCGTCTCGCGTGTGGGCGTCGATCCCGCGGCCGTCGATGCGCGCGTCCGGTCGCTCATCGACGCGGGCGCCGCCATCCGAGCCGGAGACGTGCTGGTGACGCCGGCGGTTCTCGACACGCTGAAGAGCGCGATGATCGCGGCGCTCGGAGACCATCACCGGGCGCAGCCGCTGTCCGACGGCATTCCGCGCGAAGAGCTCCGCGATCGTCTGTTCGGTCGGGGCCATCCGGATGTCTTCGAGCGGGCGCTGGCCGACCTCGCGGCAGCCGGCACGATCGCAGGCCGCGACCGCATCGCACTGGCGACGCACCGCGTCGCGCTGTCGCCGGAAGAGGAGCGGGCTCGCGACGCGATCGAGCGTGCGTTTCGCGACGGCGGCCTGAAGCCGCCCGATGCCGCCGCGATCGCGGCGGAGACCGGGACGGCGCCAACGACGGTCGACCGCGTGTTGAAGCTTCTTCAGCGCCAGAAGGTGCTCGTACGGATCGATACCCTGTTGTTTCACGACGAAGCGCTGAAGCGGTTGAAAGCGGAAGTGGCTGGGCTGAAAGCCGCGGCGGGCGCCGGGGCGCGCATCGATGTCGCCACGTTCAAAGAACGCTTCGGCGTGAGCCGCAAGTTCGCGATCCCGCTGCTGGAGTATCTGGATCGCGAGCGCGTCACCCGCCGTATGGGCGACTCGCGCGTGGTGCTATGACTTGGGGTTTGCCGGCGTCTCGCCGTCTTTCATCCCTTCTTTGAAGTTCTTGATCGAGGAGCCCAGGCCCTTGGCCAACCCGGGCAGGCGATTTGCTCCAAAGATCAAGACGACGATGAAAAGGATGATCAGCAGCTCAGGCAGCCCGAGTGAACCAAACATATGATGCTCCAGCGGTTTACGAGAACGGGAAACGCGTGGATTGTACCACTGTTCCTGTGCGGTCCGCTCGTTTATGCCCAGTTTACGAGCGGCGTCAGCCTGGTTGAGGTGTACGCGACGGTCACCGATGCGCGGGGCGAGCCCGTTACCGACCTCAAAGCGAGCGATTTTCAGGTACGCCAGGACGGCGCGCTGCAGACGATCACCACCTTCGCAGCCGGCGAGTTTCCGCTCGCCGTGGCGGTCGGTCTCGATCGCAGCTTCAGTATGGCCGGACGAACGGGCAGCAGGACCGATCGCCTGGCCGCTGCGAAGTCGGCGGCGCGCGCGTTCCTGGGGGCGCTGCGCAAAGACGATCAGGTGATGATCGTCGCGATCGGCAGCGACACCGACGTCGTCGCGCCCCTCTCGACGAATCACGCCGCGACGCTCGCCGCCATCGATCGTCTCGACGCGTGGGGAACGACGCCCTTGTACGACGCCACGCTCGCGGCGCTCGATGCGGTTCAGTCGGCGAAGGGACGCCGCGCGCTCGTGCTGCTGTCGGACGGTACCGATCGGTACAGCGACACGACTGCGACAGAGCTCCTCGAGCAGGCGCGCCGGCGGGACGTGCTCGTCTATCCCATCGCGATGGGTTCGGCGCGCCCGCCGGTATTTGCGGAGCTGGCGACCGCCACAGGTGGCCGGTCGTTCTTCGTCAAAGATCCGCGCGAGCTCGCCGGCATCCTGACGACGATCGCGCGAGAACTGCGCGTTCAGTACCTGCTCGGGTACGTTCCCGCCGCATCGCCATCGACGACGCCATCCACATCGGGGGATTCCACGTGGCACGCGATCGACGTCGAGGTCGATCGCCCCGGTGTGCGCGTCAGAGCGCGCGACGGATATTTCGCGCGCTGACGATCGCGCGCCACGCGAGACCGGGCTCGAAGGTCCTCAGCAACCGCCATTTCAGCGTCGCGTATGGCTGACGTCCGGCGACGAGGTCCGCCATCACCGCGCGGACGGCGCCGCTCTGCTGCAGCGCGTCCATCATCAACGCGGTGAATGCCGGTCTGAAGAAGATCGTTCTCAGTCGCGCGGCGTGCGCGAGCTCAGGGATGGCTTCGTCGCGAACGCGTGACGCATAGGTCGACAGGTCGCCGCCCGCGGCCAGTGCGTCGGCCGCCCACTGAGCCGACGTCAGCGCGAAAAAAATTCCCTCGCGCGTGATCGGATCGACCAGACCTGCGGCATCGCCGGCGAGACACCATCGCGGTCCGGCAAGGTCGAGCTCGTCGAAGTCGCGTTCGCCGAGCGACGGGATCGGCCACGAGTACGGCTGCAGGGTCGCATCGCGTGCCAGGCCGGTCTTGCGGATCCATTCGACGGTCATCCGACGCAGCGCATCCGCCGTAACGCCCGCATCGGCTTGCGCGCAGATCCCGATCGCCAGATGGTCCGGCCGTGGAAATGACCAGATGTAGCCGGGCGGATCCGAGGTGAGCTCGATGACGATCTCGTCGCTCGTCGTGCCGTGCGCGAAGAAGCCGGTCGCGATCGACAGCTGATCCCGACGGAAGGGCCGCGCGACGCGCCGCCGCACGAGGCTGTTCGCCCCGTCCGCGCCGATCACGCGCGAGGCGCGCACCGTGCCCGAGCGCGTCTGGATGCGAAAGCCTCCGTTCTCTGCAATCAGATCGGTGACGCGTGACTGCAGCACGTCCGCGCCGGCGGCACCCGCCGCCGCGACCAGCGCCCCATCGAACTGGGCGCGACTCGCGACCACCAGATCGCGGCCCGACTGGGAATCCGGCATCGCGAGCCGTACTGAGGCGGATCTGCGCGTATTGGAATCGACGAACCTCGCTGCACGGATATCGCAGGCGGCAACGCTGACCGCGTCGAGCGCCTGGCGAACAATGGCCAGCGCGCGGCCGGTCACGCCGCCGCCGCACGGTTTCTCGCGCGGATGCGACGGATCGATGAGCATCACGCGCGCGCCGTGTGTCGCGAGCAAGTACCCGGCCCATGCGCCGGCGGGACCGGCGCCGATGATCGCGATGTCGATCACGCGTGCTACATTACACGGACATGGTTGACGTGGACACTGGACGATTCACGGTGGGCGTCTTTCAAGACGTCGCGTGGGCAAGCAAAGGGCTGGACGCGTTGAAGCAGGCCGGCTTCGGTGCGGAGTCGCTGACTGTGCTCGCGAAACAAGCCGCGGATGTCGACGCGCTCATCAAGAAGACGTTCGGATCGCCCGGCGAACGAATCGAGCTGGCAAACGTGGGCACCATCGTCGCCGTCGGACCGCTCGTCGACGCGCTCTGGGGCAGCGCGCGCGATCTCACGAAACTTGGGATCGCGGGCACGATGCGCCGTGTCGGATTTCAGCCGCACGACGGCCGAATCTTCGAAACCTTGACGGGTCGCGGAGGCGTCCTCGTGGCGATCCGCAGCGAGCCGCGCGCGGCCGACGCGCTCGCCATTCTGCACTCATATGGCGGCGGGAACGCCGCGATCGGGGCTTGGACCGGACGCGTGTAGTTTCGAAAATCAGGACAACCGCCCTCGCCTCAGCCTCAACGTCCTAATGAAATATGGACGGGGTCCGAGGCACTTCTTTTGCAGTTGCAGCCTCGGAACACGTGCGCGAGAATATCTCAACGGACCACATCAACTTCCACATGGCAGATACCGAACAGACGGCAGAGGTCCGTCAGAACTCGTCGGTAGGACATCTCACTGTCCACGTGGACGGGGTGTCGACGGTCGAAACGACGTTTCTGTTCGAACAGCAGGAAAAGCGCATCGCTCCGGCCGCCATGGCGTCGTTTGGCACTCATATCGTCATGGTTGTGGCCGCGATCCTCTTCATTAAGTACGCGCCCAAGCCGGTCTACACCGAAGCCGTTCTGCCCGATCAGCCAAACGCCAACATCATATGGTTGAGCGAGCCCGGTCCTGGCGGGGGCGGCGGCGGCGGCGGCAACAAGATGAAAGAACCGCCGCGCAAGGCGGAGTTGCCCGGCAAGGACAAAATTACGGTTCCCGTCGAGAAACCGCCGAAGTTGGAAGTCAAACAGGAAATCAAGAACGAGCCGACGCCGGTCGCGCAGTTGATGATTCCCGCAAAAATGACCGCCGCGGATCTTGGGCCTTTGCCCGGCGCCATCGAGGCGCCGCCCGGGCCACCGACGTTGTCGCAGGGATCGGGTACCGGCGGCGGCGCCGGCACCGGGGCGGGCAGCGGCATCGGTCCAGGATCGGGATCCGGTCTGGGTCCGGGTAGCGGCGGCGGAACGGGTGGCGGCGTTTATCGGCCGGGGAACGGCGTCACGCTGCCGCGGGTGCTGCACGAGGAACGCCCGCAGTACACATCGGACGCGATGCGCGCGAAAGTGCAAGGGACCGTTCTGCTCGAATGCGTCGTGCGTCCGGATGGGAGCGTCGGCGACATCCAGTTGATTCGATCGCTCGACCCGACGTTTGGTCTCGATCAGCAGGCGATCGCGGCGGCAAGAAAGTGGCGCTTCGCGCCCGGCACCCGGCTCGGCGAGCCCGTCCCGGTTCTCGTGACGATCGAGCTCACCTTCACACTTCGCTGACGCTCGTAGGGCAGGTCGGTCGGGTAAGGGCAGGTAGGGAAAACAAAGGCCCGGCAGCGCAAGCTGGCCGGGCCTTTTGATTTCTATTTGTTGAGACTTGAGACTTGAGACTTGAGACTTCAGTACATCCCGCCCATTCCGCCCCCGCCGGGCGCCGGCGCTTCCTTCTTCTCTTCCGGAATCTCCGAGACGAGCGCTTCGGTCGTCAGGAGCAGTGACGCAATCGACGAGGAGTTCTGGAGCGCCGAACGCACGACCTTCGTCGGGTCGATGACGCCCGCCTGCACCAGGTTCTCGTACTTGTCCGTCAGTGCGTTGAAGCCTTCCTCGGACTTCATTTCCTTCACCTTCGAGACGACGATCGAGCCTTCCTCGCCGGCGTTCTGAGCGATCCAGCGCATCGGTTCCTCGAGGGCGCGCGCGACGATGTTGACGCCGATCTGCTGATCGCCGGTCAGCTTCAACGACTCGAGCGCCTTCCCGGCGCGAAGCAGCGCGACACCGCCGCCCGGCACGATGCCTTCTTCGACGGCCGCTTTCGTCGCGTGCATCGCGTCCTCGACGCGCGCCTTCTTCTCTTTCATCTCGGTCTCGGTGGCCGCGCCGACCTTGATGACGGCCACGCCGCCGACCAGCTTGGCGAGCCGCTCCTGCAGCTTCTCGCGGTCGTACTCGGAGGTCGTGTCCTCGATCTGCGCGCGGATCTGCTTCACGCGCCCTTCGATCGCCTGCGACGAGCCGCCGCCCTCGACGATCGTCGTGTTGTCTTTGTCGATCGTGACCTTCTTCGCCTTGCCGAGATCATCGAGCTTGATGTTCTCGAGCTTGATCCCGAGGTCCTCGGTGATCGCGCGGCCGCCCGTCAGGATGGCGATGTCCTCGAGCATCGCCTTGCGGCGATCGCCGAAACCGGGCGCCTTGACCGCGGCGGCCTGGAGCGTGCCGCGCAGCTTGTTGACGACGAGCGTCGCGAGCGCTTCACCCTCGATGTCCTCGGCGATGATGAGCAGCGGACGGCCGAGGCGCGCCACCTGCTCCAGCACGGGCAGCAGGTCCTTCATCGAGCTGATCTTCTTCTCGTGGATCAGGATGACCGGATTCTCGAGCACGACTTCCATGCGCTCGGGATCGGTCACGAAGTACGGCGACAGATAGCCGCGATCGAACTGCATCCCTTCCACGACCTCGAGAGAGGTCTCGAGGGTCTTCGCCTCTTCGACCGTGATGACGCCGTCCTTGCCGACCTTGTCCATCGCTTCCGCGATGATCTTGCCGATCGTCTCGTCGTTGTTCGCCGAAATCGTGCCGACCTGCGCGACCATGTTGCCGCTGACCGGCTTCGACATCTTCTTCAGTTCGGCGGTGATCGCCTCGACGGCCTTCTCGATGCCGCGCTTCACGTCCATCGGGTTCGCGCCGGCGACGACGTTCTTCGCGCCTTCGCGGTAGATCGCCTGCGCCAGGACGGTGGCGGTCGTCGTGCCGTCGCCCGCGATGTCCGACGTCTTGCTCGCCACTTCGCGCACCATCTGCGCGCCCATGTTCTCGAGCGGATCCTTCAGGTCGATTTCCTTCGCGACCGTGACGCCGTCTTTGGTGATGGTCGGCGATCCGAATTTCTTGTCGAGGACGACGTTGCGTCCCTTCGGTCCGAGCGTGACCTTCACGGCGTCGGCTAGCTGATTGACGCCCCGCAGGATCGCCTGGCGCGAATGCTCGCCGTACACAATCTGTTTTGCCATCTTTGTGCTCTCCGTTGAATTTTCAGAGTGCCGGAACGCGGGACTCTGAACTACTTCTTCTTCTTGGCCGGGCCGGCGCCGTTTTCCACAACGCCGAGGACCTCGTCTTCACGCATGATGAGGAATTCCTCACCATCGATCTTGATCTCCTGCCCGGAGTACTTGCCGAACAGGATGGTGTCGCCCGCCTTCACGTCGAGCGGGATGCGCTTGCCATCGTCTTTCGCCTTGCCGGCGCCGGCGGCGATGACTTTGCCCTGCTGCGGCTTCTCTTTGGCGGTGTCGGGGATGATGATCCCGCCGACTTTCTGCTCCCCTTCCTCGATGCGTTGAACGATGATGCGGTCGTGCAGTGGTCTGACGTTCATGCGTTGTGCTCCGTCTGTAAGTGAAGAGTTGCCTCTGTGCGTTAGCAGTCTCGCTAGGCAACTGCTAATTATATTTCCGCGCTTGGCACTGTCAACGGGGGACTGCTAATCAGTGGGCACCGCCGGGCTGGATGGGCAGGACGGGCAGGATCGGGCAGGATCGGCAGGACGCGAGGCTGGATGGGGACGACAGGGCAAGACCATCCTGCCTCCGTCCCGCCTATCCTGCCCTTTTGATTTTGTACTCAGCCATCTTGCGGGTCAGCGTATTGCGGTGCATGCCGAGCGCGTCGGCGGTCTTCGTCAGGCTCCCGTCACACCGGCCGAGGACGCGCGTGATGAATCGCTTCTCGAACTCGCGGACGGCGTCCTCGAACTGAACGCCGCGGTCGACCATTTCCTCGACGAGCTTCTCTAATCTGTCGCTAATCACGGGACATCATTCGAGCTCCCGGCCGGTGAGGCGGCGAAACGCCTCGACGTACTTCTCGCGAGTTTTCAGCACCACCTCGTCAGGCAGCGACGGCACCGGCGGCTGCTTGTTCCAACGGATCTGTTCCAAGTAGTCGCGCACGAACTGCTTGTCGAAGCTGGGCTGTGGCCCGCCGGGCGTGTAGCCGTCCTGTGGCCAGAAACGCGACGAGTCGGGGGTCAATACTTCATCGATCAAGATCACGCGCTCGACATCCACGTCCGGGCTGGTACCGCCGTCCGGCCGCAGACCGAATTCGAATTTCGTGTCGGCCACGATGATGCCACGCGATTCGGCGTAAGCCGCTCCTTCGGCGTACAGCCCCAGCGTCAGGTCGCGGACGCGATCGAGCAGGCGCCGGCCGATGAGATTCGCGGCGTCCGACTCGCTGATGTTGATGTCGTGGCCGGTTTGCGCTTTCGTCGCGGGCGTGAAGATTGGGTGCGGCAGCCGGTCCGACTCGCGAAGGCCGGGCGGCAGTCGAATCCCGCACACCTCGCCGGTCGCGCGGTAATCCTTCCACGCCGATCCCGACAGATACCCGCGCGCGACACATTCGATTGGCAGCGGCTCGGTGCGCGTGACGAGCATCGACCGGCCCCGCAGCATATCGGCGTCGGCCTGCACCGGATGCGGATAGGACGCCGGATCGAGCGTGATGACGTGATTCGGCACGAGTCCGCGCGTCCGATCGAACCAGAACGCGGAGATCTGCGTGAGCACCTTGCCTTTGTCCGGAATGCCCGACCCGAGCACGTAGTCGAAAGCGGAGATGCGATCGCTGGCGACGATGAGCAGCCGATCACCAAAATCGTAGATATCGCGGACTTTCCCCTGTCGATCGGGACGCCGATCCGCAAGTGTGGTCTGGAGAACGGGCGGGGCGAGCGGCAACGCGATCCTCAGCCGGAGAAGAAGTTGTGCATCTTACAAGGTGTCCGCCGGACTGACAACAACAACATGTAGGGCGGTATAGTAGTGGGCGCTCAAGTCACGATGCGATCCCCCATTCGCACTATCGTCGTGCTGGCGCTCGCGGTCGGCCTGATCGCATGGTTCCTCCACAACGTCGATCTGCGGCGCGTGGCGGCCGACATCGTCCGGGCGCGGCCTGAATGGCTCGCGCTCTCGCTCGCGACGATGTTCGTCAACCTCGCGATTCGCGCGTGGCGATGGAAATACCTGCTCGAGCCGCTCGGCCCCGCGAGCTTCGGCAGCGCATTTCGCGCGACGGCGGTCGGGTTCGCCGCGAGCACGGTGCTGCCGGCCCGCGCGGGCGAGCTGATCCGACCGTATTTCCTCGCCCGACAGAGTCGATATGCGCAACACGAGCGAATCACCGCGACGGGCGCCTTCGCGACGGTCATTCTCGAGCGGCTGCTCGACATCGTGACGGTGCTGGTACTGCTCGCGTTATACGTGTTCGTCTTCGATCACGAGCTCGCGACGACGAATCCGGTCGCGCTCGTCTGGCTGAAATGGATCGGCGCGACGGCCGGCGTGGGGGCGTTCGCGGCGCTCGTGGTGCTGTTCATCCTCGCCGGCGATCCGAAGCGGCTCGGACGGACGATGGCGCGGCTCGAGCGCGTCGCACCGTCGAAGTTGGCGGGCCTGATCGCGCGTGTCGCGGAGAAGTTCGCGCTGGGGCTCGGCGCGATTCGCCGTCCACGCCGGCTGCTCGTCGCGCTGCTCTGGTCGTTTCCGCTGTGGCTGGCGATTGCCGCCGGGCTCTGGGCCGTCGCCGTCGCGTTTCGAATCACCTTGCCGTTCTCGGGAACGTTCTTGATCATTGCGCTCCTGTCGCTCGGCGTGACGCTCCCGACGCCGGGGGCGGTCGGCGGTTTCCACGCCGCGTACCGCTACGGCGCGACAACCTTCTTCGGAGCTTCCGACGACGCGGCGGTGGGGGCCGCGATTGTGGCGCACGTGCTGTCGCAGGGGCCGTCGCTGCTGCTGGGGTTGATCTTCGCGGCGCAGGAGGGACTGAACCTGGCGGGCATCCAACGGCTGGCGCGTCAGGCGGAGCAGGGGAACACGGCGTGAAGTGTCCCTACTGTGGTCATCTCGGTGACAAGGTCGTCGATTCGCGCGAAAGCAAGGAAGGGGAAGTCATCCGGCGGCGGCGGGAGTGCCTGGAGTGCGCCAAGCGTTTCACCAGCTACGAACGGATCGACGAGATCCCGTACATGGTGGTGAAGAAGGACGGCACCCGGGAGCGGTTCGAGCGCCAGAAGTTGATTGCGGGTCTGCTGAAGGCGTGCGAGAAGCGTCCCGTCACCGTCGCCGCGCTCGAAGCGATCGCGGATAAAGTGGAAGCCACGCTGCAGGAGCGTCCGGAAAAGGAGATTGCCACCGCGGACGTCGGCGGGTTCGTGATGGAGGAGCTCAAAAAGCTCGACAAGGTGGCCTATGTCCGGTTCGCGTCGGTGTACCGGCATTTCCGGGATATCGGGGAGTTCATGACGGAGCTGAAGGATCTGTTGAACGTGAAAGAATGAGCCGCGAATCGCCGACACGAAGGCAAATGCAACCACGAAAGCACGAAAACACGAAAAGAAGAAAACGCTCGTGGTTTTCGTGCTTTCGTGTTTTCGTGGTTGCGTTTGTTCTTGTCGGCGTTGTGCGTGGAGCAGGGCCCGACATCACCGTCACTCCCATCGCCCGCGACGGCCAGTTGCTGGTGTCGTTCGACCTGAGCGACGGCTTCACCGACGAGGTGCGTGACGCGATTCAGAGCGGCCTCTCGACGACGTTCTCCTACGACGTCGAGCTGCGGCGGAGCGCGACGCTGTTCGATCGCACGATGGCGTCGGTGACGGTCACGGCGACCGTGCGCTTCGACAACCTCACGCGGCGCTACCAGATGTCGCGGTCGTTCGACGGGCGCGTCGAAGACGCGCGCCCGACCGACGATCGAAACGCGGTGAAAGCGTGGATGACCCACTTCGAGCGGATTCCGGTGTCGGCGACGTCGGCGCTCGAAGTCAACGGCGAGTATTACGTTCGCGTGCGGGCGCATACGCAGCCGCGCACGGCGTTGTTCTTCTGGCCCTGGGGCGGCGCGGTGCTCGGACACGCGAAATTCACGTTCATTCAGTAGATGCCGGCAACCGTCACCTCCATCTCGCCGAGACGCACGAGCGGGCCGGGCCGGCCCCAGCCGCCACCGCGGCGCCGTCCGTTCCGCGACAGCCCGAAGCTGATTCTCGCCGGCATTGCGGTGCTCGTCGGCGTGTTGATCGCGCTTCTCGCGATCGCCAACGGCACGTCCCGCTTCTCGCCCGATTTTCTCAGCGAGTTCGTGCTGTACGCCCTGTCGGCGGCCGATCTGACGATGCTGGCTGCGCTGCTGTTCGTGCTGGCGCGCAACATCATCAAGCTGGTCGTCGAGCGACGCAAGGCGCTGCCGTTCGCGCGCTTCCGCGCCAAGCTCGTCGCGCTGCTGCTCGTCATGACGTTCGTGCCGTCGGTGCTCGTCCTCATCGTCGGCAGCGAGCTGATCCGCACGAGCGTGGACCGCTGGTTCAACGCGCCGATGGAAGAAATCCTGACGTCGGCGAACAAGATCGCGAGCGACTACTACCACGAGCGCCAGATGCTCGTCAGCGATCACGCGGCGCGAATCGCGCGCTCGCTCGGCGCCGTCGATCTCAGCGGCACCAACGTGCGGCCGATTCGCGATCTGCTGGCGCCCGACGTGACGTTGCAGCGCGTGCAGCTCGTCGAGGTGTACCGTGTGACGCTGCAGGCCCCGGCGTTCGGGTCGCTGCCAAATCTCGAGCCGGTCGTGGACGTGGCGGCGCCGGCGCTGCCGCCCGGTTACAGCCGCGCCGCCGCCGATCGACTGGCGGCGCAGGCGCTCTCGAGCGGTTCGACCACGCCAGGCGCATCGGAGACGAGCTCGATCGAATCGCTCGGCGCGTCGGGCGATCTGCTGCACGCGGCCGCCGTGATCCGCGGCAAGGATGGCCGGCCGACCGGCGTGGTCGTCGCCACCGATTACCTGACGGGCGAGCTCGCCGTGCGATCGCGCAGCATGAGTCAGGCCTTCGAGAAGTACAACCAGTTGCGCGTGCTGAAGCGTCCGCTGACCGGCGTCTACCTGTCGTTCTTCCTCGGCGTGACGCTGATGATTCTCGTGGGCGCGACGTGGATGGGCGTGTACATGGCCAAGCGGATCACCGGCCCGGTGCAGATGCTCGCCGCGGCGGCGCGCGAGATCGGCGCGGGGCGACTGGATCAGCGCGTCGAGCCCCAGAGCCACGACGAGTTCGGATCGCTCGTCGAGGCCTTCAACTCGATGGCGAGCGAACTGGCGAGCAGCCGGCGCAAGGTGGAGCGGTCGACCATCGAGCTGGAGCGGAAGCACCTCGAGGTCGAGGGACGCCGGCGCTACATCGAGACGATCCTCGAGCGCATCACCACAGGCGTCGTGTCGATCGACGCCGCAGGCACGATTACGATGATCAACAGCGCGGCGTCGCGCCTGTTGACGCTGAACCGGCAGATCATCGGCCAGCCCGCGTTCGCCGTGTTCGATCGCATCGACCTGCAGCCGATCGCGAAGCTGGTGGCCGGCGCCGGACGCGCCAAGGACGAAGCGCCCGCGCAGGAGATCGCGATCGCGCGCGACGGCCAGGAGCTGCACCTCGCCGTCGCCGCCACGGCGCTCGCCGGCGACAGCGGCGCACCCGAGGGGGTCGTCCTGGTGCTCGACGACGTCACGCCGCTGATTCGCGCGCAGAAGGTGGCGGCGTGGCGCGAGGTCGCGCGACGCCTCGCGCACGAGATCAAGAATCCGCTGACGCCGATTCAGCTCTCAGCCGAGCGGCTCCGGAAGAATTTCAGCGGCGCGCCGCCGCACGCCAGGGCGCTCATCGAGGAGTGCACGACCACGATCGTCGGCGAAGTGGAATCGCTCAAAGGGCTCGTCGACGAGTTCTCGCAGTTCGCGCGGATGCCGTCGCCGCGCACCGTACCGAGCGATCTCGCGCAGCTCATCACCGACACGATCGCCCTCTACAACGGCCTGTTCACGGACGTGAGCATCGAGCAGCGCTTCGCGCCGGGCGTGCCGCTCGTACGTCTCGACCCCGAGCAGATGCGGCGCGTCATCATCAACCTGGTGGACAACGCGATCGAAGCGATGGAGCGTCGCGGCCGCATCGTCGTCGAGACCCAGCTCGACGGCGCCAACAGTCTGGTGCGCGTCGTCGTCGCCGACGACGGTCCGGGGATTCCGCCCGCGGAGCGAGACAAGCTGTTCCTGCCGTACTACTCGACGAAGCGGCGGGGCAGCGGCCTCGGACTCGCGATTGTCCGCCGCATCATCGCGGAGCATGGCGGAAGCATCGACGTCGGCGATAATGTTCCTCGCGGGACGCGATTCACGATCGAGCTGCCTTGTTGACGATGACTTTGTGAAAACGACGATCCTGATTGTCGACGACGAACCCGGCGTACGCACCGCGCTGACCGGCGTCCTGCACGACGAAGGCTACACGGTCGAAGCCGTCTCGAGCGGCGAGGCCTGCCTCGAGCGCGTGACGCGCGGCCCGATCGATCTGATCGTGCTCGACGTCTGGCTGCCGGGTATGGACGGCCTGGCGACGCTCGCGCGCCTGCGCGAGCGTCAGGTCGACTCGCAGGTCGTGCTGATCTCGGGCCACGGCAACATCGAATCGGCCGTGCGCGCGATCAAGATGGGCGCGTTCGACTTCGTCGAGAAGCCGCTCTCGCTCGACAAGACGGTCCTCGTCGTCAACAACGCGCTGCGCCAGCGGCGCCTCGAAGCCGAGAACCGCGCGCTGCGCGCGAAGGTCGATCGCCACCAGACGATGGTCGGCGAGAGCTACGCGATGCGGCAGCTCCGCGAGCAGGTCGCGATGGCGGCGCCGACCAACGGGCGCGTGCTCATCTACGGCGAGAACGGCACCGGCAAGGAGCTGGTCGCGCGTACGATTCACCTGCTGAGCCGGCGCCGCGCGGGTGCGTTCGTGGAGGTCAACTGCGCGGCGATTCCCGAGGATCTGATCGAGAGCGAGCTGTTCGGCCACGTCCGCGGCGCCTTCACCGGCGCGGTGGCGGATCGTCGCGGCAAGTTCGAGGTGGCGGACGGCGGAACCATCTTCCTCGACGAGATCGGCGACATGAGCCTGAAGACGCAGGCCAAGGTGCTGCGCGTCCTCCAGGAGCAGACGATCGAGCCGGTCGGCGTCAGCGGGACGACGCGCATCAAGGTCGACGCGCGCGTGCTGGCCGCGACGAACAAGGACCTGCAGGCGGAGATTCGGTTCGGACGCTTCCGCGAGGACCTGTTCTTCCGGTTGAACGTGATTCCGATCTTCGTCCCGCCGCTGCACGATCGACAGGAGGACATTCCGCTGCTCGCCGATCACTTCATGGCCGAGTTCGCGCGTGAATACGGACGGCGCGTCAAGAGCTTCGAGCCCGGCGCGCTCGCGCTGCTGCAGCACTATCCGTGGCCGGGCAACGTGCGCGAGCTGCGCAACGTGATCGAGCGACTGATGATCATGGTGCCGGGCGACGCGATCTCGGCCGCCGATCTCAGCTTCCTGGATCCCGCGGGTCTGACGCGTCCGTCCATCGTGGACGTGGCGGCCGAGCGGATGACGCTGCACGAAGCGCGCGATCGCTTCGAGCGCGACCTGATTCTCCGCACGCTCGCCGAGCAGCAGGGCAACATGTCGCGCACCGCGGAAGTGCTGGGCGTCGAGCGGAGCAACCTCTATAGAAAGATGAAAGCGTTCGGCATTGCGCCGTCGCGGAAGGTGGACGAGGAACCTGAAAGCGTGTAGGGGCCGACCCGTGTGTCGGCCCGGGCGGACACATGGGTCCGCCCCTACGACTCAGCTCTCAGCTTGTTCTCCAACACCTGATCGGGTGTGAAGCCCTCGATCTGCAGATAGAACTGAGCGGCGCCGTTGAGCGCCGCTGACGGCACCAGCCCCACGATCTCGCTTTCCAGAATCGACACGCCGTAGCGCTCGGCCTCGCGCTTCACAGTTTCGAAGACGCGGAAGATCGGTGTCTTCTCATAGTTCGTCAGGTTCATCGACACCTGGACGATCCCACGATCCTCGAGCTTGAACCCGGCGGCCTTCACGTAGCGGTACCCGCCGCTGCTGTGGCGGATGGCGGCAGCGATCTTTTTCGCGACGTCGAGCCGATCCGTGGCCAGGTTGATGTTGTACGCGATGAGCGCCATCCGTGCGCCGATCACCGCGGCGCCGGCCGAGGGATGCGGCTCCCGCGGTCCGAAGTCGGGCGCCCAGCCTTCCGCCGCCATCTTCGCGGCGAGGCCTTCGAACTCGCCGCGCCGGATGTCTTCGAGGTTCTTGCGCGCGGGAGTGGTCGACGCCTCCTCGTACAGATAGACCGGGATCATGAATCGATCGGCGACTGCGGCGCCGACGCGTTTGGCCAGCGCAACGCAGTCGGCCATCGAGACGCCTTCGATCGGCACGAACGGCACGACGTCGACGGCCCCCATGCGCGGATGCTCGCCGCGATGCGTCCGCAGATCGATGTCGGCAATCGCGCGCTCGAAGAGCGCCATCACCGCCTCCTCGACGCCCGCCGCGTCGCCGGCGAGCGTGAACACCGATCGGTTGTGCGAGGCGTCCGACGAGAAGTCGAGCAGCCGTACGCCGCGCACCCCGCGAATCGCGTCGGCCATCCGCGCGACGACGTCCGATCGACGGCCTTCGCTGACGTTCGGAACGCATTCAATCACCATCGGCGTGCAGTATAATCTGACGCGTTCGACATGTCTGACGCTCACCGCGGTGACTCCGCTCACGCGCACGAGCCGGCTGTGGACGCGGATCGCGACGCGAAAATCGAACATCTCCTGCTCGTCGGCCTCGATCACTACTTCGCGGCGCAGTACGACCAGGCGATCAACGTGTGGACGCGCGCGCTCTTCCTCGATCGCAGTCATCCGCGCGCGCGCGCGTACATCGAGCGGGCGCGCAGCGCCGTTGCCGAGCGCCAGCGTCAATCTGAAGAGCTGCTGCAGACCGGCGTCGCGGCGTTCCATCGCGGCGAGGGCGGCGAAGCGCGGCGGCTGCTCAGAGCCGCACTCGACGGCGGCGCGCCGTCGGACGAAGCGCTGGCTCTCCTCGAGCGGCTGGATCGTCTCGAAATGCCGGCCGCGGAGGCCGCCTCGCCTCCGCCGCCCCGGGCGCGCGAGGCCGACGCGCCGCCCGCGAAGCCGCGTCGATCGCGATCGATTGCGACCACGCTCCTGATCGTGGCCGGAGCGCTGGCCGTCGGCGGCTACGCGATCCAATCGAGGACCGATCTCGCGTGGCGATCGTGGGGAGCGCTGCAGATGCTGAAGGCGCTGCAGCCGCTCCAGGATGTCCCCCAGCCGAATGCCGCAGCGCCCGTCGTGCGCGAACAGTCCCTGGCGTTGCCGCGGCGCGGCGAGATCGCGCTGGCGCGGGCACGTTCGCTCGCGTCCACCGGACATCTGAGCGACGCGCTGGCGGTTCTCAATCTGGTTCGGCCGACCGATCCGCAAAAGATCGACGCCGATCGGCTGCGCGCCGACATTCAGCGTCAATTGCTCGCGCTCATCCCCGCGGAGCAGCCAGGGCGGACAGGGGGCCTTGGAAGCCCTGGAAGCCCTGGAAGCCCTGGAAGCAACGTTCCGCGGGATCGCGAGAAAGGCGATCGACGGGTTCCATGAAATGCCCCAAGTGCGGCTATCTCGGATTCGAGCACGTCGAACGCTGCCGCAATTGCGGGTACGATTTTTCGCTGACCTCGGCGGGCGTCACGCCCGAACTGCCGATTCGCCGTGATCCCGCATCTGAACACCCGCTCGACGATTTGTCACTCGTCGATGCGACGATAGCGGCAAACGCCGCTCGTCCCGGTGCGACGCCCGATCTCGACGGCCTGGGGCCGACGGCCACGGCACCGCCCGCGTCCGCGACGCCGGGCGAGTTGCCCCTCTTCGGAATGTCCGGAACATCCGCCCGGTCAGGGACGTCAGGGACGTCCGGCACCTCGATCGCGGCCGGCACGCCGATCCCCGACGATCAGCCCCTCATCACGAAAGCGTCGCCGCCGAGGCCGCCGCTCGCCGTGAGGCGCAAGACGCCTGAAGTGCGGCGGATGCGCGTGGAAGCTCCGCGTCCCGCGTCGCTGGACCTGACGATGGATACCGAACCGGGCACGCCGGCGCGCGGGCCGTTGGATCCGGCCGCACGCGCCCGGGCGGATTTCTGGTCCCGCGCCGAGGCCGACAACACGTCGGAAGATGCCACCGTCGGCGCGCGCTTCGTCGCCGTGGTCATCGATCTGCTGATCCTCGCCGTCATCGACGCGATCGTGATCTACTTCACGATGCAAATCTGCGGGATCACGTTCGGCGAGATCGGCATGCTGCCGAAAGCGCCGCTCCTGGCGTTCCTGTTCGTGCAGAACGGCGGCTATCTGGTGGCCTTCACCGCGGGCGGGCAAACGCTCGGCAAAATGGCCGCCGGCATTCGCGTCGTGGCGGCTGACTCGGAATCGACGCTCGACGTCGGCCGCGCGTGTCTGCGCACGCTGATGTGGTTCCTGCTCGCCGTGCCGGTCGGCCTCGGCTTTCTGACTGCGCTCTTCAGCCGCGACCACCGCGGCCTCCACGATCGTTTCGCCGGCACGCGCGTCGTCCGCTGAACACAGACTATGACGGACGGGATTCGGGATTCGGGATTCGGGATTCGTCCGGAACCAGCGCCGCGAATCCCAAATCCCAAATCCCGAATCCCGGCCTTGTTCCTGGCGACGGTCTGCGGCGTGGGTTACATTCCGTTCGCGCCGGGCACGTTCGGATCGGCGGCCGGCCTGCTCGTGTGGTGGCTCGTGCCCGCGACGGCCGTCGCGCAGGGCCTGGCCATTGTCGCGGTGTTCGCGCTCGGATCATGGTGCGGCGGCGTGGCCGAGCGTCATTTTGGCCGGACCGATCCGCGGCAGGTCGTCATCGACGAGGTGATGGGCATGCTGATCACGCTGTTCATGAATCCGGTCGGATGGCCCGGCGCACTCGGAGGATTTCTCTTGTTCCGGTTGTTCGATGTGATCAAGCCGTACCCGTCGAATCGCCTCGAGCTCTTGCACGGCGGCGTCGGCGTGATGGCCGACGACGGGATGGCCGCCATCTACGCGAACATTGCGCTGCGTGTCCTCCTTGCATTTGGTAATCGGGCGCACATTTCGTAATCGGGTAATCTGGTGATTTGATTGCTCGGGTAATTTGATTGCTCGAATGTTTCAATCAATCAATTCAATTACCCGATTACCCGATTATCCAATTACCAGATGAAAGCCTGCATCGTGGCCGTCGGCAGCGAAATGCTGACGCCGTTTCGCGTCGACACGAACTCGCTGCACATCACCGAGCGGCTGAACACGCTGGGCTATGACGTCCGCCTGAAAGCGGTCGTCGCCGACGACGTCGACGAGCTCGCGGAGATCGTGCGGGGCGCGCTCGCGTGGGCCGACGTGATCGTCATGACAGGCGGCCTCGGGCCGACCGCCGACGACATCACGCGCGACGCGGTGGCCCGCGTGCTCGACGCGCCGATGGAAGTGGACGAGCGGATCGTCGACGGCATCCGTGAGCGGTTCGCCCGGCGCGGCCTCACGATGCCCGCGATCAACAGGCGCCAGGCAATGGTGCCCCGCGGCGCGACGGTGCTGCCGAACCCGAACGGATCGGCGCCCGGCCTCTGGCTCGAGCACGGCCGCACGGGAATCGCCCTGCTGCCGGGCCCGCCGCGCGAGATGAAGCCGATGCTCGACACGCTGATCGCCGATCGACTGTCGCCCAAGACGACCGGCGCCGGCCTGTTTCGCCGCGTGCTGAAGATTACCGGCCGCACCGAGTCGGACGTCGACGCGCACACGCAGCCGATCTACGGCAAGTGGACGACGCAGCCGGTACCGATCAACACGACGATTCTCGCGGTGCTCGGGCAGATCGAGCTGCATCTGACGGCGCACGCGCCCAGCCGGCCGGCTGCGGACGCGGCGCTCGACATCGCAGTCGGTCAACTCAAAGAGGCGCTCTCGGCGGCGATCTACAGCGACGACGGCCGCCCGCTGGAGGCCGTCGTCGGTGACCTGCTCCGCGAGCGGTCGTTGACGGTCGCCGTCGCCGAGTCGTGCACCGGAGGACTTCTGGCGTCGCGCATCACGGACGTGCCCGGCAGCTCGGATTACTTCGACCGCGGCGTCGTCTGCTACAGCAATCAGGCGAAGATCGAGATGGCCGGCGTCCCGGACGCGCTGATTCGCGAGCACGGCGCCGTCAGCGAGGCGGTCGCCGAGGCGATGGCCGCGGGGATCCGCGAGCGCGCCGGCACGAACGTCGGCATCGGCATCACCGGCATTGCCGGGCCGGGCGGCGGCACGCCGGAGAAGCCGGTCGGGACGGTCTGCATCGCGGTCGTCGTTGCTGACAGGGCTGACAGGGCTGACAGGGCTGACAGGGCTGACGGCGACGATCGAAAGCGCGTCCGCACCTTTCCATTTTTCGGCGGCCGCGAGATGGTGAAGTTTCAGGCGACCCAGGCCGCGATGAATATGCTGCGGCTCTTGTTGATAAAAGGGACGGCCTGAAGGCCGTCCCCTGCCATTGCTCACGACGATGCGATTGTTCGTCGCGATCGATCTCGACGACGCCGCGCGCGCCGCGATCGCTGACGAGCAGAAACGGCTCAAGGCGGCCATCGGCGAGACGCGGTCGACGCTGAAGTGGGTGCGGACCGATCACATGCATCTCACGCTCGTGTTTCTCGGCGAAGTGCCCGAGACATCAGCACGAGCCGTTGTCGACACGATCGGCGCACCAGTGGCGCAAGCGCCGTTCGACCTGGCGTTGAGCGGCATCGGCGTCTTTCCGCCACGCGGCGCGCCGAACGTGCTGTGGATTGGTGCGGCGGCCGGCGCCGGCGACAGCATCGAGCTGCAACGGCAGATCGCCGATCGCGTGCGCCCGCTGGGGATCGCGCTGGAAAGCCGGCCCTTCCATCCGCATCTCACGCTTGCACGCTGGAAAGGGTCGCGGCCGGCCGATCGAGAACGTGCGCGTGCGGACGGAAGCGATCGTGTGGTCGCAACCGTGCACGTCGATCACGCCACGCTGTATCAGAGCCGCCTCTCGTCGACGGGACCAACCTATACGGCGCTCGCGCGTGCTACCCTCTCGCCGCGGGCCTGACCCAACTCTCGACATGTTCCTGCTTCTGTTCGCCGCGTACGTCATCGGGTCGATCCCCTTCGCGCTGATTCTGGCGCGGCGATGGGGTGCTGTGGATCTGCGCCGTGTCGGCAGCGGCAACATCGGCGCCGCCAACGCGATGCGCGCGAGCGGCATCACCGCCGGTGTGCTGGTGGCGATTCTCGACATCACCAAGGGCGCGTGCAGCGTGATGCTCGCCGCGCGATTCAGCCAAAACTCCGCGGCACCGGCCGCGGCGGGTATCGCCGCGATCGTCGGTCACGTGTATCCCATCTGGCTGCGCTTTCGCGGGGGCAAGGGCGTGGCGACGGCCTGCGGGGCGTTTTCGGTGCTGACGCCGCTGGCCATTCCTCCTGCGCTCGTCATCTTCCTGATTACGGTGACGATGACGAAGTACGTCTCGCTCGGATCGATGCTGGCGACGATCGCGCTTCCGCCAATCGCGTATGCGATCGGCAGCCCGGCCCCGGCCGTCATCGCCGCGTGCATCGCGGCGGTCCTCGTCATCTTCAGGCATCGGTCGAACCTCGCACGGCTGCGGACCGGCACGGAGCGCCGGCTCGGGGCACGCGCGTGAGCGCGGGCCGCCGGGCGAAAAACTCATAATGCCCGCCGTCACCGTCCTCGGCGCCGGCAGTTGGGGAACGGCGCTCGCCGTACATCTTGGCCGTATCGGTCACGACGTGCGTCTATGGGCGCGCGACGCGGCGCTGGCCCGCGAGATGGCCGCGCGCCGGGCGAACGCGATCTACTTGCCGGACGTCAGGCTGCCGCCGAACGTTTCGGTGACGGCTGCGATCGCCGAGGCGCTGCACCAGAGCGAGCTCGTGATCGCCGCGATTCCGTCGCATGGCTGCCGGGCGGTTGTCCGAAAGGCGGCGCCGCACATCGCGCCGCGCGCGGTGCTCGTCAGCGCGATGAAGGGTCTCGAAGCCGACACGCTGTTGCGCATGTCGGAAGTCATCGCGCAGGAAGTCGGTCCGGCTCGCCCTGTGGTCGCATTGTCGGGCCCGAGCTTCGCGGCGGAGGTCGCGCAGCAGTTGCCGACGGCGGTGCTGGCCGCGTCGCTGGACGCCGAGGCGACGAAGATGGTCCAGGCGGAGTTTCGCAGCCCCTACTTCCGTCTCTACGGGAGCGACGACGTGATCGGCGTGGAGATCGGCGGGGCGCTCAAGAACATCATCGCGATCGCGGCGGGCGTCGTCGAAGGGCTCGGTCTCGGCCATAACGCGCTCGCCGCGCTGATTACGCGCGGTCTCGCCGAGCTCACTCGCCTCGCGTGCGCCGCCGGCGGCCGGCGCGAAACGCTCGCCGGACTGAGCGGTCTCGGCGACCTCGTGTTGACGTGCACCGGCAACCTGAGCCGCAACCGGTATGTCGGGGTCGAGCTCGCGCGCGGCCGCCCGCTGGCCGACATCCTCGCGGGGATGAAAATGATCGCGGAAGGCGTGAGGACGACCGGCGCCGCGCTCGCGCTCGGCGAGCGCCACCACGTCGAGCTGCCGATCGCCACGCAAATGGCCGAAGTGCTGGCGGGGCGCTCCGACGTGCGCACGGCGATCGAGACGCTCATGCTGCGGCGACAACGCGCTGAACACGAGGTGGGGTGAGCCATGGGATCTGGTAATTGGGTAATTTGGTAATCTGGTAATCGTTGTTGACCGTCGATTGACCTTCGATTTGAGCGTCGATTGACCGTCCATCGACCGGCGATGGGCGCGTAGATTCAATTATCCAATTACCCGATTATCCAATTACCAGATTCCACCGTGAGCTTCTTCGGCCGCATTCGTGAAGGCCTCTCTCGTACCAAGCAACAGATTGTCGATCGCTTCGACGACATCGTGCGGCTCGCCGACGAACCGGAACGGCGGTCGCGGCCGGTCGACGTCGAGACCGTCGAGGCGCTCGAAGAGTTGCTCATCTCCGCCGATCTCGGCGTCGCGGCGACCGATCGCATCATCGGCGCGGTGAAGGCGCGCACGCGGAACGGCACGAGCCTGCGCGATCTCGTGAAACAGGAGATCCACAGTGTGTTCGCCGCCGTCGATCGTCCCATCGCGGTGACCGAGCATCCGAAAGTGACGTTGATCGTCGGCGTGAACGGGACCGGAAAAACCACGACGGTCGGCAAGCTGGCAAACCTGCTGAGGAGCGAAGGTCAGTCGCCGCTGATCTGCGCCGCCGATACGTTTCGCGCCGCCGCCGTCGAGCAGCTCGAAATCTGGGCGAAGCGCGCGGGCGTCGACATGGTGCGCGCGAAGGAAGGCGCCGATCCGGCCGCCGTCGTCTTCGATGCGATTTCATCGGGCAAGGCGAAGGGACGCGATCCGATTCTCGTGGATACGGCCGGACGCCTGCACACCCGCGTCAACCTGATGAACGAGCTCGACAAGATCCGGCGCGTCGCGTCACGCGAGGTGCCGGGCGCGCCGCAGGAGGTACTGCTCGTGCTCGACGCGACGGTCGGGCAGAACGGCGTGACACAGGCGCGCGAGTTCATGAGCGCCGCCGGCGTGAACGGCATCGTGCTGACGAAGCTCGATGGCACCGCAAAGGGCGGCGTCGCCGTCGCCATCGCCAACGACCTCAAGCTGCCGATCCGCTACGTCGGCGTGGGAGAAGGCATCGACGACCTCGTCCCGTTCGACGCGAATGAGTACGTGGACGGCTTGTTCGAAGAAAAATGGTAGGCGCCTGCGGCCATGCTGGGGTGGCGTGCCGCGCGGCATCAGTGCAAAAAAGTTGATCGATGACCTTCACATGGAGCGCGCGCTGTTTCACGCGGCGCGCGGTCGCGGCCGGACCAGTCCGAATCCGATGGTCGGCGCGGTCGTCGTGTCGCCGGACGGCGTCATCGTCGGGACCGGATATCACGAGCGCGCCGGCGAGCCGCACGCCGAAGTGCGGGCGCTGGCGGCGGCCGGGGAGCGCGCTCGCGGCGCGACGCTCTATTGCACGCTCGAGCCCTGCTGTCATCAGGGCCGCACCGGTCCCTGCGTGATCCGTATCGTCGAGGCCGGCATCGCGCGTGTGGTCGCCGCGGTCGAAGATCCGAACCCGCTCGTGCACGGCGAAGGCTTCGCGTTTCTGCGCGCGCACGACATCCCGGTCGACGTGGGGCCGGGCGCCGATCGATCGATCGCGCTCAATCAGCCGTTCTTCACGTTGATGAGGGAACACCGGCCGTTCGTCATCCTGAAAGCGGCGACGAGCATGGACGGCCGCATCGCGGAGTCACCGGGCCGCCGGACACAACTCAGCTCGGCGCCGGCGAATCGCCATGTGCACCGCTGCCGGGCCGAGGTCGATGCGATCGGCGTCGGCAGCGGCACCGTTCTGATTGACGATCCCGAGCTGACCGCCCGCGGTGTTTTCCGTGAACATCCACTCTCGCGCATTGTGTTCGACCGCAGTCTGAGAACGCCGCCCTCGGCGCGTCTCCACTCGACAGGCGTGGCGTCGCCTGTCATCATCGTGACCACGGCCGAGGCGGCGGGCCGTGCCGATTTGCGCACCCCGCTCGAGGATGCAGGAGCCGAAATCGAAGTGGCGCGGGACGGCACGTTTCGCGCGGCGCTCGAGCGGCTCGCGGCGCGCGACATCGGGTCGCTGATGCTCGAGGGCGGTGCGGCGCTCCACTGCGCGGCGTGGGATGAAGGGCTCGTTGATTTCGTCAGCGTGTACGTGACGCCGCACGTGCTCGGCGCAGCGGGCGTTGAATTGCTGCCGGGGCGCTCGTTTTCGACCTCCGCGCTGCACAATCGGGTCGTCGAGCCGCTGGGTCCTGACGTGTTGATTGAAGGATATGTTCACAGGCCTCGTTGAAGTGATTGGCGACGTTGTGGAGCGCAAGCCGACGAGCGGTGGATTCCGGCTGCGCATCGCCACGGCGATTGCGCCGGAGGTCGCGCCCGGCGACAGCATCGCGGTGAATGGTGTGTGCCTGACGGTGATTCTGGCCGAGGCGCAGGAGATCCATGCGGACGTCGGTCCCGAGACCGCCCGCGTCACGACGCTCGGATCGCTGCGGCCAGGGGCCCGCGTGAATCTCGAGCGTCCGCTTCGCGCCGACGGCCGCCTCGGCGGCCACTTCGTGCAGGGCCACGTCGACGCGATCGGGCACATCGAGGAACTGCGCGCCGACTCCGAGTTCCACTGGTTGACGGTGAGCTTTCCATCGCAGCTGGCGCCGTACATCGTGCACAAGGGTTCGATCGCCGTCGACGGAATCAGCCTGACGGTGGCCGGCCTGGGCGGCGATCGCTTCGACGTCATGGTCGTGCCGTACACGATTCAGCACACGACTCTGGGCAGCGCACAGATCCGCGATCGGGTGAACCTGGAGTGCGACATGGTGGGAAAATACGTCGTGCGGGCGGCGGAGCTCGCCGGTCTGACGCTGACCGGCGTGCGGCCCGGGGAACCGACTCACTGAAGCTGAGAGCTGAGAGCTGATAGCGACAAAGATGAAACGCAGCATTGAAATCGCCAAAGGCGCCGGCAAGAAGACCTCGCCGTTCGCGCGCATCGAGGACGCCGTCGACGCGTTCCGCGCCGGCAAGATGATCATCGTCGTCGACGACGAGGATCGCGAGAACGAGGGCGATTTGACGATTGCCGCGGAGAAGGTCACCCCCGAGACGATCAACTTCATGGCGCGGTACGGACGTGGGCTGATCTGCCTGCCGATGACCCCCGAGCGAATCGACGAGCTCGAGATCCCGCTGATGGTGACGCAGAACACCTCGCGCTTCGAGACCGGCTTCTGCGTGTCGATCGAAGCCAAGGGGCGCACGACCACCGGCATCTCGGCGGCCGATCGCGCGGCGACGGTGCTGACGGCCATCGATCCGGCGACGCGGCCGCACGATCTCGCGCGGCCCGGCCACATGTTTCCACTCCGGTCACGAACCGGCGGCGTCCTCGTCCGGGCCGGTCAGACGGAAGCAGCCGTCGACCTGGCGCGGACTGCCGGCCTGTATCCCGCCGGCGTCATCTGCGAGGTGATGAACGAAGACGGGACGATGGCGCGTGTGCCGCACTTGTCGCGGTTCGCGAAGCGCCACGGCCTGCTGATGATCACGATCGCGGATCTGATCAAATACAGAATCCGCACCGAGTCGCTCGTCAAGCGGGTCGCATCGGCAAAGTTGCCGACGAGGAACGGCGAGTTTCAGGTGCACGTGTTCGAGAACCAGATCGACAAGCAGACGCACGTCGCGCTGGTGCGCGGCGACATCGCCGACGGCCAGAACGTGCTCGTTCGGGTGCACTCGTCGTGCCTGACGGGCGACGTGCTGCATTCGATTCGATGCGACTGCGGCGCGCAGCTCGACGCCGCCATGCAGCGAATCGCCACCGAAGAACGCGGCGTCCTGCTGTATCTGAATCAGGAAGGCCGGGGCATCGGTCTTGCCAACAAGATCCGCGCGTACGAGCTGCAGGACGAAGGCTTCGACACGGTGGAAGCGAACGAGCAGCTCGGCTTCAAGGCCGATCAACGCGATTACGGCATGGGCGTGCAGATTCTGCGCGAGCTCGGCATTCGCTCGATGCGGCTGTTGAGCAACAACCCGCGCAAGCTGGTGGGCATCCGGGGATACGGCCTGTCGATCAGTGAGTGGCTGCCTCTGGAGATCCCGGCTTCCGAATCGACGCGACGGTATCTCAAGACGAAGAAAGAGAAGCTCGGACACAAGTTGTCGTCGGTGTAATTGGTGACTTGGCGACGAGTCAGCAATTTCCGTCGATCGTGCTCTTCGACGGTGTGTGCAATTTATGCAATGGAGCGGTCGCGTTCATCATCGCGCGCGATCACCGCGCGCAATTTGGCTTCGCGTCGCTCCAGTCTGACGCGGGACGCCGTCTGCTGCGCGAGCTGAACGGCGGCGACGCCCTGCCCGATACGTTCGTGCTGGTCGAAGAGGGCCGCATGTTCACGCAATCGACCGCGGCGCTTCGGATCGCGCAGCGGTTGGGGTTCCCCTGGAGCCTCGCGGCTCTCTTGACGGTCCTGCCGCGCGCGATTCGCGATCGGGCATACCGCGTCGTCGCACGAAATCGTTATCGCTGGTTCGGCAAGCGCGAGACGTGCATGATGCCGACGCCCGATCTTCGGCGCCGGTTTCTCGAATAAAGGCGGACCGGAGGGCCGTACGTTGATTGACAGTCCGCCAGTTCGTCCTCTACGATTCGTATTCACGTTTTTCCAGATGAGTAGAAATCTACTGTGAGCGTAAAAGGCCAGCTCCGCGCCTGTTCAGACTTCCTGATGGTCGGAATGCGCGCCGCGGAACGCGCGAACTCAGAGACCAGCAAACAGGTCGTCCGCAAGTGCATGGACTACGTCGAGCTGCTCGTCCGCCAGTCCGAGAACGTCAAGGCGCCCGAGGTCGAGACCACTCTCGCGTTCGTGACCAAAGCCGCGGCCGAGTTGCAGGCGGACGAAGCCTCGGCCATACAGGTGATCTCCGCGCTGCGCAACGCCGTCGGGCGGCTCCAGGCCCTCCGCAGCGAGATGAAAGGCGGCGAAGTCGCACCCCGCTGATTGACAGTCCGACAACCGGTCCGCTACGATAAGCGTTTGCATTAGAGCAGGTTAGCGGATCATGTTCGAGTCGCTCAGCACACGCCTCCAAGACGTATTCAAGAGCCTCCGCGGCCAGTCGCGGCTGACGCCGGAGTCAATCGAAGTCGCGCTGCGCGAAATCCGGCTGGCGCTGCTCGAAGCCGACGTCAACTTCAAGGTCGTGAAAGCGTTCATCGATCGCGTGCGCGACCGCGCGATGGACGCGTTGAAAGATCAGGACGTCCTTCGCAATCTGGCGCCGTCGCAGCAGGTCGTCAGGATCGTCCGCGACGAGATGGTCGCGCTCTTCGGCGAGGCCGAAGGGGGACTCCAGCCGTCGACCAAGCGGCCGCGCGTGATTCTGCTGCTCGGTCTGCAGGGCGCCGGCAAGACGACGACGGCGGGCAAGCTGGGCAAGTGGCTGGTGAAGCAAGGCCGTCATCCGCTGCTCGTCTCGACCGACGTGAAGCGGCCGGCCGCGATTCAACAGCTCAACGTCGTGGGGCAGAAGGCGTCGATTCGCGTCCACGACCCGGCGGGTCAGATGGATCCCGTCGCGCGCGCCCGGGGTGCGGTGGCGGAAGCGACGAACCTCGGGTTCGACACCGTCATCGTCGATACCGCGGGCCGGCTGCACATCGACGACGAGTTGATGCACGAGCTGGTCGCGATCCAGCAGGCAACCGATCCGTCGGATCGCTTGTTCGTGGCCGACGCGATGACCGGGCAGGATGCGATCAAGAGCGCCGGCGAGTTCAACGCGCGCGTCGGCGTCACCGGCGTCGTGCTGACGAAGCTCGACGGCGATGCGCGCGGCGGCGCGGCGCTGTCGGTCGTCTCGGTGGTCGGCGTCCCGATCGCGTTCGCGGGCAGCGGCGAGCGGCTGGAAGATCTGGAGCCGTTCCATCCGGAGCGCGTCGTGTCGCGCGTGCTCGGCATGGGCGACGTACTCTCGCTCATCGAGAAGGCCGAAGCGGCGATCACCGAAGAGGACGCCGAGCGGCTCGAAGAAAAAATCCGGGCGAACGAGTTCACGCTCGAAGATTTTCGCGATCAGCTCAAGACGATCCGGAAGATGGGGCCGCTCGAATCGATCATCGGGATGCTGCCCGGCATGGGCAACATCAAGGCGCTGGCGGAGAACAAGGCCGCCCCGGAGGACGGTGCCAAGCAGATGGCGCGGATCGAGGCGATCATCAATTCGATGACGCCCGACGAGCGGCGGAAGCAGCACATCATCAACGGCAGCCGCCGAAAGCGCATCGCGAAGGGCAGCGGGACGTCGGTCGAAGAAGTGAATCGTCTGCTGAAGCAGTTCGTGCAGATGCAGAAGATGTTGAAGCAGCTCGGCGGGATGGCCGGGCTGACGGGCGGTGGCAAGAAGGCGCGCCGCCAGGCGATGCAGATGCTGCGCAACCGTCGATAAGACGGTGCTCGCACCAAGAGCGCCCGCCTTCGCGGCAAAGCCGCTTCGGCGGGTCCGCCGTAGCTCGCACGAAACGCGGCGAGCGTAGGCGGACAGCGAAACAGACGTTCGGGTTCGAGCCCCGAAGGTCATTCAGGAGCGTCAGATGGTCACGATTCGCTTGCGCCGGGCAGGTTCCAAGAAACGTCCGTTCTTCCGCGTGGTCGTCACCGATTCGCGTGCGGCGCGCGACAGCTCGTTCGTCGAAATCCTCGGACACTACAATCCGCGCACCAAGCCGGCCGTCGTGCACGTCGACAAGGAACGCGTCGACTTCTGGCTGAAGAAAGGCGCGGTGCCGTCCGACACGGTGCGGACGTTGATCAAGCGTCATCTGACGCGGGCGCCCGCTGCGGCGGCGACGACGACCCCGGGAACGACGTCGGTCGAGGCGACGTGACGTGCCCGGCGTTCGCGACGTCGTCGAGGTGATGGCCAGAGCGCTCGCCGATCAGCCGAACGAAGTGCGGGTGACCGAGTCGACGCACAAGCACATGACGCTCATCGAGCTGTACGTGGCGCCGGGCGACATCGGGAAGCTGATCGGCCGTCAGGGCCGGACCGCCGCGGCGCTGCGCACGCTCGCGTCGACCGCCGGCGAGCGCGAAGGCAAGCAGGTGACGCTCGAAATTCGCGAGGGCCGGTGACTTGGGATGACATGGCGCTCGTGGGCCGCATCGCGCGCGCGCACGGCACTCGCGGGCAGGTGATCGTGAACCTCGACACCGATTTTCCGGAGACGAGGTTTCAGCCGGGCGCGGAGTTGTTCATCCAGCGCGGCGGCGCGGTCGAAGCGCTGCGGCTCACCGCGGTGCGGTTTCAGCGCGAGCGTCCGGTCGTCGGGATCGACGGCGTCACGACGATGAACGAGGCCGAGGCGCTGGCGGGACACGAGCTGCGCGTGCCCGCCGATTGGCTCGCGCCGCTGCCGGCGGGAATGTTTTACCGGCACGACCTGATCGGCTGCCGGGTCGATACGCGCGACGGCCGGGCGGTCGGCACCGTGAGCGGCGTCGAAGGGACGCTTGGCGGCAGCCGGCTGGTGATTGATGGCGCGCGCGGCGAGATTCTGATTCCGCTGGCACACGAGATCTGCACGACGATCGATGTCGAGGGGAAACGGATCGTCGTCGATCCGCCCGAAGGGTTGCTGGAGCTGAACACGTGACGTTCGATATTGTCACGATCTTTCCGGCGATGATCGAGCAGCCGCTCGCGGCGGGGATTGTCGGTCGCGCGATCGAACGCGGCACGCTGGACGTGAAGGTGCGCGATCTGCGCGACTTCACGACCGACCGGCATCGCATCGTCGACGATGTGCCGTACGGCGGCGGACCGGGGATGGTGCTGAAGCCGGAGCCGATCTTCCGGGCGCTCGATGCGATCGAGGCGGAACGCGGGACGCCGCTGACCGTGATTCTGACCTCGCCGCAGGGGACGCGGTTGACGCAGCCCGTGGCGCAGCGGCTCAGCACGGTCGAGCATCTGGTGCTTCTCTGCGGCCGCTACGAAGGCTTCGACGAGCGGGTGCGCGAGCGCGTCACCGAAGAAGTGTCGATTGGCGACTACGTGCTGACCGGCGGCGAGCTGCCGGCGCTCGTCATCCTCGATGCCGTCGCGCGGCACGTGCCGGGCGTGGTCGGCGACGAGCAATCGGTCGCCGAGGATTCGTTCAGCCGCGGGCTGCTCGATTTCCCGCAGTTCACGCGGCCCGCGGAGATCGCCGACTTGCGCGTCCCCGACGTGTTGTTGTCGGGAAACCACGCGGAGATCCGGCGGTGGCGGAAACGCGAGGCGCTGACGCGAACGCTGGCGCGGCGGCCGGACCTGTTGGCCGAGGCGCGTCTGGACGAAGAAGAGCAAGAAATATTGGAGGAGCTGCGACATGGGCGCGATTGACCTGGTGGAAAAGTCACAACTGGCGGAGCGGCCGGCGATAAAGGCCGGCGACACCGTCCGCGTGCACGTCAAGGTTCGCGAGGGCGACAAGGAGCGCATTCAGATCTTCGAAGGCGTTGTCATCGGCCTCCACCGCGGCGGCACGCGCGCGTCGTTCACCGTGCGCAAGGTCTCGTTCGGCCAGGGCGTCGAGCGCATTTTCCCGCTGCACTCGCCGACCATTCAGAAAGTCGAGGTCACGCGGTCGGCCAAGGTCCGCCGCGCGAAGCTCTACTACCTCCGCGATCTGAAGGGCAAGGCGGCGCGGATGAAGGAAGGCACGGGGAA
>DASYQZ010000081.1:0-9391 GCA_036004865.1 Vicinamibacterales bacterium
TTCAGCTTCTGGTCGTCGTGATACAGGCCCCCGCGGTACCACGCCGGATCGTTCGGCGCGCGTTGAATCATCTTGCCGCCGGTTTCGACCGGCATCGAGCTCTCGAAGATGCCGCGCGGGCCGTCGACGTTCTTGATGATGTCCTGCACGGGCAGATGCCACAGCGCCTTCGACCAGTCGACGGGCGGCAGGTGCTGCGCGAGATCGAACGACTTCGACGCGCGGATCAGATCCTCGCGCGAGGTGTTGGGCGGAAACATCGGCCGCACCTGATTCTGTTCACCGTAAATCCACGTGATGAACAGCATCTGCATCGCGCCGCCGCGGTACCAGTTGCCCTGCTCATAGTACGGAGCGACGCGCCCGACGCCGGCGCCGAACCCCTGCGTGTTCATCGCCGCGTAGCCGGGATGTCCCAGCGCCGCGATCGCCATCTGATACTCCGCGGTCGACGAACAACCGGTCGTGCCGAGCTTGCCGTTCGACCACGGCTGCTTCGTGAGCCAGTCGATCGCGTTGTAGCCGTCGCTCGGCGGCGCGCCGAGGATGTCGTAGTTGCCTTCGGAGAAGAAGTGGCCGCGCTCGTTCTGGACGACGTACGCGTAGCCGCGCTTGACGGCGGTGAGCGCCGCGGTCATGTCGGCCGGCACGCCGTTGTGCACGTCCCAGAAGTTGAAGTTGTAGGGCGTGCGGACGAAGACGATCGGAACTTTGCTGGACGCTCCGGAATTCTTCGGCCGGTAGATGTCCGTGGCCAGGCGCACGCCGTCGGGCATCGCCATCATCACCTTGCGATCGACGATCGCAAGCGACTGCAGCTCGTTCTCGGTGTCGATCCGCTGCTGGCGCTGTGGCGCGCTGAGTGCGCCTTGCTGAGCCTGAAGGAGCGTCGCGGCGCTCGAGATGGCAACGAGCGCCGCAACGATGATGCGCGAATGGCGTGGCTTCATAGCGCGAATTATGAAGCCGTTCGTCCTAGTAGCGGTAGTGATCTGGTTTGTAGGGTCCGTCCACAGGCACGCCGATGTAGTCCGCCTGATCCTTCGTCAGCTTCGTCAGCTTCACACCAAGATGATCGAGGTGCAGCCGAGCGACCTGCTCGTCGAGGTGCTTCGGCAGCATGTAGACCTTCTTCTCGTACTTGCCGGTGTTGGCGTTCAGCTCGAGCTGCGCGATCACCTGGTTCGTGAACGACGCCGACATGACGAAGCTCGGATGACCCGTCGCGCAGCCGAGATTCAGGAGGCGCCCTTCCGCGAGCACCATCACGCTGTGGCCATCCGGGAATCGCCACTCGTCGTACTGCGGCTTGATGTTGATCTTCTCGATGCCGGGAAACTTCTTCAGGCCGGCCATGTCGATCTCGTTGTCGAAGTGGCCGATGTTGCCGACGATCGCCTTGTCCTTCATCCGCTTCATGTGGTCAGACGTGATGATGTTGTGGTTGCCCGTCGCCGTGATGAAGATGTCGGCAGTCTCGACGACGTCCTCGAGCGTCGCCACCTGATAGCCTTCCATCGCCGCCTGCAGCGCGCAAATCGGATCGATTTCGGTGACGATGACGCGGCAGCCCTGGCCGCGCAGCGCCTGCGCGCAGCCCTTGCCGACCTCACCGTAGCCGAACACCACCGCGACTTTTCCGCCCAGCATGACGTCGGTCGCGCGCGCGAGACCGTCCGGCAGCGAGTGGCGGCAGCCGTAGATGTTGTCGAACTTGCTCTTCGTCACCGAGTCGTTGACGTTGATGGCGGGGAAGAGCAGCGTGCCCGCTTCCATCATCTGATACAGCCGGTGCACGCCGGTCGTCGTCTCTTCGCTGACGCCGCGGATCGTCGAGGCGATACGCGTGTAGCGCGACTTGTCCCTGGCGATCGACTGGCGGATCGTGTCGAGGATGACGCCCCACTCCTCGGGATCCTTGTCGGCATTGAACGCCGGCACGCGGCCGGCCTTCTCGAACTCGACGCCCTTGTGCACGAGCAGCGTCGCGTCGCCGCCGTCGTCCACGATCAGCGTGGGACCGCTGCCGTCGGGCCACTCGAGCGCCTGCTCCGTGCACCACCAGTACTCCTCGAGCGTCTCGCCCTTCCACGCGAACACCGGCGTGCCCTTGGGCTCCTTCGCCGTGCCGCCGGTTTCCGGCCGGCCGACGACCACCGCGGCGGCGGCGTGATCCTGCGTCGAGAAGATGTTGCACGACACCCAGCGCACCTCCGCCCCGAGCTCGGTGAGCGTTTCGATGAGGACGGCCGTCTGAATCGTCATGTGCAGCGAGCCCATGATGCGCGCGCCGGCGAGCGGCTTCCTGCCCCCATGCTCCCTCCGCAGCGCCATCAGCCCGGGCATCTCCTGCTCGGCGAGCCGGATTTCCTTGCGGCCGAATTCGGCGAGCGACAGATCTTTCACCTTGAAGGGCTCGCGGCCGGCAGATCTGGCCGCGGCGAACGCATGCAATTTCTCAGTCACAGTCGCCATGTCATCTCCTCACCTTCGCCACGAAAGCACGAAAACACGAAAAAGAAAACCTACCTGTGTTTCTGCGCGGTCGCCACGAACAATCCTGGTCCCTTGGCTCTCACGTCTGGTGAGAGCGGGACGACGGTGATCTCGTCGAATCCGCTGTCACGCAGACTTCGCTGCACGTGTTCCTCTGAGAAGCCGAGCCACACGTGACCCATCTGCTGCTTGTACGCCTCGCGATCGTGCGGGAGCATGTCGACGATGACGAGGCGGCCGCCGGGCTTCAACACGCGCGCGACTTCCGCCAATGCGCGCTCCGGGTCCGGCACGTGGTGGAGCACGAGCATCAGCACGGCAGCATCGAGCCGGACGTCATTCACAGGGTCGATCGGAAGCGCCTCGAGCTCGCCGCGCCGCAGCTCGATGTTGTCGAAGCGCTGCAGCCGCTTCTTCGCCGCCTGCAGCATCGCGGACGAGGCGTCGACCGCGATGACGCGGGCGACGAACGGCGCCAGCGCGGCGCAGACCTGACCGGTGCCGCAGCCGAGATCGCCGACCGTCCAGTCGCGATCGGCGAACGCCGCCATCGCCGCGAGGTGAAAGCGATCGCCGAACAGCTCGTCGCGCAGGCGATCCCATTGACCGGCCGACGAAGAAAAGAACTCCTGCGACTTCGTTCGGCGCTCGGCCAGCGTCGATTGCAGCCGCCGCTCGTCGTGCGTCGCCGCGGCGGAGGGACCGACGTGCTCGCGCACCAGCAGCCACAGCCGCCGGGCCGCGGCGTCCAGATCGCGCGTCATCGCGTAGAGATTGCTCGTCCCCTCGGCTCGCGCCGTGATCCACCCGGAGTCGGCGAGCCCCTTGAGATGTCGACTGACCGTGGATTGCGGGAGCTGGAGGATGCTGCAGAGCTCCGAGACGGTCAGCTCCTGCCGGTCGAGCAGCAGCAGGATCCGGCTGCGGGTCGTGTCAGAGAGCGAGGCGAGATGATCGTGAATCGCCGGGGCTCGAGCATTCATCCGTATAACCGGATGAAAGGATAGTCGCGTGACTCCCCGGCGTCAACATCATCTTTGGTCTTCATCCCGAGGACTGTCTCGATCGCGACGTCCGTATCGCGGCCAGCGGCCGACGCGATGGTCAGCATTGTCCGGATGACGTCGTCGCCGAACCGGCCGCCGACGTACGCCCAGAACGCTTGGCCCCAGCGATAGGGAAAGTACTCGAAATCGGGATGCGACGCATACAGGACGAGCGGTTGCCGTCCGCGCAGCGTGTGGGCGAACAGACGCTCGAGCCGTGCGTGCCACCGTTCCGCCATACGCGCATTGATTTCGATCCCGTCGCGTTCCTCGGGATAGAAGTAGATGTCGAAGTGTTCGGTCTTCAGCACCTGGAAGTCCAGCTTCTTGTAGAGGACTTTGTTGCGGCCGAAGTATTGCGCCGACAGAGGCGCAGCCAGAACGACGGTCATGCAGCCGGCAAGAAACAATGAACGCATAAAGGATTCTCGCGCCGGTCGTGAAAGCCGCAGGCCGTGGGATGATCGGCTAATGGCGACGAATCAACTCGAGACGGACACCGTTACCCGCGAAGAGCTCAACGAGCTCATCGGCTCGGTGCGAGCCGGACAGATGACGCTCGTCGACGTGCTGTCCCCCGAGTCATACGCGACGCGGCATATTCCCGGCGCCGTCAATCTGCCCGTTGCCGACATCCCCGGGCGCGCGCACGAGGTGCTGCCCGACCGCGACGCGCCGATCGTTCTCTACTGCGGCAGCCCGACCTGACCGCTCGGCGCGCAGGCGGTCGGCCTGCTTCGCCAGCTCGGCTACGGAAACGTCCGGCACTATCCCGGCGGGCTCGCGGAGTGGTTCGCGACGGAATCGACGCGAGATGCGGATTCGCGATCGGACGCGAGTGTGAGGCAGGCCTCGCCCTCACGCGTGGCGCAAGCCGTCCCGCCTCCGCTCGCGAGCGAAACGAGCGAGCTTCGGCGAGGCTCGCCGAAGCGCCGGAGGCGCGAAGGCGGCAGGGCTGCGGCTCTTTCGCGTCCCCGCTCTCACGTGCTGCATGCGCTCACGCCTGCGAACCTCTCCACGCGCTTCGTCGATGCGCTCTCGGAGCGATCGGTCGGCGCGCTGTTCCGGTACTGGATTGGAATCGTCGTGGTGTGCGGCGTGGCGTTCTGGCTGCTCGCGTTGTTCACGGGCGTGACGTTGGTGTCCAACGGCCGGCCGATCGCGCGAAACGCGAGCGGGCTGATCTCGGCCGTGTACTTCAGCGCCGTCACGGCGACCTCGGTCGGCTACGGCGACATCGTGCCGGTTGGCCCGGCGCGCCTGCTGGCGATCGCGGAGGGCGCTGCAGGACTGATTCTCTTCGGCTGTGTCGTGTCGAAGTTCGTGTCACGGCGGCAGGAACAGCTCATCGGCGAGATTCATCACATCGCCTTCGAGGATCGCCTTGGACGCCTGCGAAGCAATCTGCATCTGATCCGAACCGAGGTGCAGGCCACGGCGCGGCTCTGCGAAGGGCGCGACATCGCGCCGCCGGAAGCGATGGCGCGTGTCGAGAGTGTCGCGATGATTTTCGTCGGCGAGCTCCACGCCGTACACGACCTGCTGTATCGTCCTCAGCAGACGCCCGACGAAGCGGTGCTCGAAGCGATCCTGGCAGGGCTCACGTCGGTCTTCCGTGAATTCACCGAGCTGCTGGCATGCGTGAAGGCGCAGCGCGCCGCCGATCGTTCCGATCTGTTGCGCGTCAACCTGGACACGATGTCGCGTCTCGCGCGCGAGATCTGCGGCGACTGCGTGCCGCGTGAATTCGCGCCCTCACTCCGCACGTGGATGGATCAGATTCAACGGATGGCGGGCGGGCTCGCGCAGATTTGAATGCCGGATGACGGCGTTACTGAATTGGTTTGCCGCAGATTTCGATGCCAGCGCCGTGGTTCGGCTGCGCCGCGCAGTACTCGTTGATCGTCTGCTGCACTTCTTCGCGCGCCTGCGCGATCGCGCGCTCCCGCATGGCGGAGGTGACGGCGCCGGCCGCCTTGCCCGCCAGATATTTGCCGACCAGATTTTCGACGAGGATCGTCAGCAACTGACCCTGATTGAACGCCGCGTACGGCTGCACCAGCGGGTTGTTCGTGGGATTCCACATCTGACGCTGCATCTCGTAGGCGTACACGCCCCCGGCGGGTACCGGCCCGGCCTTGAAGTCGAGGCTCTTGATCAAATCGTCGAGGGAGATCTTCTGACGTTCGCGCACTTCCAGTTTGAAGGTGGGCTTGTCGTCGAGTCCGCGGAGCGTGAGGACGGGCGGCTGCTCGAGCTCTTTCTTGATCTTGTCGATCGAGACCGGCAGGCTCGATCCCTGGTCCTTCGTCCCCTCTTTGGAGGCGTCCTTTGAGGGCGACGAAGCATCCGGCTTCGAGGACGGCGATGGCTGCTGCGCCCATGCCGGCGTGGCGACGAGAATCGCCGTAAACAGTAGAGCCGTCAGCCGCATAAGGTGTAGGACGTGCCAGCTGGGTTCTCAGCCGTCTCGCAGCCCTCGAGTAGCGGCTGCATGTCTTGCGCCATTGGACGCCGCCCGTTTTCGAACAGATGCGCGCGTCCCCGGGCGAGCGTAGAATGCCACAAGACTCACCGGGGGAGGGCAGGATGCATCAGGTGCCGCGCGAAGATCAGCTCGAGCTCGCCGAGGCGATTGCCGCCGGCGCCAGGCGCCGGCCCAGTCAGGCGTTCGGCGAATACTTCTCCGAACAAGGCGGTTCCTGCGCGCTCGGCGCGGCGTACGAAGGCGCGTACGCGCTGCCGCGCGACCCGGGCGAGGCGCATTCGATCCGCCCGCGGCTCGATCGTCTGTTCGACTGTCTCGAGAACGTTCGCCGCCGCTGTCCGGTCGGCTGCAACAAGCGGCTGCCGTTGAACGCCATCATTCTGCATCTCAACGACGATCATCACTGGACGCGCGAGCAGATCGTGGAGTGGTTGAAGAAGGACTGATCTGCCGGAGCTCCCCGACGTCGTTGTCTACCTCGAGGCGCTGAGCACACACGTTGGCGGGCAGCGGCTCGAGCGCCTCAACCTCCTGAGTCCCTTCGTTCTTCGATCCGTCGATCCCCCAATTGACTCGATCACCGGACAGATCGTCCGCGACCTGCGCCGTGTGGGCAAACGGATCGTCTTGGTGTTCGATGACGATGTGTTTCTCGTGATCCATCTGATGATTGCCGGCCGGCTGCGATGGCGCGTGCCGGGACAAAAGCTTGGAATCGGTCCGAAGTTGATCCTCGCGTCATTCGAGTTCCCGCACGGCACGCTGTTCTTCACCGAAGCGAGCTCGAAGAAGCGCGCGTCGATTCAGCTCGTGCGCGGCGAGGCGGCGCTCGCCGCGCTCGATCCCGGCGGCGTCGAGCCGCTCGACGCGACGCTCGAAGAATTCCACGAGGCGCTCACGCGCGAGAGCCACACGCTCAAGCGCGCGCTGACCGATCCGCATGTGTTCAGCGGCATCGGCAACGCGTACTCGGACGAGATCCTGCACGCCGCGAAGCTCTCGCCGCTGAAGCTGACGCGCTCTCTCAGCGACGAAGAATTCCTGCGGCTCTACGAAGCGACGCGCGCGACGCTGCGCCTCTGGATCGATCGCCTGAGGAGGGACGTGAAAGGCGGATTCCCCGAGAAGGTGACCGCGTTTCGCGACGAGATGGCGGTCCACGGCCGCTTCAAACAGCCGTGCCCGGTGTGCGGATCGCCGGTGCAGCGAATCGTGTACGCGGAAAACGAGTGCAACTACTGCGCGAAATGTCAGACCGGAGGCCGGCTGCTCGCCGACCGCTCGCTGTCGCGGCTGCTCAAGGACGACTGGCCGCGGCGCCTCGAAGAGTGATCGGGCCGGCGGCCGGCCAGGTTGCTTTCTCGAATCAACATATATACATTTATCGATGTGAAGCAGGCGTCAGCGCTCTACCGGCTGCTCGGCGACGAGGCGCGCCTGCGCCTGCTGCGCGTGCTGTCGCGCGAGCGGCTGAACGTCACCGAGCTGACCGGCGTCCTCGGCCTCGCGCAGTCGGGCGTGTCGCGCCACCTGGGGCTCCTCAAGGACGCCACGCTCGTCGTCGAGGAGCGTGACGGAGGGTTCAGCTACTACCGCCTGGCGCCGTCGCTGCAGGAGGCGGGCGGACCCGGGGACAACATCCTGGCGCCGATCCTCCGCGCCCAGTTCGACGCGGCGGCCGGCGATACGACGGTGCGCGCCGACGAGGCGCGGCTGCAGGAAGTGCTGCGGCTCCGGAAGGAGAATTTCGATCGGCATGCCGGTCCGGACACGCGTGACGCGCGTCAGCTCGTGCCCGGCCGGAGCTGGGCGGCCTGGTCGCGCGCGCTCGGACTGCTGATGCCGCCGCTCAAGGTCGCGGATCTCGGGTGCGGCGAGGGCTACCTGACGATCGAGGCGGCGCGCTGGGCGTCGCGCGTCATTGCCGTCGATCGATCCGAGCTCGTGCTGCAGCGCGCCCGCGCGCTCGCGCGGCGCCGCCGCGTCGCGAACGTCATCTGGAAGAAGGGCGAGCTCGAGAAGCTGCCGATCAAGGACGCCTCGGTCGACGTCGCGATGCTGTCGCAGGCGCTGCACCACGCGCAGTATCCCGCGCGTGCGGTCGCGGAAGCCGTGCGTGTGACGGCGCCTGGCGGGCGCGTGCTCGTGCTCGATCTTCGTTCGCACCAGGAGGAGTGGGTCCGCACCAAGCTCGGCGATCGCCGTCTCGGCTTCGACGACGAAGAGTTGAAGCGGATGCTGACGGCGGAAGGGCTGGCGGACGTGAAGGTCGGCGTCGGCGCACGCAAGAGCGGCGATCCGTTCACGGTGCTGATCGCGTCGGGAACGGTCCCGCGAGAGACGAAGAAACGATGACTGGCACTCGGGCACCACTCGAACGGCTGCTGGCAGCGCGGATTCTCGTTCTCGACGGCGCGATGGGGACGATGATTCAGCGGCATCAACTCTCCGAGGCCGATTTCCGCGGCGAGCGGTTCAGGAACCACGGACACGATCTGAAAGGCGACCTGGACGTCCTGGTGCTCACGCGCCCTGACGTCATCTCGGAGATCCATCATCAGTATCTCGAGGCGGGCGCCGACATCATCGAGACCAACACGTTCAACAGCACGGCGATCGTGCAGGCGGACTACGGCCTCGAGCCGATCGCGTACGAGTTGAACGTCACGGCGGCGCAGCTCGCGCGCGCCGCGGCCGACGAGTGGACCGCCCGGACTCCCCACCAGCCGCGACTGGTCGCCGGATCGATCGGTCCGATGAACAAGACGCTGTCGATTTCGCCGGACGTGAACAATCCCGCGTTCCGCGGCGCGACGTTCGACCAGGTGAAAGACGCGTTCAAGGAACAGGTGCGCGGCCTGATCGACGGCGGCGTGGATCTGCTGCTGCTCGAAACGATCTTCGACACGCTCAACGCCAAAGCGGCCATCGTGGCCATCGAGGAGCTGTACGCGGAACACGCGACCAACGACCAACGACCAACGCCCAACGACCAAGGCCCAACGACCAACCACCAACGATTGCCGCTGATGATTTCCGTGACGGTGACCGATCGCAGCGGCCGCACGCTCTCGGGCCAGACGATCGACGCCTTCTGGACCTCGATCGCGCACGCCAATCCGTTCAGCGTCGGTCTCAACTGCGCGCTTGGCGCCCGCGACATGCGGCCGTACCTCGCCGAGCTCGCGCGGCTGGCTCCGTGCTTCATCAGTTGCTATCCAAACGCGGGCTTGCCCAACGCGTTCGGTCAATACGACGAGCAACCGCAGGATACCGGCTCGTATCTCCGCGAATTCGCATCCAGCGGCTTCGTGAACATCGTCGGCGGCTGCTGCGGGACGACGCCGGAGCACATCGCGGC
>DASYQZ010000082.1:0-9373 GCA_036004865.1 Vicinamibacterales bacterium
TACGTGCGCGAGCGGCGCGTCCTGACGCTGCCCGAGGCGATCCGCAAGATGACGTCGTGGCCCGCCACGCGCATGCGGCTGACCGACCGGGGATTGATTCGCGACGGTCTCTGGGCCGACCTCGTCGTCTTCGACTACGAGAACATTCAGGATCGATCGACGTACGAGGAGCCGAGCCTCTATCCCGACGGCGTCGACTGGGTGATCGTCAACGGCGAGGTCGCCATCGATCACGGCCGCCACACCGGCGTGCGATCGGGGAAGGTGCTCTACGGCCCGGGACGAAGAATCACGCAGCAGCAGACGGAAGCCAGCCGTCCGATTCTCACCGCGCCGATCGACGTCAGCGTTTCAAAAGCGCCGACGCCGTTCAAAGCCGACGGCAAGACGCATCTCGTGTACGAGCTGACGATCACGAATATCGGCGCGGACGATTGTGTGCTGAACCGCGTCACCGTTCGCGAGGCTGACGGAAGCCGGGACCTGGCGGAGTACGAGGGTCAGGCCCTGGCCGACGCCGTCGCCCGGCCCGGCATGGGCGCGCTGCGAGGCGCGGCGAAGTTGAACGTCGGCGCCGGCCAACGCGCGTCCGTGTACGTGTGGGCGTCGATGCCTGGCGATGCACCGCCGCCGCGCGCGTTACAGCATCGCATCGTGATCAAACTGGGCGACACCGAGCGCGTCGTCGAAACCGACGCCGCTCGCATCGCGCTGTCGGGCGCGCCGAAAGTGATTGCGCCGCCGCTCAGCGGCGCGGACTGGCTGGCCGCCAACGGACCGTCGAACAGCTCCGGCCATCGCCGATCGATCGTGCCGGTCGACGGCACGGCGCGCATTCCACAGCGCTTCGCGATCGACTGGATTCAACTGCGCCCGGACGGCAGCCGCCACGAGGGCGATCCGAAGGACAACCGCAACTACCGCGCGTACGGACAGCACGCGCTCGCAGTCGCCGACGGGATTGTCTCGGCCGTGAAAGACGGAATTCCGGAGAACGTGCCGGGGCCGACGTCTCGCGCCGTGCCGATCACGCTCCAGACGATCGGCGGCAATCACGTCATCGTCAATCTCGGCGACGGCGTGTTCGCGTTCTACGCGCATCTGCAGCCGGGCTCGATCACGGTCAAGGCCGGCGACAAGGTGCGGCGCGGCCAGGTGCTCGGCGTCGTCGGCAACTCGGGGAATTCCACCGAGCCGCATCTTCACTTTCATCTGAGCGACGCGAACTCGCCGCTCGGAGGCGAAGGCATGCCGTACGCGTTTGACTCCTTCGAGGTGGAAAGCCGGGTGCCGAGCCTGCAGGCGGAGAAGATCCCGTGGAAGCGATTGGACACACCCGAGCCGCGCCGGACGGAGCTGCCGCTGGAAAACATGGTCATCCACTTCCGATGAATGAAAACGACGACGCCTTTGCGAAGCCACGAAGGACACGAAGATCACGAAGACCACGAAGAACACAAAGCCATGTTTGTACAAAAGCGTCTTCGTGGCCTTCGTGATCTTCGTGATCTTCGTGATGAGACGCGGTCGAAAGGGAGTATCGAGATGATCCGACAGGCTATTGTTGCTCTCGGCGTGATCCTGTTCTTGTCCGTGGCGACGCTGGCTGTGGCCCAGACCGCCCTCGGCACGCTGCGCGGTGTCGTGCTCGACGAGCAGGGCGCCGTCCTTCCGGGCGTGACGATTACCGTGCGGCAGGTCGACACCAACACGCTGCAGACCGTGCTGAGCGGCGCCGAAGGACGCTATTTTCTCCCGAACCTCCGGCCGGGGCGGTACGAAGTCACCTCGGAGCTCTCGGGCTTCGCGAACGCGAAGCAGGCGCTCGAGCTGCGCGTCGGTCAGGATCTCACGCTCAATTTCACGATGAAGGTCGGCGGCCTCTCGGAGCAGGTCGACGTCGTCGCCCGAAGCGTCGCGGTGGAAACACAGAGCACGCTGTCGACGGTCATCACGAACAAACAGATCGACGACTTGCCGACGGTGACGCGCGACTTCAGCGCGCTGGCCACTATTTCTCCGGGTGCGACGACATCGACGGCGACAGGCACCGGACAAGGGACGGGCGTCTCCATTTCGGGGCAGCGGCCCTTCACCAACGGCATCGTCGTCGACGGCGCCAACAACCAGATGCAGTTCTACGGCCGCCAGGCGAACGATTTCCCGCAGGACTGGATTCAGGAGTTCCAGGTGTTGACGAATTCGTTCAGCGCGGAGTACGGGCAGGCGGCCGGCGGCATGCTGAACGTCATCACGCGCAGCGGATCGAACACGGCATCGGCGCGCGTCTACGGGTTCTTCCGCGACAACACGTTCGATCGGCCGCCGTTCTCAGGACGATACGACGCCGACAAGCAGCCGATCTTCCTCGACACGACGCCGCCGTTCGATCAGCAGCGGTACGGCGGCTTCGCCGGCGGACCGATCGTCAAGAATCGCGTGTTCTACTTCGCGGGCCTCGAGCGACTCAACAACACGTCGTCCGAAGTGCTCGGCATCTCCGATTACTGGCGACAGACCGTCACCGACGCCGTCATCGCGACCGGTCAGCGTCAGACGGTCGGCATGGTGAAGGTCGACGTCGACTTCAACGAGAAGAACCGCGGCTACTTCCGTTATACAGACGACTACAAGCGCTTCCCGAACGTCGGCGGCACGTCGCCCGGCAGCTCGGCGCCGCTCGAGACGCTCGAAACGCGGCAGACCTTCGGCGGCCCCTTGTGGAATGTGATGGGCAACTGGACGTCGGCGCTGAGCAACCGCGCCTTCAACGAACTGCGCGTCAGCTACGGCGTGAACAAGCCGTGGATTCTGGCGAACATCGCCGGGGGCCTGGGCGGCTCGGATCTGCTGGCAGCGGCCGGCTACACCCCGACCACCGGCAATCCGACCGGGAAGTTCGCGCGCATGACGTTTCCCGGCGCGAGCTTCGGCGCCACGTCGTTCACCGGGCTCGAAGGCGAGGGCAATCTGTTCGTCGTCGACAACTTCTCGTTCGTTCGTGGCCGCCATCAGTTCAAGGCGGGCGGCGTGCTGGCGCGGCAACAGATGTACATGGACGTCGAGGCGGCGCACGTCGGCATCTGGGGCTTCACGCAGGACCGGCGATTCGATGCGAACGATCCAGCCAGCTTCCCCTCGTCGTTCAGCGGCAACATGGGCAGCGGTCTGGCGAATCCCGTCGTCTGGAACCCGTCCGCGTATCTGCAGGACACCTGGCAGGCGACGAACAACCTGACTTTCAATCTCGGGGTTCGCTACGACGTCGATCTCACGCCCACGTCAGTGAATCCGTACGTCGATCCGTACAACCAGCGCGTCGTCGCCCGGCTCGGCGGCGCGCCGCCGCTTCGGAAATCCACGGCGGACAAGAACAACGTGTCGCCGCGGCTCGGCGTCGTCTGGGTGCCGTCCGCCGATCGCCGGACGACGCTGCGGAGCAGCTTCGGCTTCTACTACGACCAGAATCACTGGAACTTCACCGACATCTATCTGAACGAAACGCTGCTCGCGCTGCGCCGCATCACGCTCAACGCGAACACACAAGGCGGCAACCCGTTCTGGACGCCGGCGAACACCGCGGTCGGCATCGCGCAGATGCGCGCGTTCCTCGCGCGATCGTTCCCGGCCTATCCGGACATGAGCGGGCTGCCGTTTCCGCAGGAGACGATCCTCGGCGTGCAGCCGAATTACACGATCCCGTACTCGTCGAACTTCGCCATCGGGATGACGCGCGAGTTCGGGCCGCGCATCAGCGCCCGCGCCGACTACGTGCGCACGCGGACGTACGACGCGAACATCGGCGGCGATTCCAACTGGACGCGGAACGCCGACGGCACGTTCACGCGGCGGGACACGCGCTACGCCAACATCACGCTCGTCGGCAACGGCGGGTCGATCTGGTACAACGCCCTCGAGTCGCGCCTCGAGTACCGTCCGGCGCCGAGCTCGCGCGCCGGCGTGTCGTACACCCTCTCGAAGACCCGCTCGAATACCGGAGTCGGGCTGAGCACCGGCGGGACGACGAACCCGTTCGATCTGAACGAAGACCTCGGGCCCGACGACAACGATCGACGGCACAACCTCGTCTTCGACGCGTCGTATCTCATGCCGCGGATCGACGTTCAGGTCGCCGGCATCTCGACCTCTCGCAGCGCGCTGCCCTACAGCGTGAGCACCAGCTTCCAGCTCGATTCGGATCCATTTGCCGATCGGCCCGAGCCGCGCGGCTCCCGCCGCGGCGCGCCGGAAAAGACGACGGACGTGCGCGTGAGCAAGATCTTCCGGTTCGGCCGGAACCATTCCGTGACCGCGTTCTGGGAGATGTTCAACGTCTTCGACGTCGACAACTGGCTGCGATATCAGGGCAGCCTGCAGTCGACAAGTTTCGGCCTCGCGCTGACCGAGGGGCCGAAGCGGAGACAACAGCTCGGATTCCGGGTGGACTTCTAGCGGTCGAGAAAAACGGAGGCGGTTCGATGGTCGGCCTGCGCAGCAGGCCGACGTGAGGGGCGCTTCGCGACGCCATCGAACCGCTCTTCTCCGTTCGTCTCTGTTCCTCCGTTTCTCCGTTTGAACCCGTTGCCTCCGTGAGCTCGGTTGTCTCGACGCCGTGCAACCCTCACACCCGCGCGGGTGTATAACTGTGCGCGTCAACCCACGCATCAGCGAAAGGACGCGTCATGCATAGACTCATCGTTCTCTTTCTCGCCCTGTCGATTGCCGCTTCGGTCGGTGCGTGCGCCCAGCAGGCGCCGGGAACACTGCAGGCCGCGACGGCGGCGCTCGGTGCCAACGAGCTGAAATCGATCGAGTACTCGGGCACCGGGAAATGGTTCCAGTTCGGCCAGGCACCGAGCCCGACATTGCCCTGGCCGGCGTTCGACGTGTCCAGCTTCACCGCGCGGATCAGCTACGACACGCCTGCCGCGCGCGTGCAGATGGAGCGGATCCAGGTGGTCGAACCCAATCGCGCGCGCCCGGCTCCCGTGAGACAGCAACCGGTTCAAGTCGTCAGCGGCACGTACGCATGGAACGTCGCGGCTCCGCCGGGATCCGCCGCAGGCACCGCGCCGGTCCCGCAGCCGCAGCCCGCAGCCGTCGAAGAGCGGACGATGGAAATCTGGACGACGCCGCATGGATTCCTCAAGGCGGCGGCCGCCAACAACGCAACGTCGCAGCCGGCCGATGGCGGATCCGAGGTCTCGTTCACCGACGCCGCGAAACATCGCTATGTCGGGCGGATCAACGCGCAGAACCAGGTCGAACGCGTCCAGACCTGGATCGACAACCCCGTCCTCGGCGACACGCCGGTTGAAATCACGTACGCCGACTACCGCGACTTCAACGGCGTGATGTTCCCCGGCAAAATCGTACGCACGCAGGGCGGCCATCCGGTTCTCGACCTCACCGTCTCGACGGTCACGAAGGATCCGGCGGTCGACATCCAGGTTCCCAGTGAAGTGCGGAGCTTCTCGCCTCCGGCAGTCTCCGTCGCGATGGAGAAGCTTGCCGACGGCGTCTACTACGTGAAGGGCGGCAGCCATCACAGCATCGCAATCGATCAACGCGACCACATTGTCGTCGTCGAAGCGCCGCAGGACGAGGCTCGCTCGGTGGCCGTCATCGCCAAGGTCAAGGAGACGATTCCCGACAAACCGATCCGTTACCTGGTCAACACGCACGCCCACTTCGATCACTCCGGCGGGCTGCGGACGTACGTCGCGGAGGGCGCCACGATCGTGACGCATCAGATGAACAGGCCGTACTACGAGCAGGCGTGGGCGGCGCCGCGGACGCTGAATCCCGACAAGATGGCACAGGCGAACAAGACGGCCACGTTCGAGACGTTCACCGACAAGCACGTGTTGACGGACGGCCGGCGCACGATCGAGATCTATCCGATTGCGAACAGCGGCCATAACGACGCGTTCGCGATGGTGTATCTCCCGACGGAAAAAATCCTGGTCGAGGTCGACGCGTGGGCTCCGCCGGCCGCGAACGCGCCGCCGCCGGCGCAGGGCGCTCCGCCGAGTCCGTTCGCCGTCAACCTGTACGACAACATCCGCCGGCTGAAGCTCGACGTGCGTCAAATCGCGGCGCTGCACGGACCGCGTATCGCGACGATGGCAGATCTGCAGACAGCTATCGGACAGCGCACGTCCACGACCGATTGATCGCTCGATGGAGCACCCGTCGGTAATCAGGCCGGCGGCATTCGCGACGTACCAGCCGGACAAGATAGGCAAGACCACCTTGTTCGAGTCGGCGCGGCTGCTCGTGGGTCTGAATGCGTTCGAGCCCGGGCAGTCGCACGCGCTGCACGCGCACGCGGGCATGGACAAGGTCTATCAGGTCGTCGAGGGTGAGGGTGTGTTTCTGCTCGAAGGGCGCGAGCTGCCGATGCGCGAAGGCGATCTGCTGGTCGCGCCCGAGGGCATTCCACACGGCGTCAGGAACACCGGTCGTCGACGTCTGCTCGTCCTCGCGATCCTGGCGCCGGCGCCGAAGGGTGCCGCAGGCACGTCGCCGGCGCTATGAACAACGAATCTACTCCTTCTTACTCACGCCCGGCTTGGCGCCCTTCTCGGTGAGGAAGCTCGCGACCTTCTCGAACTTCAGCGCCTTCGCCGCGTCGAGCGCGGTGCGGCCGTCGGCGTTCGCCGCGTTGACGTCGACGCCGAGGTCCACGGCAAGCTTGACCGCTTCGAGCATCAGCGCTTCGCGCTCGCTGCGGTCTGGCTGAATCCATCCGTTCCCGCCGCCGCCCATGCCGGCCGCCGCCATCACCGCGTTGGTCACCTGCGTGCGATGGTCGGCGCCTTCGCCGGCGAAGTACTCGACGCGGTGCACGACGAGCGGATCGGCGCCGTGCGTCAGCAGCAGGCGCATCATGTTCGGCTGGCTGAAGCGTGCGGCCAGCCAGAACGGCGTGGCGCCGACCAGCTCGGGAGCGAAGTTGTAGTCCTTCGACGAGCGGCGCGTCGGCGTCCACGCGCGAAGCGGCGCGTTCGCATCGGCGCCGTGCGTGAGCAGCGCGGTCACCATTTTCTCGTCGCGGCGCATGATGGCCACGTGCAGGGCGGTGAAGCCCGCCTTCGCCGCGTTCGCGTCGGCACCCAGCTCGAGGAGGAATTCGACGAGCCCCGGGTTGCCGGCGTGCGCGGCCAGGCCCGTCGCGCTGACACCCCACGCATCCGCATCGTTCACGTCGGCGCCGGCGGCGACGAGCAGCTTCGCCGACGCGAGATCGCCGACCCGCGCCGCGAACATCAACGCCGTGTCGCCGCCGTGCGGGATCATCCGGTTGTATTCGGGAAGGCCGTGCGGCGGGACGGCCATCATCTCGCTCCAGACATCTGATCTGGCACGGACGTCCGCACCGTGCGCGAGCAGCACCTTCACGACGTCCGGATGCTTCTGCGCGACCGCCCACATCAGCGCCGTCTGACCGCGCGCCCCGCGGGCGTTCGCGTTGGCGCCTTTGGCCAGCAACTGTTCGACGACGTCGGGCTTGCCGGAGCGGGCGGCGACCATCACCGGCGTCTCGCCGGCGAGCAGCGCGGCGTTCGGGTTCGCCCCGGCCGCCAGCAGCTTCGCGACCATCGCGGCGCTGCCGTTCTGGCTCGCGGTCCAGAGCGGCGTCGCGCCGAGATCGTTCGTCGCGTTCACCTTCGCGCCCGCGCGAATCAACAGGTCGGCGCTCTCGAGATCGTCGCGGTAGCTCGCCCAGTGCAGCGCGGTGGTGCCGTCGCCTTCCGCAGCGTTCACGTCGGCCTTTTTCTGAACGAGGGCGCGCAGCGCGTCCCGGTCGCCGTGCTTCGCGGCGTCGATCACCGACGGTCGATCGCCGGCGGCGGCAACGACCAAGACCGCCAGCCCTAACGGGATCGCCCGCTTCCACGCTAGCGTCATACGCGCCTTCATTCTCTGATCTGCCAACATTTTTTCACTGGCGGCGGGGCCCCACCCCCGCCGCGACCTGTCGCTGACACCTCGCCTCGGATTTCCATGTCCTCGGCTCGGTGTGGCCGCAGGCGCTACATCCCTGAAAGCGTGTCGATCGGCAGCTTGCCCGTGCTGCCGCCGATCTTCTCGACCGGCACGCCCATCTTGTCCATCAGCGTCACGAGCAGGTTGGCCATCGAGGGCTTGTCGGTATACGTGAGATGCCGGCCGCCCTGGAGCGTCCCGGCCCCGCCGCCCATCACGAGGAGCGGCAGGTTGTCGCCCGAGTGGCGAGTGCTGTTGGAAATACCCGAGCCGTACAGGATCGTCGTGTGATCCAGCAACGAGCCGTCGCCGTCGGGCGTCGCGCGGAGCTTCGCCAGATACTGCGAGAACAACTGCGTGTGATACCGGTTGATCTTCGACATGTGCGCGATCAGCTCGGGATTGTTGTCGTGGTGCGACAGCGGATGGTGCGCTTCGGGCACGCCGATTTGCGGGTACGGACGCGCGCTCTGCTCTTTGCCGATCATGAACGAGATGACGCGTGTCAGATCGGACTGAAACGCCAGGAGCTGCAGGTCGAGCATCAGCGCGAGGTGATCCTCGAAGACCGGCGGCGCGCCCTGCGGCTGCTCCAGCGCGGGCAGCTCGACGTCGCTCTGCTCTTCGGCGCGCTGAATGCGCCGCTCGACGTCGCGAATCGCTTCCGCATATTCGTCGACCTTCACCTGGTCCTTCGGTCCGAGCTCCCGTTTGAGGCCCGCGAGCTTCTCCGTCACCGAGTCGAGGATGCTCTTGTGCTGCCGCAGCCGCGCTTCGCGCGCCGCCCGATCGGTGCTGCCGCTGTCCCCGAAGAGCCGCTCGAACACCGCGCGCGGATTCCACTCCATCGGCAGCGGCTGCGTCGGGCTGCGCCACGACAGCGTGTGCGTGTAGACGCAGCTCAGGATGCCGGTGCACGCGCCCGCGTTCGCCGGCGCATCCATCGAGAGCTCGAGCGAGGCGACCTGCGTCTCGCTGGCGAACTGTCTCGCAAGCAGCTGATCCATCGACACGTCGGCGATGATCTCGATTTCGTTTCGTCCGCCGCGCACCGTGCCGGTGAGAAACGATCCCGACGCGCCGGCGTGGATGTAATTCCAGTTCGCCTTGAGGCCCGACAGCACGAGCATCTGATTCCGGAAGGGCGCGAGCGGCTCGAGAATCGGCGACAGCTCGAACGCGCGGCCGTCTCCCTTCGGCAACCAGTACTCCATCGCCATCCCGTTCGGCACATAAAACGCCTGGAAGCGATGCGCCGGCTTGACGGCCGCCTTCCCGCGCAGCGAGAACGCGGGCACCATCGCTTCCAGAAACGGCAGCGCCATCGTCGCGCCCAACCCACGGAGGACAGTCCGGCGCGGCAGCGATTTCGAGGTGAGGA
>DASYQZ010000083.1:0-10052 GCA_036004865.1 Vicinamibacterales bacterium
TCTACTTCGTCGATCCGGACAAGGGTGCGCCGCGCGTCCAGCAGTTCTCGGCCGACGTGCAGCGGGAGTTGCCCGGCAATACGAATGTCAGCATCGGATATACGGGCGCGCGCGGTGAGGACCTGAGCTGGGGCGGATCCAATTCCGGATCGACCAACGGCTACATCAACATCAACCAAGTCGATCCGAAGTATCAGGGTCAGGTCGCCAACACGCTGGCGCTCGTGCCGAACCCGTTCTACGGCGTGGCGGACGCCGGTCAGTTCGCCAATCGCCAGACGATTGAACTGGGACAGCTGCTCCGGCCGTTTCCGCAATTCGGCAACGTGTACATGATGCAGGCAACGGGCGCGCACTCGATGTATCACGCCGCGATCGCCCAGCTGCGCAAGCGCGCGACCGGATTGTGGGGCGGACAGATCAGCTATACGTTCAGCCGCCTGAACGACAACCAGATTGCCGAAAGCAACTACTACTCGAGCAATCCGGGCATCCAGAACAACTACACGATCCTGCCGGGGTCGCCGTACTACAACCCGGATCAGGAGTACGGCCGCAGCCTGCTCGACTCGCCGCACAAGCTGGTCATTGCGCCGACGCTGAACGTGCCGGCCGGTGAAGGCCTCACCGGCGCGCTCGCCGGCGGATGGTCGGTGACGACCGTCGTGACGGTGCAGAGCGGGTTCCCGATCGGCGTGACGCAGAATCAGACGACCACGCCGTTCCTCTTCGGTGGCGTGCTGCGTCCGAATGTCGTGCCGGGACAGGATCTGCTCGCCGCCGGCGATATCACCGATCGCATCCGGTCGAACGTGAGCGACAACCTGTACTTCAACCGCTCGGCGTTCTCCGCGGCGCCGTTCAATCAGTTCGGCAACGCGCCGCGCATGCTGCCGGGCGTGTTGTCGCCGTGGCGCAACAACGTCGACCTGTCGGTGAGCAAGCTAGTGCCCACGGGCGGCGGCACGACGGTGTCAGCCCGCGTCGAGGTGCTGAATCTGTTCAACACGATTCAGTGGGCGGCGCCGGCGAGCTCGGCGGTCGGCAACACGTCGTTCGGGCAGATCAGAAACCAGGCGAACAACATGCGGATGATGCAGTTCACGTTCAGGTTCCTGTTCTAACCACGAAGATCACCAAGATCGCACGAAGATCACGAAGAAGATCACGACGATCATCTTCGCGGTCTTCGTGCTGCTTTTCTTCTCGATTCTTCGTGATCTTCGCGCTCAGAAATCGACGCTCACCCCGAGCTTGATCAAGCGTCCCCGCTGGATGTTGTTCACGCGCCCGTAGGTGGGACCGCGCTGCGTGATGCGTCCCAGAATCGTGGCGGCGTTGGTCAGATTGTAGAAATCGATCCGCGGCTCGATCGACGTCGACGCGAACTTCCACGGCTTCCTGACGCTCACGTCGAGCGAGTTGACGGCGGGCAGCCGCGTCGTGCCGCGCGGCTCGACGGTCAGCGTCTGCGGTCCCTGGGTCAGCACGATCGTGTTCGTGCCCACCGACACCGTCGTCAGTTCGGGGAATCCCGTGTTGCGCTGCGCCGTCGCGCTGACCATCACGCGGTACGGAAGCTCATACACGCCCGACAGCCGGAGCGAGATCGGGACGTCATTGCCGAAGCGCCCGTTGCGAAACATGTTGTTCGGGTTGTTCAGGTCGGCCGTGTTCTGCGTCGCGTAAATGTCGCCGACCGTTTTGCCGAAGCTGGCGCCGCCGGTGAACAGCCAGCGATGGCTCAGCCGCTTGTTGAGCGTGACATCGACGCCGTTGTAGTTCGTGTCGAACTGCGGCGTGTTCGCCCAGAGCGTGTCGAATCTGCCGCGGAGCGCAGGCGCCTGATTGTAGACGGTCACCTGCTGACCGCTGTTCGCTTCCGTCACCGTGATCGGAATGTAGGTGGATGTCGGCACCGCGACGTTGGTCGGGCCGATGTTGCGCCGCGTTTCACGTCGCGTGTATCCGACGGACGCGACCATGTTGCCCGGGAATTGACGCTGCAGCTCGATCGAGTACTCGTTCGACACCGGCCACTCGAGATCGGGGCTGTATCGGTTCGTGGTGCCGAACGCGAAGCCGCTCGACGGGCCGAGCTCGCTCACCTGCGGGGTCAGGTCGCCGTTCGTGTCTCTCCACGTGCGCGTGTCGCTGACCGTCGCGACCGGATTCAGCCGCTGAACGATCGTGATGTTGATCGGCTGGTCGTACCGGTTCGCGGACACCTTGAGCGCCATCCGGCCGTCGCCCGACAGATCGTAGACGGCCGAGAATCTCGGCGTCAGCGCCTTGAAATCGGGCGCGCCGCTGATCTCCGGGAAGCATCGCGCCTGCACGAAGATCGTCTGCACCTGACACGTCGCGGGCTGCCAGCCGTAATTGGTCTCGAATCGAAGACCAAGATTCAGCACCAGCCGTCGAATCGGCGTCCACTTGTCCTGCACGTAGATCGCCTGATCGCGATCCCACGGCTGGAACGCGAGCGGCGTGTTGTAGGTGTTGACCGAGTCGGGCACGCCGTTGCGATACACCGCACGCATGCCGGACGTCGACCAGGCGGACGATTTCTCGCCGCCCTTCTGAAACTGGTAGCCGAGCTTCAGATCGTGACGGCCCGTGTAGTAGCTGACGCTGGCCATCGCGACGTCGCGGAACATCGCGTTGTCGCGGTACGTCGGCAGCGCGACCGTGTACGTCTGCGTGACGCTGTCGAACCGTGAGATGTCACCGTCCCTGACCTCAGGCTCCTGGCCGAACATGTCGTCCGCGCGAAACCGGCTCCAGGAGACGTCGACGACCGCTCGCGATCGCACGGGCATCGTCCATTTGACCTGATGGACGTCGGGGTACTTGTCGTTGAGGTTTCGCGCCGCGCTGTCGGCGAACGTCCCGCCGCCGTTTCGGTGACCGATTTTCTTGTACTGAAGATTGTTGAAATACGAGAGCTGCGCGCTTCGCGTCAACTGCCATGAGACCTTGGAGCCGAGGTTCCACATGATGTTGTCGTCGAGCACCTGTTTGCCGGTCGAGTCGTAGCTGCCGAGCACGTACTGATCGAGCACCTGGTCGTGTGCCGAGAACGAGAACCACAGTTTGTCGCGAACGATCGGTCCGCCGAGCCACGCGCCGGTGTCGTAGATCTTCAGGATGTCGGCGCCCGGCACGATGTTCGGGTTGGTTGCGAGCGCGGCCGGCGGGACCGCGGCGAGCAACTGCGCCTTCAGCGCGTCCGAATAGTTCGCCGATCCCATGCCGTGGTTCGCGCCGTTGAACGAGTACCCGCCATGGAATTGATTCGTGCCCGACTTGGTAATCATGTTGAAGATGAGCCCGCCCTTTTGCCGCTCGGCGGATCCGCCACCACCCGTCTGGATGTTCGTCTCCTGAAACATGTACGGATCGAGGTACATCGCGGCGACTGTGCCGTTGCCGTCGAGCGCCGATACGTCCATGCCGTCCATGAAGTACCCGTTCTCGAGGCTGCTGCCGTGCACGGTCGGCGTCGACTGCAGGAACGCTTCCGATCCGCCGACGTCCACCTTGCTCAGGATGACGCTCGGCACGACGCGTGCGACCGACCAGACGTCGACGCGATTCGGCATCGCGTTGAGGACTTCGCGTGTGAGCACGGTTTGCTTCAGCGCGCTCGTCGTATCGAGCAGCGGGGCTTCGCCTCTGACGATCAGTCCTTCTTCCAGCGTGCCGATGTCCAGCTTGAGATCGACGCGCACGGTCACGTCAGCATTGACGACGATGCCGTCGCGCAGCGTGGCGCGGAAGCCCCCGAGCTCCGCTTTCACGGCATACGTGCCCGGCACGAGTCTGAGGAATTGAAACGCGCCCCGGCCGTCGGTGACCGTCTCTTGATTGCCGCCGATCGTTCCGGGATTGGAGAGTGCGACCGTCGCGCCGGGCAGCACGGCGCCCGACGAATCGGTGATGGTTCCGCCGATGCCGCCGACGCCCTGCGCCGACGCCCGGAGGACTGCGAACGCCGACAGCACGACCGCGACCAGAATTCCCCGCGCGACGGATCTTGCGCTCATCGCCATCCTCCTCGATGACCGAACACGAGGGTGCGGCGCGGCGAGCATACACCAACGCTGCGATCGTGCAGTCACCCTCGAGGTCTGCGGCTGCTAAGATCGTGAATCTCCGAAATGGGCACAGGGCCAGTCATCACTCGCCAGCACGGCTTCACACGCGTCGATGAAGAGGCGAGGCCCGATGCCTGGGTGGAGTGTCTCGACAAGCTGCACGGCGAACCCTTCTATCGCGACTACAAGGCGCGCGTTCGAGCGATTCTGGCGCCCCGGACCAGAGGCCTCTATCTCGACGTCGGTGCGGGCGTCGGCACTGATGCCATCGAGCTCGGGGCGAAGGTTATTGCTGTCGACAAATCGCTGACGATGTGTCGCGAGTCGCGTGCGCGCGGCCAGGTCATGACCGTCGCCGCGGACGCAGAGGCGCTGCCGTTTCCTTCTGGACGTGTGGACGGCTGCTGGTCAGATAGAACGTTCCAGCACCTCGCCAATCCGCGCCGCGCGCTCGAAGAACTGACGCGCGTGATGAACGCCGGCGCGACGATCGTCGTCGTCGATCCCGACTACGGAACGCAAGCGATGCACTTTCCCGATGAGCGACTGGCAAGTCAGGTGTTGAGTTTTCGTGCGCAACACGCGCTGCGACACGGCACGCTCGCACACGACATGGGGAAGATGTTCGTCGAGGCGGGCCTGGAAGATGTTGCTGTCGAGGAGAAGAGACTGATCGTTCATGATCCGGTGTCCGTGGACAACGTGATGGGCCTGCGGTCCTGGGCGCGCACGGCCTGCGAGCGGGGCATCATGAACGAAGATGACGTCGATCGCTGGGAGACCCTGTACGACGAAGTCGTCGCGGAAGGAACGTTTTGCTGGTCCGTATCCTTTTTCATCACGCGCGGCCGCAAGCCCGCCGTCCAACGAAGCGATCGTTAGTCGAGCAGCGATGAGGGACGTCGCTGCAAGGGGGTCACGATGGCTGGAGTCGAAAAGTCGATCGTGCTCGCGTTCGGAGTCATCTGCATGGCGACTGCCTTGTCGAGTGCTGAGCATCAACAGGCTGCCGTGCCCAACGTCGCGTGGGAGCAATCGCAGTCGCTGAGTGTGCGCCTCAGCATCAAAGGCCACGAATTCGCCGGCGCGTCGGTCGAGGCCGAGTGCGTTGTTGAGGGACCGCCCCCACTTAACATGCGCAGCAGACGCCGTCTGCAGATTGAGCGCGACAAGGAGCAACTGCTGTACTTTCCAGAAGATTTTCATCGGAAGCCCGTGCCAGGCGAGTACCGCTGGGGCTGCGCGGTTGGTGAACGAAAGATCGCCGAAGGCCGGTTCGAATATCTAACCGAGGATCAGGCCCGCGTCATTCACTGAGAAGGAATTCTTTGATGACCTCGCCATACCCCGACGTGAGTCGTCTCTTTCTCGAGTTCTCGCGCTCGAAATTGATCGACAGATCCTCTACATTACGAAGCTGCTCCGCGGTCTGGACCTGGGCTTCTATCGGGAGTTGGACAAGACAGGCCGACTCTAGTTCGTCGTTAGGGACCGAACGGCAACGCTGATGTCACCAGATGACCGCGACCACTGCGAGCTCGCAATCGCCAAGCCGCGTGGCGCGCCGTGAAATCGTCAGCGCGCGTGGTGACACAATTCAGGTCGAGCGCATCACGATTTCCGAGGCGCAAGCATCGCTGATGACTTCTGCGATCCGCGAAGGTCGCAAGGCCGCCGGCAAATCAGAATCGGAATAAGAACCGGCCTGAAGCCCCGCGCTACGGAGTCGCGGCTCCTCGTTTCTCCCAACCCGCTTCGAACAGATTGATTCGACCGCCCGTGCGCGGGTGCGCGCGGCAGGCCTCGTGATTGAGCCGCACGCCGAGGCCGGGGCGCTCCGGCAGGCCGAAGCAGCCGTCTTCGGACGCGACGCGCGGCGCGTGATCGACGAGATCGTGGACCCACGGGTCGGCGAAGTCGTTGAAGTGTTCGAGGATCTTGTAGTTCGGCGTCGCGACGGCGAAGTGAACGTTCGCCATCGTGCCGACCGGGCCGCACACGTTGTGCGGCGCCATCAGCAGGTAGTGCGCCTCGGCCCAGCCCGCGAGCCGCTTCATCGCCAGGAAGCCGCCGAAGTGCGTGAGGTCCACCTGGATCACGTCGGCGAGCCCGCCCTCGACGAACTCGCGAATGTCGGCCACCGTGTGCGCGCGCTCGCCGGTGGCGATCGGGATGCGCGTGGCGTTGCGCACGCGCGCCAGCGCCGCCGCGTTCTCCGGCGGCACCGGTTCTTCGATCCATTCCGGGTCGTACGGCTCGAGCATCGCCGCGACTCGCACCGCCGTGGCCGGCGTGAACCGCCCGTGCATCTCGACCAGGATTTGCACGTCGGGCCCGACGGCGTCGCGAACGCTCGCGACGATCGCTTCGGCGCGCCGTCGATCCGCCGCCGGCAGCTCCGCGCTCGCGGCGCCGAACGGATCGAGCTTGAGGGCGCGGTAGCCGCGTTTCGCCACCTCTGTCGCGAGCCTCGCGATCGCCGCCGGCTCGCGTTCCGCCTGATACCAGCCGTTCGCATACGCGGGCACGCGATCGCGGAAGCGGCCGCCGAGCAGCTTCCAGACCGGGACGCCGAGCGACTGCCCCATCAGATCCCAAGAGGCAATGTCGAACGCGGCGAGCGCCGACTGCGTCACCTCACCCGGCCGTCCGTACTCCGCCCGCTGCACGTTCCACGCGAGGCGCTCGACGTCGAATGGATCCGATCCGATCACGTATCTCGGCGCGAGCTCCTCGATGCAGGCGATGAGCGTGTCGGTTTTGTTGACCATGCGCACTTCGCCGACGCCGGTGAGCCCGGTGTCGCTCGTCAGCTCGAGGAAGACGAGCTCGCGCCAAGGGGCGCCTTGCGACGGTGACGCGGATCTCGCGAATGTTCACGCGCTGAGATTACTTCAAATCGGCGCGCATCCGGCGCAGCGCGTCGGAGCCGAGCCACCGTCCGCGTGCCATCACACCGGAGGGTTCCGTCAGCGTCGAGAGGTCCTCGAGCGGGTTCTTCCGGACCAGCAGCAGATCGGCGCGCTTGCCGGCGGCAATCGTGCCGAAGTCGCGCTCCCTGCGCAGGAAGTTCGCCGGCGCGACCGTCGCGGCGTGAAGCGCCTCGTACGGCGAGAGGCCGCTCGCCTGCAGCAACCGCAGCTCCCAGTGCATCGAGATGCCGGGCGCGAGCTGCGGGATGCCTCTCGCATCGGTGCCGGCGACGAGCGGCACGCCGGCGCGATGCAGCGCGCGCACGACCTTCCTGTTGAACGCGGGCAGTTGATACAGCCTGTTGAGTCCGCCAATCGCGTCGTACACGACGAGCGTCGACTGGACGGAAATGCCGGCGGCGCGAATGCGTGCGGCCAGCGCCTCGATGCCGCGATCGGAGCTGCGCCAGGCGACGGGCGTCCAGAACAGCGCGAGCACGAGGGCGAGCGCGGCGATCCCGACCGAGGCGAGCGAGGCGCGGAACTGCGAGAGACTCGACCGGCGCGGGTCGCGCCAGATCCTCGCGGTGAGGATCACGGATGCGACGGCGCCCATCGCCATCAGCACGGTCAGCGCGCTCACCATCGCGCGCAAGACCGTGCTCTCGAACAGCGGACCGCCCGGCAGCAACAGGCTCAGGCACATGAACGCGGCGAACGCGGCCAATGCCATCAATCGACTGAGCGGCGGCGCGCCGGACAGCGCCGCGGACGCGACCAGCAGGAAGAATGCGGTGGCTGTCACCAGGAGATAGCCGCGATGCGCAGCGAGCGGAAGAAAGTAGATGTTCGACAGATTGCCGACGTGTGCGAGCGGCTGCCGGGCATCGAGCAGGACGTCGAGGCCGAGGTTGTTGGGCGCGTGGCCGACGAGGGGGATGCCGAGCTCGCGCGCCGTTTCGATCATCTTCCTGTAGGCCGCCAGCGACAGGCCGGTCGTCGTGTCCTCCAGCTCGTGGAACTTGATCAGGTCGTAGCCGTCGCGCACCTGCGATCGGATATCGCGCTCGACCTCTTCCGGAGTGCTCACCCGCGGCTCGTTCACGAACGCGCCCGCGGTGTAGATCGTCGGTCCGGCGAGCGTGCCCGCCTCGACGCGCCGCTTCCATTCGAGCTCGGTCGATCGACGCGAGCTGCTCGGTCCTCCAAGATTGATGACCGTCGTAATGCCGTTGACGAGATAGATCGGCCCGTCCGCGAAGTTCTCTCGTGGGCCCGGGCCGAAACCGAGGAGATGCACGTGAGCATCGGTGAGCCCCGGCAACAGGTACTGTCCGGTGCCGTCGATGACCGTGGCAGTCGCGGGAACCGCGACTGCGCCGGTCGCGCCGACCGCGACGATGCGGTCGCCGTCGACGAGCAGCGTCTGCGCCGGCTCGACGCGCTCGCGATCCATCGGGATCACGTTCACGTTGACGATCGCGACGAGCGCCAGAACGAATCGAGTCAGCGTTGCCCGCTCGAAGTTCGTCGCGCGGGTGAAACGGCCGGCGCCTGCACCGGCTGCGGGACCGTCAGCGTCAGGTTGTACTTCGCGAGCGTCGCGCTCAGCGCCGTCGCCTTCGCGATCGTCGCGTTGAGATCGGCAATCGCCTTCGGCGTCTGGGTCTTCACTTCCGTGTACGCGCGCGTCGTCTGCTCGCCGGCCGTCATGCCGCCCGACAGCCCGCTCTTCGCCGTGCCGATCTTCGCCATCAGGCTCTCGTTCGCGCCGCCACGTCCGCCGCCGCCGCGCCCGCCCTGCGGCAGCGCGAGCTTCGGCGCGAGCGCCGCGAGCTCGGTCTTGAACGCGTCGAACGACGACTTCACGTCCGCCGGCACGTCGCTGCGGTCGGCGATCGTCGTCGCAAGGTCGTTGACCTGCCGTGTGAGATTCGCGTGCGCCGTGGCCGCGTCCGTGACGCGCGGCTGCAGCGCGTGAATCTCCATCGCCATGTCGTACTGACGCTTGCGCTCGATCGACGTCAGCACCACTTCGGGATCGTCAGTGACGCGCAGCGGCTTGGAGTCCACCGCCTTCCCGTCGACGACGAGCGCGACGGTGTATGTACCGCCGAGCACGAACGGCCCAGCCGTCTGCACGCCGCCGCCGCCAAATCCGCCGCCGCCGCCACCGCCGCCGGTGCACCCCGCCCCAAACGCCGCCTGCGGATCGGGTGGCGTCGCGGCTTGTCCCCCACCAGACCCACCCGACCTACCTGCCTCTCCTGCCTCCCCTCCTGCCCGTCCTGCCCTTCCTGCCTCTCCTGCCCGTCCTGCCTGAGGAGGCGGCGCCGGCGCCGGCTGCACGCGGAGATCCCAGCACGCCGACTGGATGCCCGGCTTGTTGCGATTCGCGAGCACCTGACCCGAGATTTCGCGCACCTCGCGGCCGGCGGCATCGGTGATCTTCAATTTGAGATCGCCGACCTGACGCGTGTTGATCCACGAGATGACGGCCGCCTGCGGCGGATTCTCGCCGTAGAACGTCTGGTCGCCCCAGAACTCGTAGTTGCGATCGCGAGTGGGACGGCGATACATCGCATAGGGCGGCAGGGTAAACAGCTTCGCAACACTGTTCACAGCGGCGGCGGTTTGCGCCGCCGCATACTCCTGGATCGGCTCGAGGTGGTCGAGGATCCAGAGCGCGCGGCCGTGCGTCGCGAGAATCATCGCGTTCTCTCTCGGATGAATCGTGATCTCGTCGATGCGCACGGTCGGCAGGTTCGCCTTGATCCGCGACCAGCTCCTGCCGCGATCGAGCGACGCGAACAACCCGGTCTCCGCACCGAGGTACAGCACGTCCGGGTTTTTCGGATCCTCGGTAATCGTCTTGACGACCTCGCCCTTCAGGTTGCCGGCGATCGATCGCCAGCTCTGACCGTAGTCGTCGCTCGCGTAGACGTACGTCTCGTAGTCGTTGACGCGATGGTTGTCGAACGTCGCGTAGACGCGCGCTTCGTCGGCGCGCGAGGGCGCGACCTCGGACACCCACGCCCCT
>DASYQZ010000084.1:0-6319 GCA_036004865.1 Vicinamibacterales bacterium
ACGGCCGCATCAAGATTCGCTTCAGCGACAACGGCCAGCAGAAGGAAATCGACTTCCGCGTCTCGGTGCTGCCCACGCTGTTCGGCGAGAAGATCGTCATGCGTCTCCTCGACAAGGACAAGCTGATGCTCGACATGACGAAGCTGGGCTTCGAGCCCGAGTCGCTCGTCAAGCTCGAGTCGGCGATTGCGCGCCCGTGGGGGATGGTGCTGGTGACCGGTCCGACCGGCAGCGGCAAGACGAACACGCTGTACTCGTCGATCTCGAAGATCAACACGCCCGAAACCAACATCATGACCGCGGAGGACCCGGTCGAATTCAACCTCGCCGGCATCAACCAGGTCCAGGTCAAGGAAAACATCGGCCTCAACTTCGCGGCCGCGCTGCGCTCGTTCCTCCGGCAGGACCCGAACATCATCCTCGTCGGCGAAATCCGAGACTTCGAGACGGCGGAAATCGCCGTCAAGGCGGCGCTCACCGGACACCTCGTGCTGTCGACGCTGCACACCAACGACGCGCCGAGCACGATCAACCGGCTCATGAACATGGGCATCGAGCCGTTTCTCGTCGCCAGCTCGGTGCACCTCATCTGCGCGCAGCGGCTCGTCCGCCGCGTGTGCACCGAGTGCAAGGAAGCCGCGCCCCAGACGCCCGAGGCGCTGATCCAGGCGGGCTTCAACGAGGACGACGCCAACAGCGTGACGCCGATGAAAGGCGCGGGCTGCGAGCGCTGCAACCAGACGGGCTACAAGGGACGCGTCGGCCTGTACGAAGTGATGGAAATCGCCGACGAGCTCCGCGAGCTGATTCTCGTGGGCGCGTCGGGCCTCGAGCTGCGGCGCAAGGCGATCGACGAAGGAATGATCACGCTGCGCGCCAGCGGGCTGCGCAAGGTGAAGGACGGACTCACGACGATCGAGGAAGTTGTTCGAGAAACGGTCAAGTAACGGACCAACGACCACAGACCATAGACCAAGGACAAACGATGGCAACGCTTCCGGAACTGTTGAAGACGACGGTGGAGATGAACGGGTCGGACCTTCACATTGCGACGTATACGCCGCCCCAGGTGCGCGTCCACGGACACCTGCAGCGGCTGCAGATGCCGGAGCTCACGCCGGCCGACACGAAGCAGCTCGTCTACAGCGTGCTCACCGACTCGCAGAAGAAGCGGTTCGAGGAGAGCCTGGAGCTCGACTTCTCGTTCGGCATCAAGGGCCTCGCGCGCTTCCGCTGCAACGTGTTCAACCAGCGCGGCGCGGTTGGCGCCGTCTACCGGCTGATTCCGGAGAACATCCGCAGCTTCGGCGAGCTCGGTCTGCCCAGCGTCCTGTCGACGCTCGCCGAGCGGCCGCGCGGCCTCGTGCTCATCACCGGGCCGACCGGCAGCGGCAAGTCGACGACGCTCGCGGCGATGATCGACAAGATCAACGCCGAGCGGCACGACCACATCCTGACGATCGAGGATCCGATCGAGTACATCCACCAGCACAAGAACTGCCTGGTGAACCAGCGCGAGGTGCACAGCGACACCGGCAGCTTCTCGAACGCGCTGCGCGCTGCGCTCCGTGAGGATCCGGACATTGTTCTCATCGGCGAAATGCGCGACCTCGAAACGGTCGAAGCGGCGCTGAAGATCGCCGAGACGGGCCACCTGACGTTCGGCACGCTGCACACGAACTCGGCGGCGCAGACGATCAACCGCATCATCGACATCTTCCCGGCCAATCAGCAGGCGCAGATCCGCACGCAGCTCTCGCTCGTGCTCGAAGGCATCGTGTGCCAGGCGCTGCTGCCGAAGGCCGACGGCAAAGGGCGTGTCTGCTCGCTCGAGATCATGGTGCCGACATCGGCCATTCGAAACCTGATCCGCGACGACAAGATTCACCAGATCTACGGCGCCATGCAGACGGGCCAAGAGAAGCTCGGCATGCAGACGGCGAATCAGTCGCTCGCGAGCCTCTACATGAAGCGGCAGGTCACGCTCGACGTCGCGATGGCCGCGTCGTCGAACAAGGAAGAGCTGCAGGACATGATCAATCGCGGCGTCGGCGTGGTGGCCGGCGCCGGACTCGGACGTCCGGGCGGACCAGCCGGCGCGCCGCGCACGCCGGTTCCGAGCCGTTAACAGCAGAACGCACAGAAGAGGGCTGAAGGTACAACGTTATGCCGACCTTTGCATATTCGGGTCGTACGCGGGCGGGACAGACGGTGAGCGGCGAGCGCGTGGCCGATACGATTGACGCGGCAACCGCCGCGCTGCGGCGCGAGCAGATCAACGTCACGCGGATCACGCCGGTCGCCGCCAAGGCGGACGCGAAGTCAAAGGAAAAGAAGGGCGCAACCGGCAAGAAGGTCGCGGCAAAGAACCTCGCCGTGTTCACGCGGCAGTTCTCGGTCATGATCGACGCGGGCCTGCCTCTGGTTCAGTGCCTCGACATTCTGGGCAACCAGGAAGAAGACAAGAACTTCGCCGCCGTCATTCTCCAGACGCGGAGCGACGTCGAGTCGGGTGCGTCGCTCGCCGACGCGATGCGCAAGCACCCGAAGACGTTCGATCCGCTGTTCACGAACATGATCGCGGCCGGCGAGGCGGGCGGCATCCTCGACACGATTCTCAAGCGTCTGGCAACCTACATCGAGAAGGCGGTCAAGCTCGCGGGGCAGGTGAAGTCCGCGATGATCTATCCCATCGCGGTCGTCGTCATCGCCGGCGGCGTCGTCGGCGTCATTCTGTGGAAGGTCATTCCGACGTTCGCCTCCCTCTTCTCGGGCCTCGGCGCCGACCTTCCGTTGCCGACCCGTGTCGTGATCGCGATGAGCAACAACCTGGTGCGGTTCTTCCCCTTCCTGCTCATCGGCGGCGGCGCCGCGGTGTACGGCTTCCGCCAGTACTACTCCACGGAAAAAGGGCGGCGCGTCGTCGACAGCGGAACGCTGAAGGCGCCCGTGCTCGGGAACATCATGCGGAAGATCGCCGTCGCGCGGTTCTGCCGCACGCTCTCGACCCTCATCAGCTCGGGCGTGCCGATTCTCGACGGTCTCGAAATCACCGCCAAGACGGCCGGCAACGCCATCGTCGAAGACGCGATCATGACCACGCGCAAGAGCATCGAGCGCGGCGAGACGATTTCGGTCCCGCTCAAGGACACGAAGGTGTTCCCGGCGATGGTGACGCAGATGATCGGCGTCGGCGAGGCGACGGGCGCGCTCGACACGATGCTCGCGAAGATTGCCGACTTCTACGAGGAAGAGGTGGACGCCGCGGTCGCCGGGTTGTTGACGCTGCTCGAGCCGATCATGATCGCGGTCCTCGGCATCGTCGTCGGCGGCATCGTCATCGCGATGTATATGCCGATCTTCGATCTGATCTCGAAGCTGACATAGCGAGCCGGGCTCGAAGCTGGTTCAGGCGATGGCTCATGCTTGAAACGGAACTGAGGCGGAAGGTCGCGTGGCTGATCGCCATTCGTGCGGTCATCAGCACGCTGCTGCTCGGCTCGGCGACGTTCGCTCAGATCACCGCGCCCGGTTCGTTTCCGGTCGATCCGTTTTTCTTTCTGATCGGGCTCACGTATGCCCTGACGATCAGCTACGCCGTCACGCTTCGGTTCGTCGAGCGCTACCGGTGGCTCGTCGATCTGCAGCTTGGCGGCGACGCACTGATCGTCTCCGCGTTCATCTACTTCACGGGCGGCATCAACAGCTACTTCACGACGCTGTACGTGCTGCCGATCGTGGCCGCCAGCACGGTGCAGTTCCGGCGGGGCGGCCTGATGGTGGCGGTTCTCAGTACGGTTCTGTATTGCGGGCTCGTCCTCGCACAGTACCTCACCGCGTCGGGGCTGCTCCACGCGCCGTGGCTGCGCGATCAGCTGATCGCGCTGCCGGCGCGATCGGTCGCGCAGTACACCGTCGCGCTCAACGTCTTCGGGTTCTTTGCCGTCGCGCTCCTCAGCGGATCGCTCGCCAACAGCCTGCAGTCGGCCGGCGCGCGGCTCGAGCAGGCGTCGACCGAGCTCGCCGATCTGCAGGCCCTGAACCAGCACGTCATCGACAGTCTGCCGAGCGGGCTGGCGACGACCGATATGGCGCTGCGGATCCTGACCTTCAATCGCGCGGCCGAACTCATCACCGGCGCGCCGTTTCGAACGGTCGCCGGCCGGCCGATCGGCGAGGTCCTGCAGTTGCCGGCGGCAGTCATCGAGTCGATCAACGCCGACATGAACGCGGCGGGCACGCGCCGGCACGAGTTCCGGTGTCGGCCGCACGACGGCCGCGCGCCCATCGAGATCGGCTTGACGATCGCGCACCTGGAAACGCCCCGCGGCCGGGCGGGGTTCCTGTTCACCTTCCAGGACGTCACGATCATCAAGAAATTCGAGCGCGATGCGGCCATGCAGCAGCGACTCGCCGCCATCGGCGAGATGGCCGCCGGCATCGCGCATGAGATTCGCAATCCGTTGGCGTCGATGTCGGGATCGATCCAGATCCTGCGTCAGGAACTGCCGCTCAGCGCCGAACAGGAACAGTTGATGGACATCGTGCTGCGCGAGTCCGAGCGCCTGAATTCGACGATCCGTTCGTTCCTGGCGTACGCGCGGCCGCAGCGGTTCCAGATCGCGCGCTTCGACATCCGCCGCGCGTTGAACGACACCGCGCTGCTGCTGCGCAACAGCGCCGAAGTGCGCGAGGGTCACGACATCGTTGTCGACGTGCCGCCGACCGAGCTCTGGTACGAGGCCGACGAAGGCCAGATCAAACAGATTGTCTGGAACCTCGCGACCAACGGTCTTCGTGCGATGCCCGACGGCGGACGGTTGTTGCTGATGGCCGCATTCGAGCCTTCGTCCGACGGCATCGTGCTGACCGTCCAAGACCAGGGGATCGGGATCGATCCACGGGATCTGGACGGGTTGTTCCAGCCGTTTCACGGGACGTTCGCGCGGGGCAGCGGCCTCGGGCTGGCGATCGTGCACCGCATCGTGAGCGATTACAGCGGGGAAATTCACGTCAGCTCGGAGCCCGGTTCCGGCACGACCGTCGCCGTCCGGCTGCCGGCGCGCGCGGTGGCCGTCACATGAGCACGAACACCGTCGCGCAGCCTGCCGCGCCGGCCACCGAGCGCCGTCCGCCGCGCATCCTCGTCGTCGACGACGAGCGATCGATGCGCGAGCTGCTCGCGATTGTTCTGCGGCGCGAAGGCTACGAAGTGCTGCTCGCCGAGAACGGGCGAACGGCCATCGATCTGCTCGAGCGCGAGCCGGTCGATCTCCTCATCTCGGACATCAAGATGCCGGACTTGAGCGGTGTCGACGTGCTGCGCGCCGCCAAGAAAATCGATCAGGACATCCTCGGCATCATGATCACCGCGTTCGCGTCGACGGACACCGCCGTCGAGGCGATGCGGCTCGGCGCGTGCGACTACCTGAGCAAACCGTTCGACATCGATCTCCTCAAAATGAAAGTGCGCGAGAAGATCGAGAACCGCCAGCTCCGGCAGGAGAACGTGCTGCTGAAGCGGACGCTCGGCCTCTCGCATCAGTTCTCGAACATCATCGGGCGAAGCGAGTCGATGCTCGAGGTCTTCAAGATGATCGAGACGGTCGCGCGCACCAACAGCACGATTCTGCTCACCGGCGAGTCGGGCACCGGCAAAGGGCTGGTCGCCCAGGCGATTCACTTCAATTCGCTGCGGCGCGAGAAGCCGATGGTGTCGCTCAACTGCGGCGCGCTGCCGGAGAACCTGCTCGAATCGGAGCTGTTCGGCCACATGCGCGGTTCGTTCACCGGCGCCGACACGAACAAGAAAGGACTGCTCGAGGTCGCCGAGCGCGGAACCATCTTCCTCGACGAAATCGGCGAGATGTCCGCGGTCATGCAGGTGAAGCTGCTTCGAGTCCTGCAGGAGCGGCGCTTCCGTCGAGTTGGCGGTCTCGAGGAGCTGCAGGCCGACATCCGGGTGATCGCCGCGACGAACCAGGACCTCACGCGCCTCGTCGCCGAAGGGCGGTTCCGCGAGGACCTCTACTACCGCATCAACGTCATTCCGCTCACGCTCCCGCCGCTGCGCGAGCGGCGCGAGGACATTCCGCTGCTGGCCGAGCATTTTCTGGCGAAGTACGGCGAGCAGATGGGAAAGCACATCGCGGGCGTGTCGCACGATGCCATGGAGTTGCTGGTCGCGCACGACTGGCCTGGCAATATCCGCGAGCTCGAGAACGTCATCGAGCGCGCTGTCGCGCTGGAAGCGACCCCGACGATCCTCGCCGACAGTCTGCCGCCGGCGATTCGCGGCGACGTGCCGTCGCCCGTCATC
>DASYQZ010000085.1:0-39420 GCA_036004865.1 Vicinamibacterales bacterium
TCGAGCTGATCGTACCGGCAGTCCTCCGGCTTCTTGTCCGGCCGCCACCGCTGAAAAATCGCGGCGTGGCGAAACCGCGGCCCCTGCATGTGGTCGTATTTCACTTCGCACACGCGCTCGGCGCGGAGCGGCTCCCACGACAGATCTTTGCCCGCGCTCCACCGGCTCTGACCGCCCGGCATGCGCGTCATCTCGGCGCCGTCGAAAGAGGCCCGCCTTCGCCAAGGCTCCGGCGAGGCTCGCTGAAGCGTCGAAGACGCGGAAGCGGCCCATTCGCGCCAGGGATGTCCTTCCAACGCACGTTCGCGGAGCGGCGCGAGCTCCTTCACCAACTGCCGGCGCATCGCCATCGTGAACGACGAGGTCACGCCGACGTGGTGCAGGTCGCCTTTCTCGTCGTACAGCCCGAGCAGGAGCGACCCGACCCGCTCGTTCTTCCCGTCTTTGTGCCAGCGAAATCCGGCGACGACGCAGTCGGCCGTGCGCGCGTGCTTGACCTTGATCATCGCGCGTTTGCCCGGCTCGTACGTGCCGTGCTCCGGCTTCGCGATCACGCCGTCGAGGCCGGCGCCCTCGAAGCGCGAGAGCCACTCGGAGGCGACCGCGGGATCGCGCGTCATCGGCGTCACATGGATCGGCGGCTTCGCATCCGCGAGCGCCTGCTCGAGCAGCGCGCGGCGCTCGGCTTGCGGCGCCGTTCGCAGATCGCGATCGTCGAGCGCGAGCAGATCGAACGCGACGAACGACGCCGGCGTTTCGCGCGCCAGCCTGGCGGCACGCGACGCGGCGGGATGCAGGCGGAGCTGGAGCGCATCGAAGTCGAGGCCGCGCGCCGTCGCGATGACGATCTCGCCGTCGACGACCGATCGTCCCGGCAGGCCGGCGAGCAAGGCGTCGTGCAGCTCGGGAAAGTAGCGATCGAGCGGCCGCAGATCGCGGCTCTGGATGTAGACGTCGGACCCGCCGTGAAACACGATGGCGCGAAAGCCGTCCCACTTGGGCTCGTACAGGAAGGGTCCCGCCGGCAGCGTCTCGGCAAGCTTCGCGAGCATCGGTTCGATGGGCGGCGCGATCGCGAAGTTCGACATGGGGATAGGCTATAGCATCATGCGGACAACCGTTCACATCCTGATCGCTCTGCTGCTCGTCGTCGCGTCCATCATGGTGATCGGCATCGTGTACGTGCGAAGCACCGGACTTCGCGGGCAGCCCGAGCCGGGACCGATCGAGACGCGCGTGGCGCGCGCGATGCGCGGATTCGCGATTCCGAGCGATCGGAAAGCGCGATCCAATCCGCTCGAGGCGTCGAAGGACACGATTACGAGCGGCCTCGAACATTTCGCGCGCTACTGCGCGATGTGCCACGCGAACGACGGCAGCGGGAAGAAAACGCCGATCGGCAACGGGTTGTATCCGAAGCCGCCCGACCTGCGCGCGGCGGCGACACAGAACCTGACCGACGGCGAGCTGTTCTACATCATCGAGAACGGCGTGCGCTTCACGGGGATGCCGGCGTTCGGCACGGGAGAAGAGGATCCTGCGGGTGCGAAGCAGGTGTGGCAGCTCGTCCACTTCATCCGCCACCTGCCGCGAATCGCGAGGGAAGAGATCGAGCACATGGAGTCGCTCAACCCGCTATGACGCCAGCCGCGTGAGATGCGATGACACCGCGAGCGGCAGGCCCTCGAGCGAATACCCGCCTTCGAGCACGGAGACGAGCCGCCCGCCGGCATGCTGACGCGCAATGCCGAGCACGACGCCGGTGAGCTCGGCGAAATCCTGATCGGTCAGCGTGAAGCGGCCGAGCGGATCGCCGGCGCGGGAGTCGAAGCCGGCGGAGATCATCACCAACTGCGGCTTGAAACGTTCCGCGGCGGGCACCAGCGCTTCGCGAAACACGCCGAGAATCTCTGTGCGGCCCGATCCCGCGGGAAACGGGTTGTTCACGATGAGGCCGCGGCCCTTGCCGTCGCCTCTTTCGTCCGCGCTGCCGGTGCCCGGATACCACGGGTGCTGATGGATGTCGAAGAACAACACCCCGCCGTCGCTCCAGAAAATGTCCTGGGTGCCGTTTCCGTGATGCACGTCCCAGTCGGCAATCAGGATCCGATCGACGCCGTACGTTCGCTGCGCGTGCCGCGCACCGATGGCGATGTTGTTGAACACGCAGAACCCCATGCCGCGGGCCTGCGAGGCGTGATGACCGGGCGGCCGCACCGCGCAGAACGCGGTTCGTGTGCGGCCGTTCATCACGGCGTCGACGGCGGAGACGACCGTTCCGGCGGCAGCGAGCGCGGCGGCGAGCGATCCCGGCGAGAGCGCCGTGTCGCCGGTGCTCAACGTCCTTCGTTTCGCCGCGATCTCGGCGCGAACTTTTTTCACGTACTCGGATGTGTGGACCAGCAGCACGTCCTCGTCGGTCGCCGGCCGCGGCGCCGCCACCGACAGCCGCCCCTGCCGCTCGAGCGAGCGGACGGTTCCCATGACCGCATCGAGGCGCTTCGGACTCTCCGGATGATCGCTCGCCGGCTCGTGCCGGAGCACCGCCGGATCGTAAAAGACTTGTGCGCCACCCGGCTGTGGCTGCGGGCTTGCGGCGTTTTTAAGCGTCAGCAGTGCGCCCGACGCGTGGTGCAGGAACTGACGGCGAGTCATTATTTATGTTGCGGCGGGGCCCCACCCCCGCCGCCTGCCGCCGCTCGCTTACGCTCGCGGCGCTGTCTCGTCGCTCCTATCCGCTCAGTCAACGGCTGAGGACCCGTCGCTGACGCTCGCGGCTCTCGCGATCTCGGCACAGTGTAACCGACGTGTCTGAAACGCCAACTCGAGAGCACGATGTTTCACACGATTGTCTCGGCACCGCCGTTGCTGCGCCTCGTAACATCGAATGAAGGCGCGAGGCGTTTATGCGGAGCCGCTCCGAAGAACACGAGCCGCCACGGATGCCTGAAACGGGCGATGTCGTGGTGTCGAATCCGAGCGCGACAGTCGATTACGACGTCATCGTCGTGCCGCATCACGCGGTCCTCTGCGCGCGCCACGACGTCGCCGTCGCGAAGGGACAAGAGCTCGCCGAGCGATTGGGCGTCGACCTGTGGCTCACCCAGGATCACACGCACTTCCTGCGGCTTGCGTCGTATCGTCACGCGGCACGATAACCGATCGAATTGCTGCGCTCAGCGGCGCGACGCGAGCGTCACCGGCACGCCGAGAAACCTGCCGTAGCGCGCGGCTGCCGCAGCGAGCGCGGACGCGTCGTTCTTCTGGAGCGGTCTGAACGGACGCACCTCGATCGTGGTCGCGGTCGTGCCGGGCATACGCTTCCAGCTCCCTCGGAGCTTACCGTCGATGACCAGATGGTGCGGGTGTTCGACGGCTCCGCGTCTTATCACAGGCGGCGAGTCGAGCACGCAGCCGCGGTCCTTGTATGCGATCACGTACTCGTCATAATTTGGCAGCAAGTACGCCGCTAACATCCTGCGCCGTGCGCCGGCGTGTGACGGCACGAACCAGTACCTGCGGCCGTCGATCGTTTCTTCGACGAGGGTCTTCCGCAGCATCTCGACGCCGGTCCGCGCTTCGCGCATGGTGAGCCCGGACCACCATGAATAGTCCCTCAATGTCGCCGGTCCATGGCTCGAGAAGTAGCGGCGCGTCAGCTCGGCGAGCGCTTCGTCGCGCTCCAGCAGTCGCGCGCGCGGTGCACGTTCGGCGACGACCGCGTAGGTGAACTGCTTTGCTCGTCGCGCGCCGCTGCACATGATGCCGTCCAGCTCTGCCCGCATCATCAGATAAGCGAGGCGCATCCCGTCCGCGTGGATGCCCGCACGTCGAAGCGCCGACGCCAGCTCGGAACGCGTCAACTGTTTGCCGCCCTGCAGGGCGCGCTCGATCACCGCCGCGCTGCGCGCGAAGAGGGGTGCGTCCAGACCGCACTTTCGATAGTACGGCGCGTTCATCGCATGAACCCGCGGCGCGGTGAGCGCGAGCATCCATCGAATATCAGCGGGCGCGACGAAGTGCCACGTCGGACGGAGGAGATGTGTGCGAAGGATGCGGCCGGCATCGAACGCGCGGTCGACGTCGGCATCCGTGATGCGCGGCGCCCGCATGCCCACCGCCCACTTCGCACCTGCGAAGTCCTGCGCCTGCATGGCGCCGAGCCACGCGATGACCTCGCCCGGGTCGGCCGCCGTCTGGCATTCAGGCGACACGAGTCTCTGATTTCGCAGCCGCTGGCGAACGATATCGATCGTCACGACCGCCTGTCTGCGACGAATCGGCCCGCCAGGCCCGCCGCCATCAGCGCGAGGGCGGCGGCGGCGTTGACCGAATCGCTGGCGGCCGCACCGACGAGAAATGCGCCGGCGCCTGCCAGCACGATCGCCGCCGACCATGGGTAGCCCCAGGCGCTGAAGGGGCGGACCAGCCCGGGCTCACGCCGGCGCAGCACGACGAGCGCGAGACAGCAGATCGAATAGTTGAGCACGAGGAAGAACGAGGCGATCGCGACGAGCTTCTGAAACGTGCCGCTCGCGATCAGCGCAACCGCCACCGCCGTCGTCACGAGCGTCGCCGCCAGCGGCGCACCGCCGGCCGTCACATCGGCGGTCCGCTTCCACAGGAGGCCGTCGCGTCCCATGGCGAAGAGGATTCGCGTGCCGATCATCATGATGGCGTTGAGCAGCGGCGGCAGCGAGACGAGCGAGAGCACGGTGATGATCTGCCGTCCCCGATCGCCCACCAGAATCTGCGCGACGTCGGCGGCGGGCAGCGTCGACCGCGCGAGATCGGGGACCGGCAACACGGCCAGCAACGCGACATTCACCAGCAGATAGACAACGATGACCGACGCGACGCCGGCAATCATCGATCGCGGCAGGTTACGGTTCGGGTCGCGATCTTCCTCGGTGAAGTACAGCGCGCTTTGCCATCCGCCGTACGTGATGACGACCGACTGCAGCGCGATGACGATGCCGACAAACGACGGCGCGAGCGCGGGCAAGGCGGAGCCGGTCGAGGCCGCAGGCGCGAGCAGGAGCGCGGCAATCACGACCGCCAGAAACGCGGCGAACTTCAACGCCGTCGTCACTTCCTGGAATCGCGCGCTCACGCGAACGCCGGCCGACTGCAGCGCCACGAGGCCGACGAGCGAGGCGATGGCGACAACCTTGACGAAGCCGCCGAGCGACGGTACGAGGACCGCCGTGAACTCACCGATCGCGATGGACACGTATCCGAGCACCGCGCCATAGGTGAGCCAGTCGGTCCAGCCGACCGCGAACCCCACCCAATCGCCGAACGCGCGGCGCGCGTACACGTAGTAACCGCCTGCCGCGGGCAGCATCGTGCCGAGCTCGGCCAGGCACACCGCTCCGAGGAGTGTGTAGAGTCCGCCGACGAACCACAGTGCGAGGATGATCGAAGGATTCGAAATCTGGCCGGCGACGAGACCCGGCGCTCGAAGAATGCCGATGCCGAGCGTGCTGCCGACGATCACGGCGAGGCCGAACCCGAGGCCGAGAATGCGTCTGAGGCGTGACGGCGCGGCGTCAGGCGAGCGCGCGAGCGCGGGCGCTCTCACGGTTTGAGAGCGACCAGGAACACGTCGACGGCTTTCCCGAGGTTCCGTGCTGAGTGGCTCGAGCCGCGCGCCTCGAACTCGACGTCGCCGCGCGTCCAGCGATTCACGATCGTCTTGCCGGCCGCCGTGTCCTCGATCTCGCCGCCGGACAGATGAACGACGATGGTGTCGGCGGCGTGCGTGTGAAACGCCTCGCGCGCACCGACATCCATCCGGGCGCGCATCACCCGCACGCGATCGTTCTCGAACAGCGGATTGAAGGTGATGCCAGTGAATGGTGTCTCACCCGGCTTCGGCACGGGCGCTGGCAGCGGCACCGGCGCGGGGACCATCGGCGCTGTGCCGCGCCGAGGCTGCACGATGATCAACGAGCCGCCAGGCGCGAGCGCCGGCTGACTCGCAACGTTGTCCATCCAGACCGCAGTGCCCGTCGTCTGACCCGCTCCACCGTCCAGCGCGATGACGACGCCGGGGCCGTGATCCACGCCGGTCAGCGACGCGTCGGTTGTCCGAAAGACGCGCACGCGTGGATTGTCGAGAACGACGGTCGCGGCGGGAATCGCAATCAAGACGGCGGCGAGTGAAGAGCGTCGCATGGTTCAACCTCCGGCAGGACGGCCCGTCATGCTACATCGAGTACTCTTTGCGAGCGCCTGCGGCCACACCGGGGTCCCCAGCGCGGCAGCCGCGCTGGGGTGGCGCACCGGGGTCCCCAGCGCGGCAGCCGCGCTGGGGTGGCGCACCGAGCCGAGGACATGGGAATCCGAGGCGAGGTGTCGGCGACAGCTCGCGGCGGTAGGGCCCGCCTCCGCCAAGGCTACATCGGGTCCATCGTAGCTCGCGCGAATTGGATGCGAGCGGAGGTGGAGGGCCCCGCCGCCAGTGAAAAAAGCCATGCATTACCGGCGTCTCGGATCGACCGGCCTGAAAATCTCGCGGCTCGGACTCGGCTGCGGCAACTTCGGCGGGATCGGATCGGCGCCGGCGTTCTTCGGGATGGGCGAGACCGAAGAGCAGGCGCGCGAGTTGATGGACCGCGCATTCGACGCGGGGATCAATTTTTTCGACACCGCCAACGCCTACGGCGGCGGCCGCAGCGAGACGTGGATCGGCCGATGGCTGAAGGCGAAAGGATCGGCCGCGCGGCAGCAACTGCTCCTCAGCTCGAAGGTGTTCAATCCAGTCGGACCTGGACCGAACGATCGCGGGCTCTCGCGCCGCCACATCCTGCAGCAGGTGGACGAGAGCCTCACGCGGCTGCGGACCGATCGGCTCGACATGTATCTGATTCACGAGCCCGATCCGGAAACGCCGCTCGACGAAACGCTCGTCGCGCTCGACGATCTGGTTCGGATGGGGAAGGTGCTGTACGTCGGCGCCAGCAACATCGAAGCATGGCGCCTCGCGCGCGGATTGTGGATCAGCGACGTGCGGGGCTTGGCCCGCTTCGACTGGGTGCAGAACTCGTACAGCCTGCTCGATCGCGCGCCGGAGCGCGAGTTGTTCCCGCTATGCGCCGATCAAGGCGTCGGCTTCACCGCATTCAGTCCGCTCGCCGGCGGTTGGCTGACAGGAAAGTATCGATCCACTGAAACGTATCCGGAAGGATCGCGAATGACGCTGCGGCCGGAGCCGTACCGTCACCTGGAGCGCGACGAGATTTTTCGCGGGCTGACGGCCCTTTCTGATGAAGCTCGCCGTCGCGGCGTGGAGACGAGCGCGCTCGCCCTCGCGTGGGTGCTTCACCACCCGCGCGTCGACGCCGCGATCATCGGCCCGCGCAACCGTGCGCATCTCGACGCGGCGCTGGCCGGATCGACGATCGAGCTCTCGGACGCCGACCGCGCAGAGCTTGCGTCGGTCTTCGCCGGATTCTTCGTGTGACATTTGCGCCGCTGGCGGTATCGCGCAGACCATCACCTCGAAGGGAACTTCTTTTCGGTCCGCGAGGCACTCGGCGAGGCGGCCCGGCTGGCGACGCCGACGCTGTGAGAATTGGGAATTTGGAATTCAGAATTCAGAATTCAGGGCACAAATTCCAATTCCGAATTCCTGATTTCGCGACGCGACGAGTCAGCGGAGTCTTGCACTCCGTCCTCTGATGGTCGCCGCGAGCGACCGCAGACGCGTCGCGTCGCGGCCAGTGGCAGCGCCAGCGTCACTCTCCACTTCGGTGGCGAGCGCGTCGAGTTGATCGAGCACGGCGGCGGCGTTCTTCTCCTTGCCGGTCCGCAGTCCATCGGCCTTGTCGAGCGCCGCTTTCATGGCGCGCGCACGCTCCAGGCGAATCGCCTGGGTGCGCGCGAGCTGATCGATGTAGGCGAGCGCCACCACAGTGCTCGCCGGCCAGACGACCTTCGTCTGCTCCTGCGTGTTGAGCTCCTCGGTGCGCACGAGCGCGGCGGCGTCGATTTCGTTCTGCGTGAGGTATTCGCTCGGCTTCAGCCTGAATACGTCGACGCCGCGCGCGATCTCCGATCCGTAGATCGCGCCGTTGTACCAGTAGGCCGACCAGTATCCACCCGTGATCAGGGTCTTCGCGTCGATCGGACCGCGGTCGAAGTACGCGATCTCCACCGGCCTGGCCGAGTCGGTGAAATCGAACACCGACAGGCCGCCCTGGTACCAACCCTGAACCATGATGTCGCGGCCGGGCACCGGGATGAGCGATCCGTTGTGCGCCACGCAGTTCTCCGTCTCGGTCTGCGCCGCCGGCATCTTGAAGTAGCCGCCGAAGCGGAGCTTCCCGTCGACCACGTCGAAGATCGCGTCGGCGCCCCACGTCGGCGGATCCGTCGCGCGGCAGCGCGGCCGCGTGCCGCCGCCCCACTCGTCGGTGAAAATCACCTTCGTGCCGTCGTTGTTGATCGTCGCCGAGTGCCAGTACGCGAAGTTCTTGTCGACGACCTGATCGAGCCGGACGGGATTCTTCGGGTCGCGGATGTCGAGGAGGATCCCGTTGCCCGAGCACGCGCCCGCGGCGAGGCCGACCTCGGGATAGACCGTGATGTCGTGGCACTGATTGGTGACCGACGTCTTCTGCGTCCCCTCGCCGTGCGTGCCGCCCGCCCACAACCCGGCGATCGCGCCGGTCGCCGGGTCGGCAAAGATGCGCGGCCGGTTGACGATTTTGGCGTTCTGCGGCGCGGCCAGCGGCACCTGAATCACATCGATGCTGAAGAGCGCGGTGTTCGGATCCTCGTCAGGTTTCAGACCGGAGCAGCCGGCGAGCTCCTCGCCCGATCGCACCGTCCCCGTGCCCGAGCCGTAGATGTACAGGTTCGCCTTGTCGTTCAGATCGGGCACGAGCGTGTGCGTGTGCGACCCGCGACAGGTCTGCACGGCGGCGATCTGTTTCGGCTTGTTGATGTCGGTGATGTCGAAGATGCGAATGCCCCGGAAGCGCTCGCTGCTGACCGGCGTCTGGACCCCCTGCGTGCCGCAGTCGATCCGGCCGCGCGTCTGCTCGACCGACATGAACAGCAGATTGCCGTGCACCGACACGTCGCCCTGTCCGCCCGGACAGACGATCGACGCGAGGACCTTCGGCTTCCCGGGACGCTCGATGTCGTACGTGTTGAACCCGTGGAAGCTGCCCATGAAGAGATGATTGCCGCTGAACGCGAGATCGGAGTTCGCGAAGCTGAGCATGTTCGCGAACCGGGGATCGGGGGGCGCGTTGGGATCGGGCTCCGGCGCGTTCGGATCGCGCTCCGGCGGCGTGGGCGTGCCGCCCGGCGACTTGGGATCGAAGAATCCTTCCGGTTTGGGCAGTGTCGCGATCTTCTCCAGGTTTTTCGCGGCCTCGCCGGCGTCCCGGAACCCCGGCTTCAGCCCGACGCGCGGGTCGTTCGTCGCTGGCGCCGCCGGACGCTGCTGCGCGCGCCCTTCGAGCACGAGGGCGAACAGCACGGCGGAGACGCACACACCACTCGCGACAGCAGATCTCATCTTGTTCAGCTCTCAGCAAAATCCCAGTTCAGACCTCAGACTTCAGACTTTCAAGCGCGCAACCGAGCCGCACGTGCTTTGATCGTCTCGGCGAGCGAGCGCAAACGCGCCGCGTCGCGTCCGTCCGCCGCGGCGGCATCCTTCTCGAATTGCCCGGCCAGCGTGTCGAGCTGATCGCGGACGGTGGCGGCGTTCCTGTCCTGTCCGCTGCGGAGCGCGTCGGCGCGCTCGAGCGCGGTCTTCAGGGCACGCACTCGCTCCGGCTGGATGCTCTTGCTGCGCGATAGCTGATCGACGTACGCGAGCGCGACGGCCGATGCCGCCGGCCACGTGATCTTCTTCTGCTCCTGCGTGTTGAGCTCTTCGTTGCGAATGAGCATCGCCGCGTCGATCTCGTTCTGCGTCAGATACTCGCTCGGCTTCAGCCTGAACACGTCGACGCCGCGGGTGAGCTCGGATCCATAGATGGCGCCGTTGTACCAGTACGTCGACCAGAATCCGCCGCTGTGCATGTTCTTCGCGTCGATCGGGCCGCGATCGAAGAACGCGATCTCGACAGGCTTCGCCGTATCGCTGAAATCGAAGACGGACAGGCCGCCCTGATACCACGCCTGGACCATGATGTCGCGCCCCGGCACCGGGATGAGCGAGCCGTTGTGCGCGACGCAATTCTCCTGCTCGGTCTGCGGCGCCGGCATTTTGTAATAGCTGGCGAACTTCAGCGTTTTCCCGTCCTTTGTGTCAACGACGTCGAAAATCGCGTCGCCGCCCCACGTCGGCGGATCGATCGAGCGGCAGCGCGGACGTCCGCCGCCGCCCCACTCGTCGGTGAAGATCACTTTCGTGCCGTCGTTGTTGAACGTCGCCGAATGCCAATAGGCAAAGCTCTTGTCCGTCACCTGATCGAGCCGGACGGGATTCTTCGGATCGCGGATGTCGAGCAGGATGCCGTTCCCCGAGCACGCGCCCGCCGCGAGTCCGACTTCGGGGAAGACGGTGATGTCGTGGCACTGATTCGTCAGCCGCGACGTCTGCGTGCCTTCGCCGTGGTTGCCGCCCTGCCACAGACCCGCGATGTTGCCGCTGGCCGTGTCCATGAAGATGCGCGGGCGGTTGACGATCTTCGCGTTCTGCGGCGCCGCGAGCGGCACCTGGATGACGTCGATGCTGAAGAGCGACGTGTTCGGATCTTCCTTCGCATCCTTCCCGGAGCATTCCGCGAGCTCCTCGGCCGACCGCACGGCGCCGGTGCCGGAGCCGTACACGTAGATGTTCGATTTGTCGTTCAGGTCGGTCACCAGCGTGTGCGTGTGCGATCCGCGGCACGTTTGAATCGCCGCCAACTGCTTCGGCTTGCTCACGTCGCTGATGTCGAAGATGCGGATGCCGCGGAACCGCTCGGGGCTGACCGGCGTCTGCACGCCCTGCGTGCCGCAGTCGAGACGCCCCCGCGTCTGCTCCACCGACATGAACAGCAGATTGCCGTGAACGGAGACGTCGCCCTGTCCGCCCGGACAGACGACCGATGCGAGGAGCTTCGGCCGGTTCGGACGCTCGACATCGTAGGTATTGAAGCCGTGATAGTTGCCGACGATGACGTGGTTGCCGGTGAAGGCGAGGTCCGAGTTCGTGAAGCCAAGCCGGTTCGACGCCACCGGATCGAACGGCGGCGGTCCCGGCGGATTTGTCGGTGGCGTGTTCGGCGCGTTCTGCCTTCCGTTGGCGTTCGCCTGGCTTTCAGGCGGAGAGCCACGGCCGGCCGGCGCGGTGGGATCGAAGAAACCTTCCGGCTTCGGAAGGCTCGCGACATGCTCCATGTTCTTCGCGGCCTCGCCGGCGTCCCGGAAGCCTGCCTTGAGCCCGACGCGCTGATCGATCGTTCCAACCGCTGGAACCTGCTGCGCCGCTCCCTCGATCACGACGCACGCCACGAGGGCGGAGAGGCAGAACAGTTTGACGACAGTGGATCTCATTGCTGACGCTCCTTCAGGATCGCGTTGAGCATCGCGCCCATCCGATCGATCTCCATGCGCTGATCGGCGTCGACGTCCGACGCGAACGCGAAGATCTCGACGTCCTGGCCGGCACCCGGCGTGTTGAACAGGTCGCTCACCATCGCAATCGCGCCGCCGTGATGTTTGATCATCCCTTCGAGAAACAATCGATCGAACTCGGAGCCTTTCGCGGCCGCGAGCTGTTCCATTTCTTCGGGCGTGAGCATGCCGGGCATCAGCACCGCGCCGTGCATGCGATGCGCGCCTGGCGTCGGAATCTGCTGACCGCGAACTTCCAGCCAGCGCTGCATCATCTTGATCTCGTCCTGCTGCGACAGGTCGATGCGCTTGCCGAGCAGCCGCATGTCCTCGCGGTTGGTGTGCGTCGGGATGAGGGCGACCATGTCCACCGCCTGCGCGTGGTGGCCGATCATCCCCTGCATGAACTTGATGTCGGCGCCCGTGTATTCCACCTGCGATAGATCGGTCGCCTTGTCGACGGCGATGACTTTACTCGGCTCGCCCGGCGCGCCCGGCTGGACGATCGGCGGAGGCGCGTCGCGAGCCTGATCCGGTACATGCGGCTCGACGCCGCGTGGGGAAGCACTCCGGCAGGACGTACCGGCGGCAGCAGTCAGCACGATGACGAAGACGCGTAGGATTTGGCCCTTCAAGGTGAGCCACAAGGATACACAGGTCGCCCGCACTTCGCCCAGCTTTTGGCAGGCTCGTACACAAACATGTACATCAAACCGCGTTGCAGATTTGAAAATCTCCCCGGGCCTGCGGGCGACATAAAAATGATGGAAAACCTCGTCAGTCGCCAGTCCTATAATCGAGAGTGCCCCCAATGGATTGTCATGAGCCGCTTGATTCTCGGGTGCTTCGCTATCGGCACCGCCTGCGCGGCGCTTCAAGCCAGCCGGATCAACGATCCCGCCGACAGTGTCGTCCGCATTCGGGCGCGCCTCACGACCTCGGCCGAACGCGCTGACCTCTCGCTCGCGACCGGCGCCGTGGTGCAGGCTCGCGCCGGCGTCGCCTCAGCATCCGAACACACCCGCGCAACCGCCGACGGCCCGGCATGCCGGCTCGAAAACGAATCGACGCAGGAAGTCGAAATCGAGTGTCAGTGGCTCGTCGCCAACCTGCCGCCTCACGGATTGGCCGAATGGAGCGTGTCGCTCGATCCCCCAAGCGACAGCGTCATCGAGATCTACAACGCGAACCGCGAGAACCGCCCCAGGCTCGTCGACCGCGTCACCGACAGCGCGGAGGCCATCCGCTTCGGCACGCCGATCGGGTTGCTGCGCGACGGCAGTCCGCTGCCGGTCGGTTCGGCGGGCGTGCCTCGCGTCGTGGCGTTTTACTATCCGTGGTACTTGCACTCCACGTGGACCGATCCGCTCCTGAAGGATCGGTCACCGCGCCGTTATTCAACCGACCAGGAACCCGAAGTGGTCGTGGAGTTCGCCGAGGCGCGGCGTGCGGGCCTCGACGCGCTCGCCATGTCCTGGGTTGGCGTGAATCGGCCGATGCGGGTGGCGGTTGCCGCCGCGCACCAGACCGGCATGCTCGTCTCGATTCTGATCGAAACCGACGCCGCGCGAGAAGGCGGACGCAAGCGCAATCCGATCGATCCCGGCATCATGGAGGCCTGGATCGCCGAGATCGTCGACCGCTACGGATCGGACCCGGTCTACCTGACGTATGCGGGGCGACCGGTCATCTTCGTCTACGCCGCCGAGCTGATCGATCCGGCCACGTGGCGCACGATCATGGCGAACATTCGGGCCAGCGGCCGTCATCCGCTGATCATGGCCGAGGGGACGAATGCCGCGTGGCTCGAAGGCCTCGACGGCGCCTTTCTGTACGCGAGCGTGAGGATGTCCACGGAAGAGGTGAAGCGGTTCAACCTGACACAGAGCCTGCGCGTTCGCACGTACCATCTGCTGCCGCGCTCGTCGACGGAGGCGCGCCGCATCTGGGCCGCAACGGTCTCGCCCGGATACGACGACACGTTGATTCCAACCCGCGTGGACCCGCTCTTTCGCGATCGGGCGGACGGCGCCTACTACGACGCGCAGTGGCTGGCGGCCATCGCGGCGCGGCCTGACTGGGTACTTGTGACGAGCTGGAACGAATGGTACGAGAACACTCAGATCGAGACGAGTGAGCTGTACGGCGACGCGTACGTGCGGAGCACGGCGGCGTGGGCGCGCCGCTTCCGGTGTGAAATGAATCCGCCGTCAATCAAACGGCCCGACCGCACGTGCGACGAGGAAGGCCCCGCCTCTGGAGGACCGCGCTGATTCCTACGGCAGGTTCACGACGATCACGGCGACGCCGGCGGACACCGTCGTGTTCCCTGCCGCGTCTCTCGCGACGACCGTCAGCGTGTGGGTGCCGTTCGGCACCGTGGCGCTGTTCCAACTGACGGAGTACGGCGCGCTGAAATCCTCGCCGCCGATATCCACGCCATCGATCTTGAACTGAACGGCGACCACGCCAACGTTGTCCGAAGCCGTGGCGGTTACCGTCATCGTGCCGGTAGCCACGCCGGCGCCCGGCGACGTGAGCGTCACCTTCGGCGGCGTCGAGTCCGCCCGCAGCGGCGCGCCGGAGCTCGCCGTGTCGAGCGCCGCGATATCGGTCCCGATGTTCGTCCCGTCGGACGCCGCGTCGCGATAAGAGCTCGACGGACGCAACAGGTAGTTGCGATTCGCACGGTCGACGAATCCGACTTCGTCGAGCGACGCCACGAAAAAATTGTCCGCGGGATACGACGAAGCGGCGGACGGAGCATTCCGTCCGGCGAACACGTTCCGGCGGACGATCGCATTCGGGAAGTATCTATTGAGCGTGACGTTGCCGGGGCCGGCGCCGCTACCGAAGATGCCGTAGCTGCCGTACGTGACGATGTTGTCCCGAAACACGAAACCGGAATGAGGAGTGCCGTCGGCGTTCACGGTCGTCTCGCCGGTGTGATCGGCGGTGTTGTGCTCGAAGGCGACGTTCGCCGTGCCGGCGAGCACCTGCAGCATCCGTCCGCCGACGAGGTACAACAGGTTGTTCCGGATCGACACGCGTGTGGTCTGCTGGCTCGGAAAGCGGTCGTCGCGCCCGGAGATATTGATCCCATGGTCCGATCGGATCAGCAGATTGTTGGTGAACGTCACATCCTGCACGACCGACCACGGCGCCTTGCCGTTCTGGTTCCGCGGCGTGAAGACGATGGCGAAGCCGACCTGCGCCTGCGTCCAGTTTCCTTCGAACGTGTTGCCGTCGACGAGCACGCGCTGCGCGTTCTTCAGCTCGAAGCTGTTTTTGATCGTCCATGGAATGCCGGCGTAGCTCGGGTCGCCGATCTTCCATCGGAGCGGCTTGAACACGCGGTTGCGGCGGAACTCGATGTCGGACGGCACCACGCCGGCGATCGACGGATCCGCGCCGCCGAACATGACGTTCTCGCCCGCGCCTTCCAGGTAGTTGTTGACGATCTTGAACGGTCCCGGCCCGGCCCAGCCTGAGATCGCCTGCGAGTCGGGGCCGACGCCATGGAAGTTCGAGACGTGCGAGTCGATGACAGCCATCGACGCGCCGTTGATCGCGATGCCACGAATGGCCCTGCCCGTGTCCTTCCCGTGCACGTAGCAACGGTCGACCACGATGTGGTGCGGCAGCAGCGACGCTGACGCCTCCGACCCGGTGCCGAGCTCGATGAGGTTCCAGATATCGACTCCGGGCGCGACACCGAACTCGACGCCGATGAATCGATAGTGGTGAGCCGCCGCTTCCGTTTGGAGTACCGGCGTGTCGGTGGTCGCGGTGACGATCTTCGGCAGGACATTCGAGAACGACGGCGTGATGCGCGTCCCGAGCGGCGGCAGGCGTGAATCGGACGCGGACGTCCTGATCGTGATCCAACCGGAACCGGCTTTGTCGCGCAGGATGAAGTTGCCGGTGTACGTGGCGCCCGCCTCCAGCGTGATGACATCGCCAGGCTGGCTGCTGTCCAGAGCCGCTTGAAAGTCGCCGTCCGCGGGAACGGCGATCGTCAGCCCGGTCGGCGGCACGTATCGCGTATCGATGAATGTTCGCGGTAATTCCGGTGCAGTCTGCGCGGCGCCGATTGACGGCGCGAAGAGCACCTCACCGAAAGCCACGAGTAACGGAACAACAAGCCATCCCAATGGGCGCCGGCACATTCGACACATCCTCCCTGACGGTATGGACCAGGTGGACACTCAGCAATCGACACGCCAGCGCGTGGCGCTGCGCAGATGTCAAAGGCGTGCGAAAAATTAAGCTTGAGTTCGGTTACGCGAACAGCCCAGTAGCATCTTGGTTCGCTTCTTAAGTCCTCAGCCACACCTATTGGCCTTAGTCTCTAGCATTAATGCCGGCACTTCGTTTGCTGCGTTTCAGAGCAAGGTGAAAGTCCGAATCAGAGAGACGCCCCGGGAACACGAGCTCGACGGAGTCCGGCTGGACAATTTCGTGCGCGGCGACGTCCGCGAGGTCTCGCCGAGCATCGGGTCGTGGTTGATTGCAGAAGGCTACGCGGTACCCGAGATGCGGCAGACCGGTCAGCGCGTGGACCAGGGATTCTCCGGTCTCAGGCATCGCGACGTGGCTCACGATCGGCGTTGGGATGATGATTCGTCGGATCGCTGAGCACTGCCCTTGTGTACTCTTCGGCGGTATCGATATCGGTGAACGCGCCTTCGTCGGCGATGGCGATATCGCCTTGCGGCGACGCATGGGCGCGCACGATCGGTTTTGCACCCGCCTCGAAATCCGCCGCACGCAACTCGTCGAAAATCGACCGGTCGAGTAACAACGGGTGGCCGTGTCGAGCGCCCGACGTCGGGCGGACGATGGTCGCGTGCGTCTGCCGATAACGCTCGATGACCGTCCGCACCGTCTCTGCCGAGACGAGCGGCACGTCGACCAGCGTCACGAGCACGGCTGTCACGCCAGGACGATCGATCACCGCCAGACCAGCGAGTAGCGAGGACAGTTGCCCGCGGTCGTACTCGCGATTGAGGACGAAGCGCGCCGGAAGACCGCTTCTGGAGAATTCGCGGACGATGGCCTCCGCCTCATGGCCGACGACCACGACCACATCGTCGACCCCGGCGTCGAGAAACGTCCGCACGATGCGCGTCAGAAACGTGTCGGAGCCGATCGGCAGCAGCGCTTTTGCGCGTCCCATGCGCGACGATCGTCCCGCCGCGAGCACCAGTGCCGGAATCACCACGGCAATGTTATAGAATCGCGCCTGAATGCCCGAGGTCGATCTCAAGATCCGCTGTCAGCGCTGCGGCGCCGACATGGAGATGCGCGACCCCGCGCCGGGGATGCCGTGGATGCCCGACCAGTTCTGGGTGTGCCCGCGCTGCGGCCGCCACTTCTGGTCGACGTATCCACCGCCGAACCGCGAAAAAGTCAAACCCGCTGAACCAGCTTCCTGATCGTGACGACGCCATGACGACACCGCTCACGTGCCTCGCGCCGCGTTTCGAACTCGATGACGATCCTGACGACGAACCCGAGGACGACGACGATTTCGACGAGGACGAGGACGATGGCGACGATGAAGACGAGGAGGATGAGGACGTCGAAACCTGGCAGGTGTCAGAAATAAGGGCTGCCGCTAAAGGTCAGACTTTCCTTGACTTCGGGTATTGAACTGCCTAGACTGACCCCGATTTTCCAGCTGAGCTGAACGCTGGAAGACTTGGCCGGCTCCGCGTCGCGGCACACTCTTTCTGGCAGGCGCCCCGTACCCGGCTGAGTCCCCCTGGGATATCCCTGGGGGTTCGGAACGGAGGGCTTCGGGTATGCCTACCGGGACAATTGCACGGCTCCTGATCGACAAAGGATTTGGATTCATCCGCGACGAAGGCGGAATCGAACACTTCTTTCACCGCAGTTCGGTCCGGGGCGCCGTGTTCGAGCTGCTGCGCGAAGGGCAGCGCGTCGAGTTCACGCCTGAAGAATCGCAGAAGGGACCGCGCGCGGGTGATGTCCGCTTGATCGAAGGGTAGCTCTCCGCTCGAGATCCGAGTGCCAGATTGCAGATTGGTGTAAGTCTGCAATCTGCACTCAATCTCCAATCCAGCCATCGACAGCCAACAATCTCGAAATGTGGCGGAAGCGCCTCGGAGTCGAACCGAGCCTCCCCGAATAAACGGGGAGCAACCGATTTTGAAGACCGGGAGGGCCACCGGGCCCCGTTCGCTTCCTCGCGTGAATTCTAATCAGCTTTCAGCCGTCAGCTCTAAACCGTCACCAACTGTCAGGGCCCGCAAGACCGCTCGCGTGTCGCTGAGATCCGCGAAGACGACGTCCGCGCCCGACACGCGCAGTTCGGCGACCGAATAGTTGCCGGTCGCCACCGCGATCGAACGCGCGCCGGCGGACGCGGCGCACGCGACGTCGAGCGGCGTATCGCCGATCACGATTGCGTCCACCGCGCGAACGGAAGGCCCGCCGCACGCGGCGATGCGCGCGATCGCTTTCGGCAAGAGGCCGTTGCGATCGGGCGCCGCGTCGCCGAACGCGCCGCACGCGAAGTACCGCCACAGGTCGAAGTGTTCGAGCTTGAGACGCGCGGCCGCCTCGTAGTTGCCGGTCAGCAGTGCGAGATAGACATCGTCGCGCTGCGCAAGCGTGTCGAGCAATTCGCGCACGCCGGGCATGATGCCCTTTTGCGGTCCGGGCTTGTCGAGCTCGATCGCCAGGTGATGAAGGTAGACCTCAGGGAAACGCTCGAGATGGGGAGAGTCGTGCGGAATGCGATGAGCTGTGGCGGCGTCGGCGAGAATCCACGCGTCGGTGCGGCCAGGCAGAGGTATGCCGTGAAATGCATCGTCGACGGCAAACAACTCCCGAAACGCCAGCGTCATTGCCCGCCCACCAGCACCGCCGGTGAGCACAAGCGTGCCGTCGATGTCGAATAAAACGACGATAGGCGGCGAAGCCGCCTCAGCTTTCGCTGCGAACGTTTCCGGCGCGCGGCCCCTTGGCCGAGGGTTCTTCCTCGAAATTGACGCGCTGACCTTCATTGAGCTGGTCGAAGCTGCCCTGCACTGCGCTGCGGTGGAAGAACCACTCCTGTCCGCCGTCGTCCCGAATAAACCCGAATCCTCGGTCCCGAACGAGTCGCTTGATCGTACCGGCTGCCATCCGAGTCTCCTTGGGCGCGCACGAGCCCAGGAAACGATTATCAAGTTCTGTTCCACCGTCTCTTTTACGAATCTGGTGGAATTAGGCCGAGCCCGGTGGATGAGGCGGCTCGAGACGTGGAAACCCATACGGCTGTGTACAAACAGAGGCCAGGGTCCGGGTAACAAAATGCACAAGCTCCTCCGAACCCTGGCTCGTACGTTCTACCGGACGCGGCCTTACTTCACGGTGACCGTGATCATCTGACAGGTGCCGGGCATCGTGACGTGGAGGTCGTCGCCGAGCTGCAGCGCGAGCGTGTGCTTGCCCGGTGTCAACTGCGTGTCGAACACGTCCTTCCCATCGCCGAAATGCACCCACGACGGCGTCCCTTTCACGATCTCCTTGCCGGAAGGCAGGCATTTCTGATCGATGCCGACGTGATAGTGCGCGATGCCCTTCCGCGTCGTCTTGACGTCTCCCGGCGGGACGGCGGCGATCTCGATTCCCTCGGCGCCGAACTTCATATGAAGTGGACTCGAGACGGTCGCGTTGGCCTTGGGCTCGACGAAGAACACGCGCGGCTTCTTGCCAGCCGGCTTGGCTCCTGGCTTCGCGGTTTGAGCGCTGACGAGCATACCGAGACCGGCAACTGTGACGGCGACCAGCGCGAGCTGGGTCCTGAGATGCATAATAACGCTCCCTTTCATGACTTCTCGCGGGGCACATTCTCACGCGCGTGAGGCCCCGCCCCCACGCGTCGCGGCCCAACATTCTAGCCGAGACTGCGTCGAAACCAACGCCGCCGCCGCTCGGCGAGCCGGCCCGTCGCCGGTTCGAGCGTCAACACACGCGCGGCGACGGCGGCGGCGAACGCCTCGTCGGCCGTGACGGCGATGATGGCCGCGTCGCGGCGCGCCGCAATCGCCCTCACGTCGGCGGCGAACGCGCGCGCCGATTCGGGATCGAGATGCGCGCTGGCGTGCTCCAGCAGGAGCACGCCGGGATCGAGCGCGAGCGACCGCGCCAGCCGGATGCGCGCTCGCGACGCGGCATCGACATCGCGCGCCGGCCGCGCCCACGCCGCCGGCGCGAGGCCGGCTTCCGCCGCCAGCGCCTCGGCGCGCGCGCGGACCTCGTCGGCCGGCGGCTCGATGTCGAGCGTGAACGGCATCGCGAGATTCTGAATCACCGTGAGCGCGTCGAGCAGCACCGCGCGCGCGCTCACGATCCCGAAGCGATCGACCGACGCGAGCCAGTCGGCGCTGTCGGCGATGGCGGCAGTCGAGCGGCCGAAGAGACTCACCGTGCCGGCATCCGGCAGCGTCGCGCCGGTCGTGAGGTTGACGAAGACTTCCGCCGACGGCTGATCGAAGCCGATGAGGGCGACGTGTTCGGCCGGCGCGACGGTGAGCTGGTGAATGCGGAGCGGGCGGAGAGCGCCGTACGCCTTCGACACTCCGGTCATCTCGAGAACGGCGGGCGTCACAGGCCGATGAGGCCGTTGACTTCGTCGACGATCCGGCTCGACGCGGTGAGCGCGGCGATTTCGATCTTCGCCGCCGCGAGATTACAGGCGATCGCGCCGTACGCAATCATCGCGTGGACCATCGGCGGCAGCACGCCGGTATCGACGCTCGCGCCGAGGACGGCGGCGGTCATCGTCACCGCCATCGCGAGCGTGCCGATGGAGAACACCGGCTTGCGCGCGGCGGCGATCCGCCGGTAGTAGTCGCCGGTCACCTGATGCTCGGTCATGGCGTCCTTCACCGCTTTGCCCTTCCCGATGAGATAAAACATCATCATCGAGTGCGCGAGCAGCGTGATCATCGTCGAGAAGAAGCCGTACGAGATGTGACGGGCGACGTCGCCGCCGCGAAGACCGAGGACCGCAGTGGCCACGAGACCGACGAGACCGATGAAGACACCGGTGAGCAGCGCTTGAGCCAACGGCCCATTATTCCACCTTCGCCGTTCGTCATGGACTGGATCGCGCGGGATGCCGTCGATGGCGTTCACGGGGTGCCCGTACGGCGGCGTGCGCTCGATGTCGCGATGGGACGCGGCCGTCACACGCTGCCGCTCGCGCGGGCCGGGTATCGCACGTTCGGCGTCGACGTGAAGTTCGACGCCGTTCACGACGCGTCGCGCGCGGCGCTCGACGCAGGCACGCCGATTCGCGCATGGTGCGCCGATCTCACCGCGCATCCGCTGCCGGCGGCGCGCTTCGAGCTCGTGGTCGTGACGCGATACCTGCAGCGCGATTTGTTTCCGGCCATCCGCGAATCGCTCGTGCCGGACGGACTCGTCCTCTACGAAACGTTCACGTCGCGGCAGCTCGCACTGGGCGTCGGACCGACTTCGCCGGATCATCTGCTGCGGGAGGGCGAGCTGCGGACGTACTTCGAAGGATTCGAGATCCTGTTCTACGAGGAAGTCCTCTCGCCCGCGGCGGTGGCGCGCCTCGCCGCACGAAAGCGATCGTAGTGCGCTCGTGGCAGCGAGACGCGGCCCGGCGCGGCGGCGCCGTGCGACTCGTCGGCGTGATAGTCGGTGCCGCCGGTCACGGCCAGTCCCATGCGCTCGGCGATCTTCAGATAGCGTGACGTGGCGTCGGCGTCGTGATCGGCGTGATACGCCTCGAGCGCGTCGACGCCGGCGCGTCCGAATCCGTCAATCCACTCGTCATGGCCGAGCAAACCGGGATGCGCGATCGACGCAAGGCCGCCCGCTTCGTGAATCCGCGCGATGACTTCGTCCGGCGGCGCGCCCGCGCGAGGGACGAACGCCGGCCGCCCACGCGCGAGAAACCGGTCGAAGGCGTCGTTCGTCGTGGCGACGTGGCCGCCTGCGACGAGCGCGCGCGCGATCCACGGCCGGCCGACCGCTTTGCTGGAATCGTCGATCCCCGGCTGCAGAATCGCGTCGGCGTCGAGGACGATGCCAAGTCCGGCGAGCCGGGCGATCATCTCGCGGACGCGCTCGATGCGGCGCTGCCGTTGATCGGCGAGAAAGGACAGCAGCGCCGACGAGCGTGTGTCGATGAAGTAGCCGAGCACGTGGACGTCGGCGTTCTCGCGAACCGCGGTGATCTCGATGCCGGGAACGAACTCGATGCCGCGCTCGCGGCATGCCGCCGACGCCGCCTCGCAGCCGGCAACGGTGTCGTGGTCTGTCACGCTCAGCACGGTCACGCCGGCGGCCGCCGCGCGGGCGACGAGCTCGGCCGGCGTGCAGCGGCCGTCCGAGGCGGTCGTGTGCGTATGGAGATCGATCAACGGCGATCGCGCCTGAGGTCTGACTTCTTCGAGCGCCTGCGCCCCTGGCGTTCGCGCAGCGCGCGGTATTCCCTGATGAGCAGATCGAGGTGGGCGCGCTCCTCGTCGGCGAACTGCAGGAACACCTGCTTGCCTTCCGAGTCCTCGAAACGTTCGCCGTACCGCTTGAAGAAGTTGTGCGAGCCGCGCTCGCATTTGATGCCGATGAGCAGCGCCTGCTCGTCGGTGACCGCCTGTTGGAGCTCGTCGGCGCCGGAGGCGAACAGCCCGCTCGCCGCGCCCTTGAAGAAGAGAAACGTCGGCCGGGTTTCGAGCAGCGGATCCTGCGCGACGAGCTCGCGATACCGTTTCTCGAGCGTGCCGAGATGCTCGCCTTCTTCGGAGGCCAGGCGCTCGAACACCGTGCGGCCGCGCTTGTCTTTCGTCATGCCCGCGGCACGCGTATAGAACGCGAGCCCGCTGCGCTCGGTCGCAATCGCCATCCGCAGCGCGTCGCGGGCGAAGAGCAGCTCGGTGGTCGCGCCGTCGATTGGCGCCGTCTGCTTGCCGGTCCGGCAGTCTTCGCAGGTACCGTAAATCTGAACGACCGACTGGCTCGGCGTGAAGCTGCGCGCCGCGGCGATTTCCTCCATCAGCGATTCGACGTCCGAGCTGAGAAACTCGGACGAGCGATGACAGGTCGTGCAAATGAGATGAAAGTGACGCGGATGCCGATAAGCCGGCTCGAACCGCGATCGACCTTCGCCGAAGTCGACCTTGCGCGCGATGCCCGCTTCGACGGTCCATTGCAGCGTGCGATAGACGGTCGCGCGCCCGATGCCCGGGTGCTCCTTGCGCACGAGCTCGAACAACTCGTCCGCGCTGACGTGGCCCTTCTGGCGCAGGAAGACGTCGACAATCCGATCGCGCTTGGCGGAGTGCTTTCCCCCGGAAGGACGGAGAGGCAGGTTCATGCGATTGGTAAATCGGTAACGTGGTGAATTGGTAAATTACTTTACCAACTTACCAATCACCAACTTACCAATTTCATGCGTGACGTTAGTCGACGGAGAAGGACTGGCCGCAGCCGCAGGTCGATGTCGCGTTCGGGTTCTTGATCGTGAAGCCGCCGCCGGTGATGGTGTCCACGAAATCGACCTCGGCGCCGCTCAGATACCGGATGCTGATCGGGTCGATGAACAGCTTGACGCCGTTCGACTCGAAGACCTGATCGCCGGCGCCCTGACCGTTCTCCTCGATCATCAGGCCGTACTGGAAGCCGGAGCAGCCGCCGCCCTGCACGAAGACCCGGAGGCCGCTGCCCGCTTTGTTTTCGTCGGCCAGAAGCTCGTTGATCTTCGACGCCGCCGTTTCGGATACGTTAATCATGCCAACATTATAACAACACCATGCCGTATGTGCCCCTGCCGGCCGGAGAATGGCCTCAGGCGATCGAGTCCGTACTCGATACCGCCGAGCGCCGGTGGCGCGCCATTCTCGAGGCGCGCCCCGACCTGGCCCCCGCAATCGACCTCCAGCGCCGGCTGCTGACGCTCGTCAACGAGCTCGGCAGAACCATCGAGGCCGGCCGGCTCCCGCGGCTCTCGTTGCCGCCGAAATACCTCGCCGCCAAGCTGACGCGCGGCGTGCCCGCATTCGCCGGCGAGCCGCTTCCGCTGCCGGTGCCGCTGCTGAAAAACGCCCTGGTCGAGTTGAGCGAGGCCCTCGCGGCCGGCGGCGCCGGCGAGACGGCCACGCACATTCGCGACGCGATCGACAGCGGCAGCGTCGAACCCGGCTCGCTGCTCGCGGCGTCGCTGACGCGCAATCAGACGGCGATTCGCGTCGGCGCCAGCCATCGCGGTCTCGCGCCGGATCTCGTCTGGCTCGTCGCCGAGCTCGCCGTCAGTCCGTTCGTGCATGCGCTTCAGCGCACGCTGCTCGATCATGCGCACGACGAAGTGCTGCGCTCTGCGCTCGACGGGTGGAACCGCGGCTACTGCCCGGCGTGCGGATCGTGGCCGGCGCTGGCTGAAGTCGTCTCTGGGCACCGCACGCTGCGCTGCTCGTTCTGCTCGAGCGCGTGGGAGCTGAATCACTACGCGTGCACGTACTGCGACGAGAGCGGAGAGCCGTTCGTCACCGCCGCACCGAACGAAGAGCGCAAGGATCGCCGCGTCGAGGTGTGCACGGCGTGCGGCGGCTATCTCAAGACCGTCGACCTGCCAGAGCTGTCGCCGTTTCCGCTGCTGTCGATCTCGGATATCGAAACAACCGACCTGGACGTCGCCGCGATGGAACACGGCTTCGCGCGTCCGGCGCTGAAAGATTTCGCGACACGACGTTGACCGCAGAACACGCTGAAACCGCAGAGCGAATTTTTTCTGCGTGTTCTGCGAATTCTGCGTCGATCGTCGGGTCAGACGCCTATCGCTTCCAGATGCTGCCCCGACTCGTGTTCGATGTCCTTGTGCAGGCTGTTCCCGTGCGCGTCCATCGTCACGATCGCCGGGAAGTCTTCGACGGTCAGATGCCACATCGCTTCCGGCGTCCCGAACTCGAGGAGCGACACGCCGTCGACTTTTTTTATCGCGCGCGCGTAGAACTGCGCGGCGCCGCCGATGGCGTTGAGATAGATCGCGCCGTGCTCTTTCATCGCGGCCAGCGTCTTCGCGCCCATGCCGCCTTTGCCGATCACGGCGCGCACGCCGTAGCGCTTGATGATCTCTCCCTGATACGGCTCTTCACGAATGCTCGTCGTCGGACCGGCGGCGGTGACACACCACGTATGGCCCTCCTTCATCACGACCGGGCCGCAGTGATAGAGGACCGAGCCGCGCAGGTCGACCGGCGGCTCGTGCTTCATCAGATGTGAATGGACCGCGTCGCGGCCGGTGAACATCGGTCCCGAGATCAGCACGACGTCGCCGACCTCGAGCGACCGCACCGCCTCGTCGGTCAGCGGCGCGTGCAGACGGATTTCGCGTCCCGTGCGCGTGAAGCCCGCCTGATCGAGCATCGGAATAATCGGATGCGCCGGATCGCGATAGAGCCAGCGCTCGATCGCGCCGCTCGACGCGTTCAACGCGATGCCGAGCCGCCGGAACGCCCAGCAGTCGTACGCGACGGAGACGAAAAAGCTGGCGGGGAGGCGATTCAACGCGGCGACCTTGCAGCCAATCAGCGTCACCTTTCCGCCGAACCCCATCGTGCCGATGTCGAGATCGTTCACGGTCGACATGATCGACCCTTCGAGCTCCGCCAGCCGCGGATCGGGATTCACGTCGTCGAGTGTGCGGAACAACTGCTCTTTCGCGTGCGTGTAGCCCGACGTCCTATCGCCGCCGATGCACACGCCGACGGCGCCCGGCGCGCAGCCTTTGCCCTGCGCCTGCCAGACGGCGTGCAGGATGCACCTCCTCACCCCGTCGAGCGTGCGATCGGCGCGTCCCAGATGCGGCAGCTCCACGGGCAGCGAGTACTGCGCGTTCGTGTTCTCGCAGCCGCCGCCTTTCAGAATCAGCTTGATCTCGATCGCGTCGCGCTCCCATTGATCGAAGTGAATAATCGGCGTGCCCGGCCCGAGATTGTCGCCGGAGTTCGTGCCGGTGATCGAGTCGACCGAGTTCGGCCGCAGCTTGCCGCGGCGCGTCGCCTCGGCCACGGCTTCGCGAATCTGCTGCCGCATCCAGATCTGATTCGCGCCGACCGGCGTCTTCACTTCGAAGGTCGGCATCCCGGTGTCCTGGCAGATCGCGCCCTCGGTATCGACCGCGAGATCGATGTTCTGCGCGATGATCGTGAGCGCCTGCGACGATCGCGTGCCGTCGGGCTCCGAAACGAGCGCGGTCTTCATCGCCGCGCGCACGTCGGGCGGCAGATCGGTCGAGGTCCGAACGATGAGTTGAAGCACGCTGTCGAAGAAGGATGGCAGCATAACGGCCCAGTATACTAGCCTATCGATGGCTGACTGCTGATGGCTGATGGGTTTCGGATCGAGCGTGACCCGCTCGGCGAACTGAAGGTCGCGGCCGATGCGTACTACGGTGTGCAGACGGCGCGCGCCGTCGAGAACTTCCCCATCAGCGGCCTGCGCGCGCCCGGCGAGCTCGTCACCGCGACAATTCTCGTCAAAAAAGCCGCGGCCGAGACCAACGCTCACCTCGGTCGACTCGACAAGGACATCGCACGCGCGATCATCGCCGCCGCCGACGAGATTCTGAGCGGCAAACTCCGCGATCAGTTCGTGGTCGACGTCTACCAGGCGGGCGCGGGCACGTCGCACAACATGAACGCCAACGAGGTGCTCGCGAACCGCGCCGCCGAAATCCTCGGCGACGCGCGCGGGACCTACACGCGCGTCCATCCGAACGATCACGTCAACATGGGACAGTCGACCAACGACGTGTTTCCGACGGCGACGCGGCTGGCGCTGCTGCTCGGCGCCAATCCGCTCGTCGCCGCGGCGCGCGCGCTCGCCGACAGTCTCGCGCGCAAGGCCGACGAGTTCGCCGACGTCCTGAAGACCGGACGCACGCATCTGCAGGATGCCGTCCCCATCACGCTCGGTCAGGAATTCAGCGGCTACGCCGAGTGCGTGCGGCGCGGCGCCGAGGATGTCGCGCAGGCGTCCGAGCAACTGCTGGAGCTCAACATCGGCGCCACCGCGGTCGGCACGAGTCTGAATGCCGGCGAGGAGTACCGGCGTCTCGTCGTGACGACCCTCGCGCGGTACACGGGTCTTCCCCTGAAACCGGCTCTGAATCTGTTTCGCGTCACACAAAGCATGGGCGACGTCCTCGCATACATGGGTGCGATGCGCCGCCTGGCCGTCGAAGTCGGCAAGGTCGCGAGCGACTTACGTCTGCTCAGCATGGGTCCGCGCGCCGGCCTTGCGGAAATCGCGCTGCCGGCCGTTCAGCCTGGTTCGTCCATCATGCCCGGCAAAGTGAATCCGTCGGTGCCCGAGATGGTGAATCAGGTGTGCTTTCAAGTGATGGGCTGCGACATGACGGTCGCGATGGCGTCGGACGCGGGTCAGCTCGAGCTGAACGTGATGATGCCCGTGATCGCGTGGAACGCGATTCACGCGTCGACGATTCTGCGCGAGGCGATGAAGGTCTTCCGCCTGCGCTGTGTCGACGGCATCGTCGCGGACGCAGCCCGCGCGCGCGAGCTGCTCGAACGCAGCACCGCCACGGCGACCGCGCTCAGCCCGTACATCGGCTACGCGGCGACCGCCGAAATCGCGAAGGCGTCGGTGAAGAGCGGCAAATCGATCCGCGAGCTGGTGCTGGAACGCGGACTGCTCGATCGCGACAAGCTGGAAGCGATCCTCTCGGCCGACGCCATGACGCGCGGAGGCATCGTGGGCGAGAAAGGCAGGTAGGTCGGGTGGGGCTGGTAGGCCGGGTGGGGCTGGTGAGTCGGAGAAGTCGCGTCCGTCGAATCGCGCGCGGCGCCCTCGTGGGCATCGTGGCGCTGAGTGTTTCTCTGATCGCCCAGGCTCCTTCACAAGTCCGACCTGCCCCACCTGGCCTACCTGCCCCACTCGACCCACCAAAGACGCCGAAGCCGAAGCTGTTCGATCCGCTCGATCTCGGCTTGCTCGAAGCGCCCGATCGCGATCAATGGTGGAAGCCAGACCAGGTGATGGACGCGCTGCTCATTGCCGAAGGATCGAAAGTCGCCGACGTCGGCGCCGGCGGCGGGTGGTTCACGATCCATCTCTCGCGCCGCGTCGGACCGAACGGCGTGGTCTACGCCGAGGACATTCAGCCGGAGATGATCGAGGCGATCAACCGGCGCGTGCAGCGCGAGAATCTGACGAACGTCAAGCCGGTGCTCGGCATGCCGAACGATCCGCGGCTGCCGCCGGGACTGGATGCGGTGCTCATCGCCGACTCGTATCCGGAAATGGACGACCCTCCGGGCTCGGCGGTCCCGCTGCTGAAAAACGTCGCGCGATCGCTCAAGCCGCAGGGACGGCTCGGCATCGTGAACTTCAAGCCCGGTGGAGGCGGGCCCGGACCGGCGGAGCGCGTCGCGCCCGAGGCGGTGATCGAACGAGCGGCCGAAGCCGGACTTCAGTTGATCAAACGCGAGGAGGTGCCGCCGTTTTTGTATCTGCTGGTGTTCGGACGCAGTAGAACTTAGAACTGAGAACTGAGAACTTAGAATTCAGAACTCAGAACTTCGGAGTTCTCAGTTCTGAGTTCTCAGTTCTGAGTTCTGTGAGTTGTGAGCCACCAGAGGCTGGGCATCACGCCGCCCGCGACGAGCAGCTTGACGAAATCTTCGAGGATGAAGGGATAGAAACCCGCGGCGAGCGCGGCGCCAAGGGCGCCGGCCGGTTGAACGAAACGCGCGAGCCACAGCACGCCGCCGGCGAAGATCACGGCGAGGCCGCACGACATGGCGACGACCGCGGTGAAGTACCGGCGATCGAGACCGCGTTCGGCGAGCCAGCCGGTGACGAACGCCGCGAGCGGATACGCCATCAGGTAGCCACCGGTCGGACCGAGCAGTCGCGCCGGACCCTGCGCGAGCGTCGGCGACGCGGCAAACACCGGCAGCCCCACAATCCCGAGCGCGAGATAAAGGAGCTGACTCGCCATCCCGAGCCGCGAACCGAGCGCCGCACCGCCAACCAGCACGGCCATGGCCTGGAACGTGAGCGGCACCGGCGTGAACGGCAGCGGCACGCTGATCTGCGCGGCAACCGCGGTCAGCGCAACGACGAACGCGACGGCGCCGGCACGCTCGGCCGTCCTGAGCGCGCGCGAATCGGCCCGGGCGATGGTGGCGAGCAAGGTAGGATGCATGCGCAAAAATCTTAACGTATGCGCACAGCGCTGACAATCGCGGGCAGCGACTCGAGCGGCGGCGCCGGCATTCAGGCGGACCTGAAGACGTTTGCCGCGCTGGGCGTGTACGGCACCAGCGCGATCACGGCGGTCACTGCACAAAACACGATCGGCGTGACGGCCTGCGCGCCGCTCCCGGCCGATCTGGTCACCGCGCAAATCGAGGCGATCGCCGGCGACATCGCCGTTCACGCCACGAAAACGGGAATGCTCGCCAACGCCGCGATCGTCGAGGCCGTTGTCGCCGCGATCGAAGAAGTCGAGCTGCCGCTGGTCGTCGTCGATCCGGTGATGGTGTCGAAGAGCGGCCAGCGGCTGCTCGATGATGACGGGGTGCAGGCGCTCCGAACTGAGTTGGTGCGCGTTGCGCGCGTCATGACGCCGAATCTGCCGGAGGCCGAAGCGCTCAGCGGACGGCGCGTGCAGACGATCGCGGACGCGCGCGACGCGGCGCGGCGCATTCGCGACATGGGCGCGTCCGCGGTCATCATCACAGGAGGACACGCGGCGGGCGCCGACGTGGTGGATGTGCTCCTGGACGGCGACACGTTCTACGAATTCCGGACGAAACGGATCGAGACGAGACACACGCACGGCACCGGGTGCACGTTCGCGTCGGCGGTCGCTGCGCACCTCGCGCTCGGCCGGACGCTTCCAGAAGCCGCCGAGCGCGCCCAACAGTACGTCGCCGGCGCAATCGCCCACGCGCTCGCCATCGGTCATGGCCATGGGCCCCTCGATCATTTTTGGAGCGGTATACTGAACGCGTGATGACCCGACTCCTGGCGATCGGTCCGCAGCCGCTCGAGCTGGAGCGAATCGCGGCGGCGCTCGACTCGACCGCAGGACCGAGCGCAGGTGCCGACGGCGCGGTCGTCACGTTCCTGGGTCTCGTCCGCAACCACAACGTCGGACGGCGCGTCCGATATCTGGAGTACGAAGCGTACGAGCCGCTCGCGTTGAAAGCATTCGAGCGCATCGACGCCGAAATCCACGAACGGTGGCCCGACGTCCGGCTGGCGCTGCATCACCGAGTCGGCCGGTTGGAGATCGGCGAAGCGAGCATCGCGATCGCCACCCGGTCGCCGCATCGCGCCAACGCCTACGCGGCGTCGCGGTACGCGATCGAGCGAGTGAAGCAGATCGCGCCCATCTGGAAGCGCGAGTTTTTTGACGGCGGCGACATGTGGATCGAAGGCGCGACCGCGGATCCCGACGATCAACACGCGCGCGCGGAAGCGGAGCGGATCGCGTGCGCGTGACCGTCCGGCTGTTCGCGCGGCTTCGCGACATCGCGGGCGCGTCGGAGCTCGCGCGCGATCTCGACCAGGGCGCGACGATCGGCACCGTCTGGCGGCAGCTCGCCGGCGAATACCCGGCGCTCGCCGAGTACGAGCGGTCGATCTCGAGCGCCGTGAACGCCGACTACGCGCGTATGGATCACGTCCTGCGCGACGGCGACGAGGTGGCATTCCTGCCACCTGTGTCGGGAGGATGACGACTATCAACGCAGAAACCGCAGAACACGCAGAACAAAGATGGTTCAGCGGGTTCCGCGTGTTCTGCGTTCAACGTTGTTTGTATGTTTGACAAGCTTGCATCGGAAGAACAGCGCTACGAAGACCTGATGCGCCTGCTCGGGACCACCGAGGTGCAAAGCGATTCGTCCGAGTACCGCAAGCACGCGAAGGCGCTCGCGGAGCTCGAGCCGCTCGTCGAGCGCTTCCGCGACTACAAGAACGTCACGCGCGATCTGACGGGCGCCGAGGAGCTCGCCGCCTCCGGCGACGCCGACATGCGCGAGCTGGCCAAAGAGGAGCTGAAGTCGCTGACCGCCAGGCGCGACGCGCTGCTGGGCGAGCTGAAGATCCTCCTCGTCCCCAAAGATCCCAACGACGAGAAAAACGTCGTCCTCGAAATCCGCGCCGGCACGGGGGGCGACGAGGCGGCGCTGTTCGCCGGCGAGCTGTTCCGCATGTACAGCAAGTTCGCCGAGCGTCAGGGGTGGCGCCTCGAGCTGATGTCGACGAGCGAGACCGGCGTCGGCGGACTGAAGGAAGTGATCGCGACGATCGAGGGGCGCGGCGCGTACAGCAAACTGAAGTACGAAAGCGGCGTCCACCGGGTCCAGCGGGTGCCGGCGACCGAAGCCAGCGGCCGCATCCACACATCGACGGCGACGGTTGCCGTGCTGCCGGAGGCCGAGGAAGTCGATGTCCAGATCAACGAAAAGGATCTGCGCATCGACACGTTCTGCTCCAGCGGCCCCGGCGGCCAGAGCGTGAACACGACGTACTCCGCGGTCCGGCTCACGCACCTCCCGACCGGCGTGGTCGTGTCGCAGCAGGACGAGAAGTCGCAGATCAAAAATCGCGCGAAGGCGATGAAGGTTCTTCGCGCGCGGCTCTACGAGATGGAGCTGCGCAAGCAGCAGGAGGCGATCGCAAAGGATCGGCGCAGCCAGGTCGGCACCGGCGAGCGATCGGAGAAGATCCGGACCTACAACTTTCCGCAGAACCGCATCACCGATCATCGCATCAACTTCACAACGCACCGTCTCGCCGAGGTGCTGAACGGCGACATCAACGAATTGCTGGATCAGCTCATCACGCACTACCAGTCCGAAAAGCTCAAAGACGCGACCACGGTGTCGCCCTAGGACATCGCGCTCACGCATGCCAACGGTACATTCGCGGATCGCCGCAGCGCGCCAGCGGCTGCGCGACGCGGGGCTCTCGTCGCGCGAAGCGGATCTCGCCGCACGAGTGCTCGCCGAGCATGCGCTCGGCTGGGCGGCCGAGCGGCTCCTGACCGACGGCGGCGACGCGGAACCGGCCGATTTCGCTTCGCGCTTCGACGCGCTGGTCGCGCGCCGTGCCGCCCGCGAGCCGCTCCCGTACATCGTCGGCCATCGTGAATTCTGGAATCTCGACTTCGAGGTGACGCCGGCCGTCCTCATTCCGCGGCCGGAGACCGAGCTGATCGTCGAAGCGGCGCTCGACATCGTGGCGCCGGGCGCGGACGCGACGATTGCGGACCTCTGCACCGGCTGCGGATGCGTGGCCATCGCGCTGGCGCGCGAGCGGCCGCTGGCGCGCGTGATCGCCACCGACATCTCCGAAGGCGCGCTCGCCGTCGCGCGGCGCAACGCCCGGCGCCTCGGCGTCGCCGACCGCATCGAGATCCTGAACGGCGATCTGCTGGAGCCAATCACCGGAACGTGCGATGTGATCGTCGCGAATCCGCCGTATGTCGCCGCAGGCGTCAGACCGGCGTTGCAACCGGAGGTTCGCGATCACGAGCCAAACCTCGCGCTGTTCGGCGGCGACGATGGCCTGGGGATGATCGAGCGGCTGGTGCGGGATGCCCCGGCGCGGATCCGGGCGGGCGGCTCGCTCGTCTTCGAGTTCGGCTTCGGCCAGGACGAGGAGATCGAACAGATGATCGCGCAATCTCGCGATCTGACGCTGATCGATCTCAAGCGCGACCTGCAGGGCATCGCAAGAACCGCGATCACTCGGAGACGTTAGCCGCTAGAATGACGCGCCATGGCGGGATGCTTGTTCTGCAGAATCATCAGCCGCGAGATTCAGGCGACGATCGTGTACGAAGACGAGCAGGTCGTCGCGTTCAACGACATCAATCCGCAGGCGCCGACGCACGTCCTCCTCGTGCCGCGGCGGCACATTGAGTCCCTGAACGATCTCACGCGCGACGACGATCAGCTCGTCGGCGAGCTGGTGCGGCGTGCGGCGGCGATCGCGAAACAGCGCGGCGTCTCGACCAGCGGCTTCCGGACGGTGTTCAACACGAACGCCGAGGCGGGCCAGAGCGTATTCCACATTCACCTGCATCTGCTCGGCGGCCGCGCGATGCATTGGCCACCTGGCTAACCGTTCCCCGCCGGGTCCCGTCCAATCGCTTCATGCAGCTCGAGTCCTGGCTCGGAGACCTTCGATTCGCCTGGCGCAACGCGATCGGCCGTCCGGCGTTCACCGTACTCGTCGTTCTCACGTTGGCGCTCGGCATCGGCGTCAACAGCGCCGTGTTCGCGCTGGTCGATGCGGTCCTCATCCGGCCGCTCCCGTACAAGGATCCGTCGCGGCTCGTGTTCGTGTGGCAGACGTTGCCCGAACGCAACATCTCCGAGCTCGAGCCCACCGCGTTCGATTACGACGCGTGGCGCGCCATCCGCAGCTTCTCGGAGATCGGTCTGGTCGCGAACGGCGCGCTCACGCTGACCGGCGACGACAATCCGGAACGCGTCAGAGGCGCATCGGTCACCGCTTCGGTGATCACGCTGCTCGGGATCGCGCCGCGGCTCGGCCGAGCCTTCACACCAGCCGAAGACGCCGACGGCGCGCCTCCCGTCGCCATTCTGAGCGATGGGCTCTGGCGGCGCCGCTACGGCGCCGACGCCGCGATCCTCGGACGCGTGATTCACGTGAACAGCGCTGCGCGAGTCGTCGTCGGGGTGATGCCGCGGGGCGCCTCGCTGCCCGGTCCGCTGGCGGGCGACGGCGAGCTGTGGTTGTCGGCCAGCATGAGCGCGGCCGAGCGCGCCAACGCAATCAGTCACAACTATCAGGTCGTCGCGCGCCTGGCCGACGGCGCGACGGCGGCGAGCGCGTCGGCGGAGCTCGACGCGTTTGCGGCGCGCATGGCGGCCGACCGTCCCGACTCGCATCGTGCGCTCGGCGCGCGGCTGGTGCCGTTCAGCGAGCAGACCGTTCGCGCGATCAGACCGGCGCTGCTCGTGGTCGCGGGCGGCGTCGCGCTCCTGCTGCTCGTGGCGTGCGCGAACGCCGCCACACTGCTGCTGGCGCGCGCCGCGAATCGTCGGCACGAGATCGCCGTCCGCGCGGCCCTCGGCGCGACCGATGCCCGGCTGCTGTCGTTCGCGATCGCGGAGTCGTCCATCTTCGCGGCGCTTGGCGGCGTTGCCGGTCTCGTCCTGGGCGGCTCGGCGCTCGGTGGACTGCTGCCGTTGTTCGGCACGAGTCTGCCGCCATCGGTATCGGTTGACGTCGGCGCGCGTGCAGCGCTGTTCACCGCTGGCCTCGCGGTCGCGCTCGGCGTCGCGTTTGGCGTGGTCGTCGCGGCGCACAAGCCGGGCAGGCTCGCCGAGGCCTTGAAGAGCACTGCACGAACAACCACTCCCGGCGGCCCCGTCGGCAGAATCGCGCGCACGCGCAGCGTCCTCGTCGTCGCGCAAGTCGCGCTCGCGGTGGTCCTCCTCGCCGCGGCCGGTCTGATGCTGACGAGCGTCGCACAACTCTCCCGGGTCACCCCGGGCTTCGACGCGGATCGCGTGCTGACCTTCAGGCTCGCGATGACCGGCGCGAACGACACGCCGGCGTCCTCGCGCGTCGCGTTCGTGTCCGATCTCCTGCAGCGGATCGCGTCGGGGCCTGGTGTTCGCGGAGCGGCAATCACGTCGGCAATCCCGTTCGGCGGTGTTCGCGGCGCCAACGGCGTCGAGATCGAAGGACGGCCGCGGGCGCGGGGCGAGGCCGGCATCATCGTCGATCAACGCTACGTGTCGACCGGCTACTTCAACACGATGCGGATCCCGTTGCTCGCGGGACGCGTGTTCTCGTCATCCGACGACAGCCGTGCCGAGCGCGTCACGGTCATCAACCGGACGATGGCGGAGCAGTACTGGCCTGCCGGGAGTCCAATCGATCATCGTCTGCGGCTCGGCGGCGGCTTCGACTCCCAGACATGGTTTCGCATCGTCGGTGTCGTCGACGACGTGCGCCATATTGCGTTGAGCCGCGGCCCGGTGCCCGAGATGTATCACCCTTACGCCCAGGCTGCCGTCTCCACGTTCGGCGTGGTCATCAAGACCGCCGGCGAACCGGCGTCTGCTGCGCCGCTCGCGCGCGCGGCGGTCCTGGCGATCGATCCGAACCTGCCGATCTACGACATCCAGACGATGGACGATCGAATCGGGGCATCGTTCGCTCAGACGCGCGGCACCATGCTGTTGCTGCTCGTCACCGCGTCACTCGCGGCCGCGCTCGCTGCGGTCGCGATTTACGGATCGATCTGGTACTCGGTGACACAGCGCATACCGGAAATCGGCATTCGGCTCGCGCTCGGCGCGTCGCGCCTGTCGGTGTGCCGCTTCGTCGTCGGCGGAGCCGTGTCGCTCACGCTCGCCGGAGCGTTGCTCGGAACGCTCGCCTCCATGGCCGCAGGACCGCTCATCCGGGGCCTGCTGTTCGACACGCGCACGACCGATCCGCTCACGTACGGGATGGTCATCGCGGCGGTGATCGCGCTGACACTCGTCGCGAGCGTCGCGCCGGCACGGCGCGCCATGCGCGTCGATCCGATGATTGCGCTCAGAGACTCGTAGCGGCGGGCGGCCGCCGTCGCCCGTTGCGCTTCGGCGAGCCACGCCGGAGCCCGGCGCAGGCGGGACACGGCGGGTCCGTCCCTACGATCGTTCGAGCAGGTAGGCGCCGGTGCCGGCCGCGCGATCCAGAAAAAAATTCACGGCTCGATACTGACGCGCGAAGTACGTCGTGAAGATCCGGCGCGTCGCCATGCGCCAGTCGAGCGCGAGGTCCGGCGCGCGCGACAACATCTCCGTGAACCCCATCGGGATCTCGACCATCAGCCGCCGCGCATCGAGATCCAGTTGGATGTCGGCCGAGACGTGCCACTCGCCCGCCGGCGCCAGCCGGTTCACGCGTTGCGCCCCGATGGGATCCGGTGGAATCCATTCCTGACGAATCCACCACTCGGCGATGAACCGATCCGTCGGATTCCCGGCGTGCAGCGGGCTCGCCGACTCACCGTAGATGTTCTCGGCGTATTCCTCGACGACGACGCCGAGCTTCGTGAAGTTGAGGTGCGCGTTCATCGCCTGCATCGGGTCGTAGGTCCACTCGATCAGGTCCAGGCCCATCGCGAGCGCGCGTTCGCGCTGCAGCATCTTCAGCCGGTGACCGATGCCGTCTTTGCGAAACGCGTCGATGACGCCGAGCATGTGCGACCAGTGCGTCGGCCGTCCCTGCTTCAGGGCGGGCAGCGAGTACACGAAGCCGATCAGGCGATCGTGGTCGAACGCGCCGATCAGGATGCCGCCGCGATGAACCGAGGGGGCGAGAATCGGCACCGGCACGACCTCGTCGTATCCGGGTCCCCAGATCTCGCGCTCGAGGGCGACGACGGCGGCGAACTCTTCGAGGGTATGGAGGTCGCGGTACGTGACGGGAATCATCTGGTCATCTGGTCATCTGGTCATCGGGTGATTTGGTCATCGGGTAATCGAATCGGGTAATCGGCCAATCGCGCGATCAGGAAATCGGGAATCGATTACCAGATTACCCGATTACTCAATCACCAGATTTGGAAGCTCGGACAGCGAGCGGATGACAGGCACGCCCAGCTCGCTCGCGCGCGACGGCGGCGCGTCACCGCGGTGGAGCAGCACGGCGCGCATCCCGGCGCGAAGCGCGCCCTCGATGTCCTGCCGGATGCTGTCGCCGACCATGACCGCTTCCTCCGGCCGCGCGCCCACGCGCGCGAGCGCCGTGGAAAAGATGCTCGGGTGCGGCTTCATGTAGCCGTGCTCGAACGACGACACCGTCGCCGTGATGAGGCCCTGCAGCTCGAAGTGCGACTGAAATGACGTGAGACAGCGCTGCGTGTTCGAGATGAGGCCGATGCGGAGCCCGGCCTCCGACAACGTTCGCAGGACATCCGGCACATCGTCGTACAGCTCGAAATGCTGGCACGCGGCCCATTCTGCGTAGATCTCTCGCGAGCAGGCTTCGACATTGGGCCCGCGTCCGCCCATCTGCTCGATGATGTGACTCGTGTACGCGATGAAGATGTCGGCGTTGTACGGCGCATCTTCCGGTCCGTTGAGGAGCGGCGCCGCGCTCGCCACCGCGTCGGCGAACCTGGACGCATCGACGTGCATGCCATATCGCGCGCAGAACGCCTGATATCCCTCGCCGCGGAACATGGGCCCGGGAGAGATCAACGTGAAATCGACGTCGAACAACACGGCTCTGGTGGTCACGTGAATCGGGTAATCGGATAACTTGTTAATTGGTTGGCGATTGAGCGCGACAATCTCGCAATCGATCACCCGATTACCAGATTACCCGATTACCAAATTCAGGCATCAGCGTAAGGTCCCGCGATGACCAGCGTCGCGCGATCGGGGTGGAGCGCGCGGCGGGCGGCGGCGTTCGGCTGCTCCAGCGTGACGGCGCCGAGCAGATCCGGAAGTCGAACGTCGTAGTCGAGTCCCAGACCGAAGAACTCCACGTTCTGAAGGAAGTTGGCGATCGCCGCGTTCGTTTCCAGTGCCCTTGGAATGGAGCCAATCAGATAGCGCCGCGACTCGTCGAGCTCCTTCGGCGTCAGCCCCTCGGTGATCAGCTTGGTGATCTCTTCGTCGATCGACGCAACGGCGCGATCGACGTTCGACGGACTCACGCCGGCCCGAATCACCAGTGGACCCTCGGCGACATTCGCGTCGAGCGCGCTCGACACGTAGTACGCCATCCCCTGCCGCTCGCGAATGCTGTCGCCGAGGCGCCCGCCGATCGAGTACTGGCCGAACACGTTGTTCATCAGCCAGAAGGCGTAGTAGTCCGGATCGCGCCGCGTGATGGTCGTGAAGCCGTACGCGATGTCCGCCTGCGCCTTGTTCATCATCGGCACGATCAGGCGCTGGCGGCGCGTCGCGTGCCTGACGGGCGGCAGCGTGACGGGCATCGGCGTGGCGTTGCGCCATCCGCCGAAGATGCCCGCCGCGACGTCGTGCGCGTGTCCCGGACTCACATCGCCGACGACGACCGCCGACAGCTCGGTGGGTGCGAACCGCTGGTCGTGCAGCGTCAGCAATCGATCTCGTGTCAGCGTCTCGACGACTTCGATCGATCCTTTCGTGGCGCGCCCGTACGGATGCCCGTCGGGATACAGCAGCGCCATCAGCGATTCCGAAGCGCGGACCATCGGATTGTCGTCGTCCTGCCGGATCGCCGTGATCACGTGCCCCTTGCGCGTCTCGACCTCCTCGGCGGGCAGCGACGGCATCATCACCATCTCGCCGAGCAGCGTCATCACCGGCTCGAAGTCCTCGGCGAGGCAGATGCAGGCGATCGTGAACAGATGACGCGTGACCGTGACGCTCACGCTGATCCCGCGGCTGTCGAGTACGTCGGCGATGTCGTCCGCCGAACGCCGGGCCGTGCCGCGATCGATGACGCGCGAGAGCAGCCAGGTCGTGCCCGGCGCATCGGACGGGTCGCACGCCGACCCGGCGCGCACCGCGAGGTTGATCGCCACGGCCGGCGTCGTCTTGGTTTCCTTCGCGAGCACGACAACGCCGTTGTCGAGCATCACCCGCGTGGGAGAGAGACCTGCGTGTGTGACGGGGGGCATCACGCCACTGGAAGCGGATCAAACCAGCCGACCGTGCGGTTCGACGAAGCGAGCACCGCACGGGCGGCGTCGGCGATCTCGGCCAGGGTCACCGCGGCGATGCGGGACGGCAGGCTGGTGAAGAGGTCGACGCTCGCGATGGTTTCGAAGTACCCGAGCTGATGCGCGATGTTGGTGACGCTGTCGTTGTCGAATACGAGCCTGGCCTTCAGTTGCGCCTTGGCTTTCATCAACTCCTGATCGGAGATGCCCTCCCGCCGCACCCGCTCGAGCTCCTCGAGCAGCACACGTTCAACGCTCGACAGCGGCGTCCCTTCGGTCGCGGTCGCCGACACGGTGTACAGAAACGGCTGCTCGGTCGGCACCATGGAGCCCGACACCGCCGAAGCGAGACCGCGCTCGACGAGCGCGCGATAGAGACGCGCGCTCCGCTGTGGCGGCGCGGCGCGAAAGCTCGACCACAGATTCAAACCTTTCGCGCCGGTGAGCACCGCGTCGAGGAGGACGACCGGGACGAACGCGGCGTCGGCGGCCGCCGGCGCGTGGAATCCGACCTTGAGATACGCGGTCGTGCCCTCTTTGCGGATCGTCAAACGGCGTTCGCCCGTCTGATCGGGTTCCACCGTGCGAAGCCGCTCGAGATCGCCGCCGGGCTGAATGCCGCCGAAGTGGTGCTCGACGCGGCGCATCGCTTCGTCGAACTCGACATCGCCGACGATCACGAGCGTCGCGTTGTTCGGCACATAGTAGCGGCGGTAGTAGCCGTACAGATCGTCGCGCGTCATCATCTTCAAGTCCGGCAGCCACCCGATCGTAGGATGCTGGTACGGATGTGCCTTGAACGCCGTCGCCGTCACTTCCTGATCGAGCAGCTGATCGGGATCGTTCTCGCCGCCCTGCAGCTCCGCGATGATCACCGTGCGCTCGGACTCGCAATCGTCGGGATGGTAGAGACAATTGGCCATCCGCTCCGACTCGATGAACAGCATCCGATCGAGCGCGTCGCGCGTCGCGGTCTCGAGATACGTCGTCTGATCGATCCAGGTGTAGCCGTTCCAGCTCCCGCCGTACTGCTCGATGATGCCCTTCACCTGATCGCGAGGGATGTTCTTCGTCCCCTTGAAATTCATGTGCTCGACCCAGTGCGACACGCCGGTCAAACCGGGCCGTTCGTCCTTCGA
>DASYQZ010000086.1:0-25336 GCA_036004865.1 Vicinamibacterales bacterium
TCGGAGCGGGTCAAGTCACGACGAGGACGAGTTTCCCGATGTGTTCGCCGGCTTCCATGACGCGATGGGCGTCGGCCGCGTGCGTGAGCGGGAACGTCTTGTAGACGATCGGCTTCACCGCGCCCGATTCGAGGAGCGGCCAGACGTGCGCGTGGAGCGCTCGCGCGATGGCGCCCTTCTCGGCCACGGAGCGCGGCCGGAGCGTCGATCCGGTGATGGTGAGGCGCCGCTGCATGATGGTCGGAATCGTCAGCTCGGCTTTCGCGCCGCGCAGCGTCGCGATCTCGACGAGACGCCCCTCGACCGCCAGCGCATCGATGTTGCGCGCAAAATATTCGGCGCCCACCATGTCGAGCACGACGTCGACGCCTTTGCCGCCGGTCGCGGCGCGCACCGCCTCGAGGAAGTCGGCGTCGCGGTAGTTGATCGCGCGCTCCGCGCCGAGCCGCTCGCACGCGGCGCACTTCTCCGGCGACCCCGCCGTGGCGAAGACGCGCGCGCCGTGCGCGCGGGCGAGCTGAATCGCGGTGGTGCCGATGCCGCTCGAGCCGCCGTGCACGAGGATCGATTCGCCGGCACGGAGGCGGCCGCGCTCGAACACGTTGGTCCAGACGGTGAAGAACGTTTCAGGGATCGCCCCTGCAGAGACGAGATCGAGACCGCGCGGCGCCGGCAGGCATTGCGGAGCCGGCGCGACGCAGTACTCGGCGTAGCCACCGCCGGCGACGAGCGCGCAGACGGCGTCGCCGGTTTTCAATTCGTCGACGTTCGAGCCGACGGCGTCGATCGTGCCCGCGACCTCGAGACCCGGGATATCCGGAGCGCCCGGCGGCGGCGGATACCTGCCGCGGCGCTGCATGACGTCGGGACGGTTGACGCCGGCCGCCGCGACTTTGATCAACACCTCGCCCGCGGCCGGCACCGGCATCGGCCGCTCGACGGGAACGAGCACGTCGGGCTCGCCGGGCTCTCGAATCTCGATCGCAATCATGTCCATCGACTCAGCTGGTTCGAACGCACTTCGCGGTCACGCTGCAATCGCACCCACGTACGTCAACCGCAGAGCATGCGGAGACCGCACAGACTTTCTCGCGTCACGCCGCGATCGCACCCACGAAACGCAACCACGAAAACACGAAGAGACGAAAAGAAATTCACGATCGAATCTATGAATCGGTTCGACGGCGTCGGCCTGCGAAGGAGGCCGACGCGAACGGTCGAATCGAGATACCGTGGCCCCCTTCCTGAAATTGGCTCAGTGTTCTCTGCGTCCTCCGCGGTTGCTCGTCTTCTTCGCGATCTTCGTGGCCTTTGTGGTCTTCGTGATTTTCGTGTTTTCGTGGTTTCGTGGCCTGATACTTTCCTGACTCTCGACAGTCAGCTCTCCTCTCCGAACGCCGCCGTCGTCGTCGCCGGCTCGAGGACGAGCGCGGCGAGCGCGATCCCGATCGCGAGGCTCATCGCGAACACCGCCCACAGCGCGCGGATCTGGGAGACGATGATCGCGTCGACGAAGAGCATCGCCCCGAACAGCAGATCGACCAGGAGCGTCGCGCGCCGCGTGCGCCGCCGCTCCGCCGCCAGATGCGCGCGGTTGACCCGCTCGGTGAACACGAGATGGCCGCGCAGCACGCCGCCGATCGTGGCGCCCGCCCCGAGCGCGAGGAACAGCGCCACGGTCACCGGCGTTTCGATCCAGTCCTTGATCTGCCACGCGACCGCCGCCGCGGCGGTGTAGAGCGCCGTGATGACCGCCTGGTGAATCGCCCACCAGGTCGCGTTCGGACCCGGGCCGGGCGACATGGCGGTCACCGCGTCGAGCGCCGCCGCCATCTCGGACGCCGACGCGTACCGATCGCCTGGCGATTTCCGGAGACACCGGCCGATGACCTCGGCGAGGCCGGGCGGCAGATCCGGACACCGGGCCGCAATCGGCCGCGCGTCGCTGTCGAGCACGCGCGCGACGATCGCCAGCGCCGACGATCCGTCGAACGGATGCACGCCGCACGCGAACTCGTAGATCACGATGCCCAGGGCGAACACGTCGGCGCGCGCGTCGACCGGTCCTGCGTTGATCTGCTCGGGCGCCATGTAGGCGGGTGTGCCGATCAACATGCCGGGCTGCGTGGCCGCGGTTCGCGCCGCTTCGGCGTGGGCGTGATCGAGCCGTGCGAGGCCGAAATCGAGAATCTTCAACCGGCCGTCGCGCGTGCGCATGATGTTCTCGGGCTTCAGATCGCGGTGGACGAGACCGCTCGAGTGCGCGCTCGCCAGCGCGGCCGCGAGATCGCGTGCCGTGCGCGCCACCTCCGACGCCGACGGCCGGCGGGGTGACGCGATCTCTTCACGGAGCGTGTGACCGTCGACGAACTCGGTCGCGATGTACAGCTCCCCGTCGATCTCCTCGAGCGCGTACACCGTGCAGATGCCCGGATGCGTCAGCCGCGCCGCCGATCGCGCTTCGCGGCGCAGCCGCTCGCGCTGGCCCGGATCGCGGACGAGATGCGGGGCGAGCGCCTTCAACGCAACCGTGCGCCCGAGGCGCTCGTCGTGCGCGAGATAGACGCGTCCCATGCCGCCGCGCCCCAGCTCGCGGACGACGGTGTACGACCCGACGGTCGCGCCCTCCGTGAGCGGTTCATCCAGGAAGAGATCGGGCGCCGCCTCGACGATGGCCTGTGAGAGAAAGTTGCCGGCGCGCGAGTGATGATCGAGCAGCGACAGGACCTCGTGGCGCACGATCGGATCGTCGGCCGCCTCGCGGGCGATCCAGGATTGGATGCCGGCGGGATCGCGATCGACGGCCGCCTCGAACAAATCACGGACGCGGCGCTGCTGCTCGGCGGTCATGCGGGCGGTCCGCTCAATTCGCGAAACAACCACGCGCGCGCAAGCGTCCATCGCCGCTTGAGCGTCGCCGGCGACATGCCCAGCGCGTCGGCCGCTTCCTCGATGCTGAGGCCGGCGAAATACCGCAGCTCGACGATGCGCGCCTGCTCGGCGTCGAGTTTCTCGAGCCGTTCCAGGGCCTCATCGAGCGCCGGCAGCATCGTCTCCTGATCGCCCGCGACCGCGAGCGCATCGGACAGTGTCACGCGATCGAGACCCGCCCATCGCTTCTGCGCGCCGCGCGCCCGCGCGCGCTCGACCAGAATCTGCCGCATCGACCGTGCGGCGATGCCGACGAAGTGCCGCTTGTCGTGCCACGGCGTGCCCGCGCCCGCCAGGCGCAGATACGCCTCGTGCACGAGCGCGGTCGCCTGCAGCGTCTGGCCAGGGCGCTCCCGGCGCATGTACGCCGCCGCGATCCGGCGCAGCTCGTCGTACACCTGCGGCGCCAGCGCGTCGATGTCACCGGATTCCACGGGGCACATGGTAACGGTGCTTGGTGCCGGGGTGCTAGGTGTGCCGGGTGCTGTGCAGGGTGCCTGGTGCGAGGTGTTGTGCAAGATGCCCCGGCAGATACGCCGGACGCTGCACGAGGCACCGCACCCAGCACCAGGCACAGCACCAAGCACTCAGCACCAAGCACCCGGCACCCGCGAAGCTATGCGAGCCACTCGTCGGGGCGCTGCGCGAGGAGGCGGTAGCGATTCCGCACCTGGACGACTCGGTTGTAGTACTCCGGTTTGGGAAATTCGTGGCGCCGCAATCGTTCGCGCAGGCGGCGCAGCTCGTACCGATACAGATCGCTGACGTAGTCGTGCACGAGCTCCGGCCGCGTTCGCACGTTCGGCTGCACGCCGTGGTGCCACAGCGCGTCCAGGACCTCGGCCCGATAGAGAAAGCTAGGCACCGAGCGCGCTCTTCACCGCGTCGAGCGTCGCGTCGAGTTTCAGGATATGCCGCGCCCGCGCGAGCGCATCGGCGAGCGGCTTCGGCTTCTCGACGACGCGACCGATGATCGGCTCGACGATCTCCGCAAACTTCGCCGGGTGAGCGGTCGCCAGGAAGATTCCATCCCGCCCGTCCCGCATCGGCCGCACCTGCCCTACCTGACCTACCTGCCCCACCTGCCCTACCTGCCCCACCAGGCCCAAATATCCAATTGCACTATGCGGATCGAGCAGATAGCCGTGCGTTTCGTACACGCGCCGAATCGTGTCGCGGACCTCGGTGTCCGTGTAGCGGCAGCCGGTGATGTCGCGCCGCATGGCGTCGACGTCGCCGTCGTAGAGCCACGACATGCGTTCGAAGTTGCTCGGGCTGCCGACGTCCATGGCGTTGGCGAGCGTCGGGATCGACGCGCGCGGCTCGAAGCGGCCGGTGGCCAGATACGCCGGCACGACGTCGTTGACGTTGGTCGCCGCGACGAAGTGCGCCACGGGCAGGCCAGCGCGCTTCGCCATCAGACCCGCGGTGAGATTGCCGAAGTTGCCGCTGGGCGTACAGAACACCACATCCGCGGGCACCGGTCGATGTGCCGGGGTATCCGGGTTCGGGCCGCGACGTTGCACCTCGGCGACTGCGTGGAAGTAATAGACCATCTGCGGCAGGAGACGGCCGACGTTCACCGAGTTGGCCGACGTCAGCGTCATGCGGGCGCGCAGCTCACGATCGCCGAAGGCCTGCCTGGTCAATCGATGACAGTCGTCGAAGCTGCCGCTGACGGCGTACGCGCGCACGTTGCCCTGCGCCTCGTCGTTGAACATCGTCAACTGCGCTTCCTGCGTCGGGCTGATGCGGCCGTCCGGATACAGGACGACGACGCGGGTGTAGGGGACGGCGTGAAAGGCGTGCGCGACGGCGCTGCCGGTGTCACCCGACGTGGCGACGAGAACCGTCAGCGGATCGTCAGCCATGTGCACCGACGCCATCAGCCGCGCCATCACGCGCGCGCCGACGTCCTTGAACGCGAGCGTCGGTCCGTGGAACAGCTCCAGGGCGTAGATGCGCGGCTCGACTTCAACGAGCGGAATCGGAAAGTCGAGCGCCGCGGCAATCACCGCTTCGAACACCGTCGCGTCGAGCTCGCCGCGCGTGAACGGCCGCAGCGCGCGCATGGCCGCTTCGGTCAACGTACGATTTTTCAGCCGCGACAAATCGCTCGCGCTCCACGGCTCGATGGTTTCCGGCACGTAGAGACCGCCGTCGGGAGCGAGACCCTCGAACAGGGCGGTTTTGAAAGAGACCGGCGGCGCCTGACCGCGCGTCGTGACGAAGCGCATGACTCGTAACTATTTCAACGTGAACACGCAACCACGAAACCGCGAACGCACGAAAAAGAAGAGGCTATCGGTGGCCGCCGATGACCCGCGCACCCTTTTGTCCGATCGCCGACACGTAGGTCTGCGGCTCGCCGCCGATCGCGGTCTTGACGGCCTCGGTCATCGCGGCGGCGACTCGACGCGCGATCTGGGCGTCCTGACACAGCGCGAACAGCGACGGACCGGATCCCGACAGGCTGCAGCCGAGCGCTCCGGCATCCGCCGCCGCTTTCTTGATCGCGGCAAGGCCCGGCACGAGCGGCGCGCGGCGCGGCTCGGCAATCGTGTCTTCGAGCGATCGCGCGATCAGCGCGAAGTCGCCGCGATGCAGTCCGTCGACCAACGCGCCCAGGTTCGCCCACTGACGGATGGCGTCGCCGAGCGGCACGGTCTCGCCGAGCAGCGCACGCGCCTTCGCGGTCTCGATTTCCAGATCGGGATGCACGACGACCGCGGTCAGGCCGTTCGGAACCGGCAGCCGGATGACATCAGGAGGGTCTGGTCTCCGCACGAGCACGAAGCCGCCGTACAGCGACGGTGCGATGTTGTCGGCGTGCGCCGAGCCGGCGCCGAAATGTTCACCCATCAGCGCGCATGCGAGGAGCGCGTCGAGCGGACTCCTCGCGCCGATCAGGGCATCGACGGCGACCGCCGCGGCAACCGCGCTCGCCGCGCTCCCGCCGAGCCCGCTCGCCAGCGGAAGGCCCTTGCGGATCGTCAGCGCGACGCCGCGCCGCTCGCCGCGCGAATCGAGGAGCGCCTGCGCGGCGACGCCCGCGGTATTCTTCGCCGCGTCGCGCGGCAGACGGCCGCCATCGCCGGTGATGTCGTCGATGGTCACGCCGGATGCGCCGTCTCCGGCGAACCGCGCCGTCACCTCGTCGCCCGGCGAGTCGAGCGCGAACCCGAGCACGTCGAAGCCGCAGGCGACGTTCGAGACCGTGGCGGGGGCGAACGCGGTTACGGAGTCCACGCCGACATACTACCTGCTCTGTCGGCTGTATCGCTCTCGGATCGTCGGAATCAGGTACTCCTGGAACGCTCGATCGAAATCGTACTTCGGCGCGAAGCCCCAGTCGGCGCGCGCGGCGGAGTCGTCGACGTCGGCGGGCCACGAGTCGACGATGCCCTGTCGCTTCGCGTCGACCTTGTAGTCAATCGTCGCGCTCGGGAAGGCGGCGAGGACCACGTTGCGGATCTCGGCGGCCGATCGACTGAACGCGCTGAGGTTGTAGGCGGTTCGCGTCAGGCGCGCGCGGGACGCCGCCGCCAGCGCCAGCAGCGCGTCGACGCCGTCCGGCATCGCCATGAACGGAATCGTCGTGTCGGGACGGACGAAGCAGTCGTACGGCTCCCCTTTCGCCGCCGCATGAATCATCTCGGGCGCGTAGTCGGACGTGCCGCCGGAGGGCACGGTCACCGCCGAAATCAATCCCGGAAAACGCACCGAGCGGAAATCGACGCGCTGGATGACGTCGGCCGACAACTGCTTGTAATGCCGGGCGTAGTAGTCGCCCAGTTGCTCGCAATACAGCTTGTTGCACCCGTACATCGTCGTGGGGTGCGTGAACTCGTCTTCGCGCACGCGGCCGACGCCCATCTTCGTGTCGAGATCCGGCAGGCCGAATGCGGCGACCGACGAGGGGTAGATGAACGTCACCGGGCGGCCATGCGACTCGCCCTCGTGCTGCGCGAACTCGAGCAGGTTCAGCGTGCCCTCCACGTTCACGTGATGCGCGGTGATCGGCGTGAATTCCGACCGTGTCGAGAGCAGCGCGGCCAGGTGGAACACGCGCTCGACTTCGAACTCGGCGAGGATGCGTTCGAGCAGATTGACGTCGGTAATCGATCCCGTGAACTCCCGCGCAACGAGCGGCGCGAGCGAGGCGTCGAGCGGCGTGACGTCGACGGTGATGATCGGCGAATGGCCTGGAGACGACGTCGCGAGGCGCGTGACCAGGCCGTGGCCGATCTCGCCGCCGGCGCCCGTGATGAGAACGACCGGCTTACGCATCCTCGGCGCCCAGGACGTCGCGCGAGGTTTCGGGCTGCCGCGCGGTCAGCAACATGTTGATCGACGTGTAGACGACGACGACGATCACGAGCCAGCGGACGGCGTACAGCGGCAATGAGGTGACGACGTATGCGGCGATGAGCACCGCGGGCACGGCGCCGATCGCCAGACCCCACGCCGCCTGCTTGTGATAGGTCCGCGTGCGGACGAACCGCATGCTCGCAATCGGCATCAGGAACGCGCACGAGCCCATCATGATCGGGAAGGCGGCGGTCGGATTCATCCCCAGCAAGCTGACGAGAATCATGCATGGCCCGTACAGGCCGATGCCGAGCATCATCAACACCCCGAGCGCGAAGTTACCGGCGAGGCCAATCCAGAGGCGCGGACCGCTGAGCCCGAGCGTGTCGCCCCCGGCCGGAAACAGATTGAGCTGCGTCATGAAGAACAGCGTCGCAGCGCCGAGCAACGCGAGGCCCATGCCGATCTGGATCTTCCGCCGCGGCCAGCGCACCACGACCCCGACGCCGGCCAACGAGCCGAGCACGGCAGCGAGAATCATCAGCACGAGCGTCCGCGATTCGACCGGGACGATCTTCGTGTAGATGAACGCCTGCGTGATGGTCGGCAGCGTGTGGCCGACGTTCAGCGTGCCGGGCATCAGCTTCACCGGCACGAGATTCCTCAGCTTGAAGATCGACGTCGTGGTCGCGAACGACCCGATGCCCAGCGTGTCGAAGAACGCGGTGACGAAGCCGACGAGCGGCTGAAACCAGGTCGGACGGGCGAAGCCGCCGCGGGCGAGCGTGACGAGGTAGATGACGAGAACGATGCCGAGGCCGACGAAGAGGACTCCCTTAACGTCCATTCACGAATTCATTGGTGTAGGTTTTCGACAGGTCAATCGTCGCGTTCTTCACTTTGTCCATCGACTGTGCCAGCAGTTTGTGCACCGCTTGCGCCCCCTCGTCGCTCATCACGCCGTCGGGCGAGAACATCTCCATCGTATTCTTCAGCGCGTCGACGTACAGCGCGCGATCCTCGCCGCGGAAATCGGGGGGCGTCTTGTCGGCGATCTCTTCCGCCGTGTGCGCCTGCATCCACGCAAGCGTGCGCGTGATCGCACGAGCCAGTTTCGCGGTCGTCGCGTGATTCGCGCGCACCCACTCCGCCTGTGTGTAGAACACCGACGCCGGGTACGCATGCGTGCCGAGCGCCGCGTTCACGCCGTCGGCGTGCCGCAGGTCGGCCAGCACCCGCACGCCGGGCGCGCGGCGCTGGACGATGGTGAACGCCGGGTCGCTCATCATGCCGGCATCGACGGTTCCCCTCTCGACCGCGGCGACGGCCGTCGCCGCACCGCCGATGCCGGTGACACTGACCGAGTCGACCGGCACGCCATGACGATCGAGCAGGAACGTCAGCAGCATGTGAGACGACGAGCCCGGTGCGGTGACGCCTGCGACTTTGCCTCTCAGATCCGCGATCCTCGTCACGGTGCTGCGCGGCGACGTCACCAGCACCAGTCCGGGAAAGCGGAGGATCGACACGAACGCGACGAGCTCGCGCCCTTCGGCCGCCATCTGAATCGTGTGATCGTAAAACCCGCACACGACGTCGGCGCTCCCGCCGACGAGCGCCTGCAGCGCCTTCGCGCCGCCCGCGTGATCCTGCAGCTCGACGTCGAGACCTTCGTCGCGGTAGAAGCCCAGCTCTCGCGCGAGCGTCGTCGGCAAATAGATCAACTGGTTCTGGCCGCCGACGGCAATTCGGACGTGTCGAGCGCCGGAATCGGGCTGACGCGTGCATGCCACGCTCTGAATCGACACAAAGGACACCAAGGACACAAAGGCAAAACCCCTCGAGACCGAAACCCATATGGCTTTGTACTGGGAGAGAGTTTTCCTCTGTGTCCTTTGTGTCCTTTGTGTCGATTCAGCGCTCATCGTTCTTCCATCGCAACAACCATCGCTCGAGCCGCGTCACCGCAGCGCTCACGATGACGACGACGATGCCGAGGATCGTCATGCCGGCGAAGACGCCGGTGGTATCGAACGTCCCTTCGGCCTGCGAAATGACGTAGCCGAGACCGCGCGTCGACCCCAGATACTCTCCCACAACCGCGCCCACCATCGCGAATCCGAGACTGGTGTGAAGGCTCGAGAAGATCCATGTGAGCGCGCTCGGCACGAGCACGTGGCGGACGAGCTGGCGCTCGCTCGCGCCGAGCATCCGCACGTTGTCGACGAGCACCTGACTCGCGTCGCGGACGCCCTGATACGTGCTGAAGAACATCACGAAGAAGACGAGCGTCACCGCGAGTGCGACCTTCGACCAGATGCCGAGGCCGAACCAGAGCAGAAACAGCGGCGCCAGCACGACGCGTGGGATCGCGTTCAACATCTTGATATAGGGGTCGAACACCGCGGCCGCGAGTGGCGATCGCGCGAGCGCGAAGCCGAGCACGATGCCGAGCGCGGCGCCCACGACGAGGCCGAGCAGCGCTTCCTGGAGGGTGACGGCGAGGTGCGGCCACAGCGTGCCCGCGGCCACCCACGTCGCGACCCGGCGCGCGATGTCGGTCGGCCGGCTGACGAAGAACGGATCGAGGATGTTCAGCGCGACGAGCCCCTGCCAGAGCGCGAGGGCGACGAGGCCGACGAGGATTTGCCAGACGAGGATCGCTCCGCGCCGCTCAGACATGCCGGTTCGTCCGCTGGCTCTTGACGACTTCTTCGCGCAGCACGGCCCAGATGGCGCGATAGAGATCGACGAACGCCGCCGTCGTGCGCAACTCCATCAGATCGCGCGGGCGATCGAGCGGCACCGGATGACGCGCGACGATGCGGCTCGCGGGACCGGCGGAGAGCACGACCACCTCGTCGGCGAGCGCGATCGCTTCGTCGAGATCGTGGGTGACGAAGAGGATGGTCTTGTTTTGCACTGGGCCGACACGTGGGTCGGCCCCTACACCTTCTCGTCGTAGGGGCGGACCCGTGTGTCCGCCCTCGGACGCCTCCCACAATGCGAGGAGCTCCGATTCCATCCGCTGCCGCGTGTGGACGTCGAGCGCGCTGAAGGGCTCGTCCATCAGCATCAGTCCGCGATCGACAATCCAGTTCTGCGCCATCGTCGCGCGCTTGCGCATGCCGCCGCTCAACTGCGCCGGATAGTGCGCGGCGAAATCGGTGAGGCCGACGCGCGCGAGCCAGCCGTCCGCGCGCGCGTGCGCGTCGACGCGCTTCACGCCGGCGAGCGTCAGGCCGAGGGCGACGTTGTCGCGGACGTTCTTCCACGGCAGCAACGCGTCCTGCTGAAACATGTAGGTCGCGCGCCGATTCAGGCCGTCGAGATCGACGCCGTCGACGCGCACGCGGCCGGACGTCGGCGTCAGCAGGCCCGCCGCGACGTTCAGGAGCGTCGACTTGCCGCAGCCGCTCGGACCGACGATGGCGAGGAACGCGCCGGCATCGACGGTCAGAGAAATGTCGTCGACCGCGCGGTACAGGGCGCCCGAGGGCGTCACGAAATCGCGCGAGACACGATCGAACTCGAGCGAGATCATGATTTCGCCACATCCGTGGGAGTGCTCGTCACAGTCGCGACGAAGTCCCGCGCGGCGCGAGTCACTTCGTCGGCGGTCGCGCGCTCGCTGTGTGGGCTGTGGCCGCCTTCAGGACGTACGACGAATTCGGTCCGCGGCAAGGCCGCGCGGAGCGCATCGAGCTCGCCGGGCTCCGTGCGCGGATCCTTTGCGCCGTGAATGACGAGCACCGGCACGTGCAAATCGGGAAGACGCCCGGCGTAGAAATCTTCCACCGGTGACGCCGCTTCCTCCGCGATGCGGAGCCACGTGCGCGAGTGCATGTCGACAATCGCCGGCCAGCGCCCGCCATGATCGCGCATCATGACTGCCGCGACGCCGCCGCCAAGCGACTGCGGATTGTCGATGATCCCTTCGAAGAACGCGCGAGAGCCGGGCTTGTGCCTGTAGTAGTGTGTCGCCTCGACAATCGTCCCGGCGACACGCTCGGGCGCCGCCAGACCGAGCAGCAGCGCGATGATCGCGCCGTCGCTGTGTCCCCACAGGATCGGCCGCTCCAGATCGAGCGCGTCGATGAACGCCCGCGTCTCCTCCATCGCGCGCTGATGAAAGTCAGTAGGGAGACTTTCGATCGGCGCGGAGCCGCCATATCCGGATCGATCCGGGATCACGATGCGATGGCGCGAGCCGAATGCCTCGCTCTGGCGATCGAACGGATAGATGTCGTACCCCCACCCGCCGTGCAGGAAGACGATCGGCGGTCCCTCACCGGCGTCGCGATAGTGAACGCGCACCGGCGAACGGCCCGGTGCCAGCGGCGAGGATGGAAGATCGATGAACGGCACGTCTCGATAGGCTCTCAGCTATCAGCTACCAGCTATCAGAGCTGTCAGCCGTCAGCACTCGGCGGTCATCGCTGACGGCTGAAAGCTGAGAGCTGAAAGCTGCAACATGCTAAGGTACGCCGCACCAAGTTATGAAGAACGCTCTTGTCACGTCGCTCGTATGCGCATTGGCGATTGCCGTCCTGCAGGCCGCCCCTCGACCCTTCGAGAGCCTCAGCGTCGTCCCGAGCGACGTCGAGGGACGACAACGCTCGGGGCAGGCCCCGCTGACGCCGGAGCAGACGCTCGACCGCCGCGCGATCGGCGAGCTCGACTTCTCGCCTGATGGATCCCGGCTCGTGTTCACTGTGACCGATCCGCCGAAGGGATCGTCGCGCGCACGCGCGTTGTGGCTGCTCGACACCGGCAGCGGCCGGCTTCGCCAGCTCACGTTCTCGGGCAAGAGCGACGGCGCCCCGCGATGGTCGCCGGATGGCGCGTCGATCGCCTTCACGTCGGATCGCGACGGCGCGCCGCAGCTGTATCGGCTGTCGCTCGGCGGCGGCGAAGCCGAAAAGCTCACGGATCGCAAGGAAGCCGTGGGTGCGTTCCGCTGGTCGCCGGACGGCAAGAGCCTCGCGCTGCTGATGAACGACCCGAAGGGAGAGGCGCAGGAGAAACGCGAGAAGGACAAGGACGACAGCCGCGTGGTCGACAAAGACGATCGCCACGCGCGCGTCTGGATCCTCGACGTCGAGACGAAAGCGCTGAAGCCGCTCACGTCGGGGCGCTGGCGGATTCGGCAGATCGAATGGGTCCCCCCCGCGGCCCTTCGACTGCGCTCAGGGCAGGCCCTCAATGGGCCGCGGAACGAGAACGGTCTGGTCGCAATCGCGACGGCGAACCCCGAAGTCGATCAATGGACCGATCGGCTCTACACGATCAACGTCGGCTCCGGCGACTTCAACGAGATTGCCGCGCCGCGCGGACCGATCGGCGGCTTCACGCTGTCGCCCGACGGCAGCACGCTCGCGTACATCGGCGCTCGCGTCGACGGTCCGGAGGCCCACGATCTGTATCTCCAGCCGATGACCGGCGGCGCGCCGCAGAACCTGACGGCGACGACAATCGATCGGCCGATCGCGCAGCCGCGCTGGATCGACAATCGGTCGATTGCGGCCACCATCACGCGCGGATTCAAGAGCGCGCTCGCGATCATTGGCCGCGATGGCAAGACGACGGCGATCGACGGCATCGAGGTCACGGGAGTCAATCCTTCTGCGTTCACGCGATCGTCGACCGGGACGCTGGCGTTCGTCGGCGAAACCACCACGCGCGCGCCCGAACTGTGGATGAAGTCGCCGAACGCGCCGGCACGGAGCGTCACTGCGTTCAACGAGAAATGGGCATCGATTCCACTCGTCGCGCCGCAGTTCGTCAAGTACAGGGGCGCTGACGGCGTCGAAATCGAAGCGGCGCTTCTCGAGCCATCAGCTCTCAGCTCTCAGCCATCAGCCATGAGCCGTCAGCTATTTCCGCTCGTGGTGCTGGTGCACGGCGGTCCGACCGGTCGCTGGGCCGACACGTTCGAGCCGTGGGGACAACTTCTCGCCGCGCGCGGCTACGCGGTGCTGTATCCGAACGTGCGCGGATCGACCGGCTACGGCCAGCGGTTCGTCGAGATGAACCGCGCCGACTGGGGCGGCGGCGACTTCAGGGACGTGATGGCGGCCGTCGACGCGATGATCGCGCGCGGCGTGGCCGATCCCGGTCAACTGGGCATCGGCGGATGGTCCTACGGCGGCTACATGGCGGCCTGGGCCGTGACGCAGACGACGCGGTTCAAGGCAGCGGTGTCGGGCGCGCCGATGAGCGACCTCGCGAGCGAGTTCGGCACCGAAGATAGTTCGGCGTACGACGAGTGGTTCTACGGCACGCCGTACGAAAAGCTCGACGGCTTCATCAAGAGCTCGCCGATCACGTACGTCAGGAACGCCAGGACGCCGACGCTCCTGCTGCAGGGCGACGACGACCTCACCGATCCGATCGGCCAGAGCCAGCAGTTCTACCGGGGACTGAAGCGCTACGGCGTGGAATCGGACTTCGTGCGCTACCCGCGCGAGGGGCACGGCCTTCGTGAAGAGAAACACCTGCTCGATCGCCTGACGCGCATCATCGCGTGGTACGACAAGTATCTGAAGCCAACCCAGCGTCCGACCTCGCAGTGAAAACGGGGCCTGCCACGCCGAAGCTCGGCGATCTCGATCGAGCGAAGGCCGGACCAATTGCACGGTTCGCGCTCGCGCTGACGGCGTGGACCGAGCGCTGGGTGCCCGACGCCTTCATCTTCGCGCTCGCCGGGACGGTCCTCGTCTTCGCCGCCGCGCTCGCCGCCACGCCGTCGACCGTGGTGGAGGTCGTCGACGCGTGGGGCCGCGGCTTCTGGGATCTCATCCCGTTCACCCTGCAGATGGCGCTCGTGATCATCACCGGTCACGTGCTGGCGACGTCGCGGCCGATGGGCGCCCTCATCCGCACGGTCGCCGGCTGGCCGCGCACGCCGCGCGGCGCCGTCGCGCTCGTCACCTTCTTCGCGCTCGCGAGCTCGTGGCTCAACTGGGGCTTCAGTCTCGTGTTCAGCGCGGTGCTCGCGCGTGAAGTCGCGCGCCGCGTCGACGGCGTCGACTATCGCGCGCTGGCGGCCGCCAGCTTTCTCGGCATCGGCAGCATCTGGGCGCAGGGTCTCAGCGGATCCGCCGCGCTGCAGATGGCGACGCCCGGCGCGCTGCAGCCGCAGATCCGCGACATCGTCGCGCACGGCGGCGTCGTGCCGGGCGGCATCATCCCGTTCCGCCACACCATCTTTCTCTGGCAGTCGATCGTCTCGGTCCTCGTCGAGGTCGTCGTCGTGACGACGGTGATGTGGCTCGCGACGCCGCCGCGCGGCGCCGGACGAACCGCGCGCGATCTCGGGATCGATCTCTCCGAGAACTCAGAACTTCGAACTGAGAACTCAGAACTCGCGACGTCGACACCCGGCGCGTGGCTCGAACATTCGCCGCTGCTCTCGTGGTTTGTGGTCGTCCTCGGCGTCGTGTACCTCGTCCGTTACTTCGGACAGGCCGCCGAGCCGCTGAACGCGATCAATCTGAACATCGTCAACCTGTCGTTTCTGCTGACGGGCATCCTCCTCCACCACACGCCCGCGAGACTGATGCGTGCGGTTCAGGAAGCGACACCGGCGGTGTGGGGCGTCATCCTGCAGTTCCCGTTCTATGCGGGCATCGCGGGCATCATCACGGCGACCCACCTCAACGAGCGCATTGCCGGCGTGTTCGTGCGCATCTCGACGGCGACAACGTTTCCGGCGCTGGTGGCGATCTATTCGGCCGCGCTCGGCATGTTCGTCCCGTCGGGCGGGTCGAAGTGGGTCATCGAGGCGCCGTATGTAATGGAAGCGGCCCATACGCTGAAGACGCATCTGGGCTGGGTCGTCTCGGCATACGATCTTGGAGAGGCGCTCGCAAACCTGGTTCAGCCGTTCTGGATGCTGCCCATCCTCGGGTTGTTCCGTCTCGGCGCGCGCGATGTCATGGGATACACGATCGTGGTCTTTCTCGCGCTGACGCCCGTCGTCCTGATCCTGGTCACCGTTCTCGGCATGACGCTGCCCTATCCTCTGTAGCCGCATGGATGTCCTTTCCCAGGCGCTGATCGAGAACAGCGGTGAAGCCGTCATCCTGCTGAACGCTGACGGCACGATCCGGTTCGCGAGTCAGACATCGGCGCGGGTGCTCGGCTACTCGGTCGAGGAACGGGTCGGCCACAGCGGCTTCGAGCTGGTCCATCCCGACGATCTGCCGCGAATGCGCGCGGCGTTTGCCGATCTGCTGGGCCAGGCCGGTGTCCCAATCGAAGTCGAGTACCGCGTGAGGCACAAGGACGGCGAGTATCGCCAGATCGCGGGGATCGCGGTGAATCGGCTCGACGATCCCGCCATCTCGGGCATCGTCGTCAACTATCGCGACGTGACCGAGCGGCGCCGCGCCGAGCAGGCGCTGCGCGACAGCGAAACGCGTCTCCGGCGCATCGTCGAGCACGCGCAAGATCTCATCTATTACTGCGATCCCGCGGGCCGGTTCACGTACGTGAATCCGGCGGCGGAGCGCGTGATGAAGTACTCCGAGGAGGAGCTGCTCGGCCGTCACTTCATGACGCTGATCCGGGCCGACTACCGCGACGCGGCCGCGGAGCTCTACACGCGGCAGATCGTCGAGCACATTGCGAACACCTACTTCGAGTTTCCGTCGGTGACCAAGGACGGCGCGGTCATCTGGGTCGGCCAGCACGTGCAGCTCGTGTACGAGGGCGAGACGATCGTGGCGGTCCACGCGATCGCGCGCGACATCACGCGGCAGAAGTTCACGGAGGAACGGCTGCGAAAATCGGAGGCGCGCTACCGGTCGCTGATTCAGGGCGCCGCCTACGGCATTTACCGGTCGACGTTTCAGGGCGAGATCCTCAACGCCAATCCGGCGCTCGTGCGGATGCTCGGCTACGACTCGGTGCAGGATCTGACGTCGCACAACATGCGCGATCTGTACCGCACGCCGGCGGATCGCGTCGGGCTCATCGAGCGGTTCGCCGGCCAGCTGACCGGCGAAGCCGAGGTCGCGTGGAAACGCAAGGACGGCACGGTGATTCTCGTGCACCTCACCGCGCGCATGGTGGACGTCGAGCAGGGCGTCGGCGGGTTCGAGGGCATCGCCGAGGACATCACCGAGAGACGCGCCCTCGAGGAACAGCTCCGTCAGGCCCAGAAGATGGAGGCGGTCGGCCGTCTCGCCCGCGGCGTCGCGCACGATTTCAACAACGTGCTCGCCGCCATCATCGGCTCGGCCGATCTGCTGGCCGAGACGCTGCAGCCCGGCGATGCGGCGCGCGAAGAGGCCGAGGAAATCCGCAAAGCGGCGGAGCGCGGCGCGGCGCTCACGCGCCAGCTGCTGGCGTTCAGCCGCCGCCAGGTGCTGCAGCCCGAGCTGATGGACGTGAACGTCGTCGTCGAGCAGGTGGGCGGCATGCTGCAGCGCATGGCCGGCGACAGCATCGTCATTCACCTGCACCCGAGCGCGACGCCGACGCGCGTGCAGATGGAACCGGGTCAGCTCGAGCAAGTGCTGATGAACCTCGTCGTCAACGCGCGCGACGCGATGCAGGACGGCGGGACCATCGACATCACCATCGAGTCGGTCACGCTCGACGAACGGGCGGTGCTGCGCTATTCGGGGATTCCCGCCGGCAAGTACGCGCGCATCGCCGTCCGCGACACGGGCGCCGGCATCGATCCCGAGCTGCAGCCGCACGTGTTCGAGCCGTTCTTCACGACGAAGGGGCCGTCGAAAGGCACGGGCCTCGGCCTGTCGATCATCTACGGGATTGCCAAGGAGAACGGCGGCGCGGTGACGTTCGCGACGGCGCCGAACGAAGGAACTACGTTTGAGGTGCTGTTCCCGTTGTGTATTGCGGATTGAGGTCACGAATGGCGCCCCAGGTTTCCGGATCCTGACACAGCAGCGTGTTCAGATAGAGCCGCACGTCGTCGGCGGGAAAGGTTTTCTCGATTTCGGCGGCCGCCGCGGGGATCTTCGACGCATCGGGCTTGACGTCTTCCTGCTGAATCAGTCCGTTCTCGTGCGTGATGCCGAGCGCGTCGAGGAACGCGCCCATCATCGGCCGCTGCTCGGCCAGGTGATAGACGATGAGCGCCCGGCCGGCGATGCCGTCGGGCAGCGTGGCGAGGCTCGCGAGGTGCCGCGCCTTGCGATCCACATCGAGCCCGATGACGGTTTTCGGCCGGAATTTTTTCTGCTGGGCGATGAGCAGCGCCGCCTGCACCTGATCGTCGACCGCGTCTTGGTCCTCCCAGAACGCGTGCGCGGCGCGCTGCCGCTGTTCGGGCGACATCTTCTTCCACAAGCGCGACGGGGTCAGAGTGGTCGGCGTGGTGTCCGTGGTCATTTTTTGCACCGCTTGTTGCTATTCTATTCGCATGCGACACGTGAAGTTGACCGCGCTGATCGCGCTGGCGTTCGTGGCTGTGCTCGCGGCGCAGACCGGTACCCATCCGGTCAGCGGCCGGCGGTTCGCGCCGGTGATGGGCTGGCAGGGCGCCGACTGGCTGGAGCGAAACGAACGCGTGGACGAAGAGGAACCGGACATCGCGCTCGACGCGCTGAAGATCCCGAAGGGTGCGTCGGTCGCGGACGTCGGCGCAGGCTCGGGTTACATGACCGTGCGCCTCGCAAAACGGGTGGGGCCGACCGGTACCGTGTACGCGAACGATCTCCAGCCGCAGATGCTGGAGATGCTCCGACGCCGGCTGGAGAAAGAGAAGATCACGAACGTCACGCTGGTGCAGGGCACGGTGGACGATCCGAAGCTGCCGCCCGCGTCGGTGGATCTCGAGCTGATGGTCGACGTCTACCACGAGCTCTCGCAGCCGCAGGCGATGCTGCGCGCGCTGCGTCAGGCGCTCAAGCCGGGCGGACGGCTCGTGCTGCTCGAGTACCGCAAAGAAGATCCGTCGATTCCGATCCGCCTCGAGCACAAGATGACGGTCGCGGAAGCGAAGATGGAGCTGGAAGCGGAAGGCTTCACGCTCTCCAAAGTCGACGAGTCTCTGCCGCGCCAACACATCCTCATCTTCACCGTTGCTGTTCACTGAGCCGACACCTCTCTTTCTCTTCCTTCCGGTTCTGCTCGCGCTGTATTTCGCGACCTTCTCGCGCGAGCACGGGTCGTACGGCAATCTTCTGCTGCTGATCGCGAGCGTCGCCGTCTACGCGAAAGGCGGTGGCGGCTTCACGTGGCTGATGCTCGCGTCGATCGCGCTCGTGCCGAAGCGTCCGCGTCGCGCGCGCGTTGTCGAACCGCCCGGTGCCGATGCGATGGCACGAAAGGGCCGGCTGGTTACAGAAATTCCAGGATCTTCACTGCCGCGCGCTGTGATCTTCCGCGACTCGTTCGTCTCGCGTCTCGTACCGTTTCTCTCGGAGCATTTCAGCCGCGCCGTGTATCTGTGGCAGAACGACTTCGATGCCGATGTGATACAGCAAGAACGTCCCGACGTCGTGATTCAGGAGATCGTCGGTCGTCACCTTTACACTTTCATTCCGACGCCCGCGCTGATCCCAAATTAATTTTCGTTTTCGACGATCACCGTCGCGATGTCTGGTGTACATTGAAGTCTCTCTCACGAACAACCTTGCAGCTGATGGCGTATCGCTCGCGCGCGCGGCGTGTCTCTCTCTCGGGTGTCCGTGTGCAACTCGCCGACATGGCGGCGCACGTCGTGAACGTCAGCCGGACCGGCGCGCTCGTTCGCGCGGGACGCCAACTACGACCGGGCAGCGATTGGCCGCTGACGCTGGAATTGAACGACGTGCCTGTGCAGCTCACGGGCCGCGTCGTGCGGCTCGAACGTGCGGCGGTGACGGTCGCCGACGGCGCAGTGCGGAAGCAGTTCGGGATCGCGCTCGTGTTCGTCGAACCGGCGAGCGAGGTGCAGGAACTTCTCGAGAGCGTCTGCGGCAAAGGCCGCGAGCGCCTGGGTGGAGATCTCGGCGTCTGCCACCTGTCGTTCGCCCGCGTCTGCCCGCGGTGCGGCAGCCGATCCGTCAGCCGCCAGCGACGCCGCCGCCGCTACACGTGCGACGCGTGTCAGCGTAACTTCGTGGGGTTGCGACTAGGACCGTTCCGCTTGGCGCTGTAATACGCATCCGACCCACCCGACCTATCCGACCCACCCGCCCTACCTGACCGTGGGGTACTTGATCCCGAGCTGATCGAGGTAGGTCTTGTACTTCGTCGGATCGTAGTAATACTTCTTCATCTCCGGCCGGTACTGCTGCAGGATTTTCTCGTTCATCCACACCGCCGGCTGATCGCTCGGGGTGATGAACGGCTCGTACTTCTGATCCTTGGTCTGCACGTTCCGGAAATAGTCCCACGCCTGCTGCACCAGCTCGGGCCGCATGAGCAGGTCGATGATCGTCATCGCCTGCACCTTTGCGCCGGCGGTGACGCCCTTGTGCGCGATCGGCGTCGCCATCGCGATGGCGTTGGCCCAGTTGTGGCCCGGCGTGCCCGGAATGTTCGCGGGGTAGCTCAGTGTTGCCGTCGGCAGGTTCCACGACACGTCGCCGATGTCATCCGACGGTCCGCCCATGTTCTGCTCGGGATCGAGCCCGCCGCGCAGCGGACCAATCTGCATGGCGAGTCCGGTCTGCGGCTGCTTCAATTCCCTCTGGAGTCCTTTCGCCAGCGTCTGGTCCGCGTCATCCCACGTCGGCAGACCGATTGTCTGGATGTTGGCGTACATCGTCTCGGCGACGGTCTTGTTCATGTGCTGCGGCCAGGCGGACCCGAGGATGCGCGAGCTGACCTCGGTGTTGGTCATCATCGCCGCCGCCTTCGCGATCGTGTCGCCGATCGCGCGCAGCTCTTTGATGTGCGGGTAGTCGGTCTCGCGGAAGTAGTACCACACGCCCGCATTCTGCGGGACGACGTTCGGTTGATCGCCGCCGTTGAGGATGACGCTGTGCGACCGGTGCTGCAGCCGCAGATGCTCGCGGCGGAAATTCCACGCGACGTCCATCAGCTCCACGGCGTCGAGCGCGGAGCGGCCGCGCCACGGCTGACTGGCGGCGTGTGCGCTCTCGCCTCTGAACGTGTACTCCACCGAGACCAGACCGGTGCCGAAGCCGCCGCCCCAGCTCACGCCGAGGTTGTTGCCGACGTGCGCGAACAGCGAGACGTCGACGTCGCGGAACAGGCCGGCGCGGATGAAATACGCCTTCGTCCCCACGAGCTCCTCGGCGACGCCCGGCCAGATCTTGAGCGTGCCCGGCAGGCGCTCGCGCTCCATGATCTTCTTCACGGCGAGCACGGCGGTGATGTTCAGTGGGACACCGGAGTTGTGCCCCTCGCCGTGTCCGGGCGCGCCCTCGATGATCGGATCGTGATACGCGACGCCCGGCTTCTGCGAGGCCTGCGGGATGCAATCGATGTCGGAGCCGATGGCGATGACCGGCTTGCCCGATCCCCAGGTCGCGACCCACGCCGTCGGGATGCCGGCATACGCGCGCTCGATCTTGAAGCCGTTCTTCTGCAGAATGTCGGTCAGATAGCGCGAGGTCTCGAGCTCCTGAAATCCGAGTTCGCCGTAGCTGAAGACCTGGTCCACCATCTGCTGCGTCATCACGCGCATCGTCTCGATGTCGGCCGCCGCCTCACGCTTCAACTGCTCGACGTGCGGCGGTCCCGGCGGCGTCGGCGCGGTCGGCGCCGACGGTGCGCCACCGCGTCCGCGCTGCGCGCCGATCCCGACGCCGAGCAGCGAGGCGATCGCGATGGTGAGAATCGTTCGATTGAGCGTCATGGGCCGTCATTATAGGTGAACGTTCGCCGGCACAATCCCGTCCAAGCGCTCGCCAGCCCCGCCGCGCAGGTTTTCCGCCATGGCTCTGAAACCCACGATTCGCTTCGCAGTCGTCGGCCTGCGTACTGCGTGCGGCGCTCGCACTGCCGCCGCGGCGCAGTCTGCGCCGGCCGATCCGGTCGCCGCCGGGTATGTGCGCATTTACAACGGCGACCGCGAGGGGGGCTTCAAACACTTCGAGGCGCTTCACGCGCGCGAGCCGGAGAACCTGGCGCAGGGGCGGTACCGGCTCGCATATCGCGAGTTCCAGCGCGGCAGCTATGACGCCGCGGCACGCGGACTCGAACCGATCGTCGCGAGCGGCGCGAAAATTCCGCGCTGGCTCAAGGCCGCGGCGACGCTGAATCTCGGGTGGACCTACGACGTCGGCGGCCGCCGCGCCGAGGCGATCAGGATGTACAAGAAGGTCGTCGCCGACTACGAGGATCAAGCCGCCGCCGGCGCCGCACGTCTCGGGCTGCTCACGCCGTACCGGCCGAGACCGGCTGCCAGCACTTCGTAGGATGTTCACGGTCACGCTGCAATCGCGATCACGAAACGCAACCACGAAAACACGAAGGCACGAAAAAGATCCAAACCCTCTGTGTCAGAATTCTCGGTCATGCTCGCTCGCAGGCCGGGTTCGTGGGCGACCGTCTGCACGACTGTGGCTGTCGCCGCGATCGGACTGACGATCGCTCTGCGCCGTCAGCCGGCGCCGGGGACCGCACGGTTCGACGCGCCGGATGCCGCGGGTGCCTACGCGCTGGCGCGGCGGGCGCCGGTGCACGACGGCGTGGCGCTCTCGACCATCTACGACCGTGCGGCGGCTCAGCGCGATCGGCTGCCGCGCTTCGCGTCGCGAATCGGCCGCACGCTGCCGGCGGCTTACGCGCCCACGAGTGTCTGGACGGCGCGCGGTCGCACGATCGCGGCGGCTGGAAGAGTCTCGCCGACCGCGGTGCTCGACGCGTGGACGCCGCTCGGACCGGGCAACATCGGCGGGCGCACGCGCGTCATCCGCTATCACCCGACGAAGCACACGACCCTCTTTGCGGCCGGCGTTTCCGGCGGCATCTGGAAGAGCGAAGACGATGGCGGATCGTGGCGGCCGATTGGCGACGGCCTTGCGAACCTCGCCGTCAACACGCTCGCGATCGATCCGCGACAGCCGGATGTGATGTACGCCGGCACCGGCGAAGGCTACATGCGCGAAGAGATTCGCGGCACCGGCCTCCCGCTTCGCGGCAGCGGCATTTTCGTCACGCGCGACGGCGGATCGACGTGGCAGCGCCTCGCGTCCACGACGAGCGACGACTTTCTCTGGGTGAACGACATCGAGCTCGGCGTCGGCGACGCGCGCCGGCTCTACGCCGCGACGCGCACCGGTGTCTGGCGATCGCTCGACGCGGGACAGACCTGGTCGCAGCTCCTCTCGACCAACGTGCGTGCCGGCTGCCTCGACCTTGCGATGCGTCCCGATCAGCCAGACGATGCGCTCTTCGCCTCGTGCGGCAGCTACGAGCAGGCGACCGTCTATCGCTTCGCGCGCGCGAGCAGCGCGTCGAATCCCGAAGAGGTCTTGCGTGAAGCGAACATGGGCCGCACGTCGGTCGCGATCTCGCCGTCGCGGCCCGACACGATGTATGCGCTCGCCGCGAGCAACGATCCGGGACCGGGCGGGAACTACGAGCAGGGATTGCTTGCCGTGTACCGCTCGGATCGCGGCGGCGTCGCCGGGTCGTGGCAGCCGCGCATCACCAACACCGATCCGTCGAAGCTGAACACGCTGCTCTTGACCAACGCCGGACCCGCGATGGTCGAAGAGTGCGGCGCTCCGCCCGGCCGCAACAGCTACGCCACCATGGGCTGGTACAACAACGTGATCGCCGTCGACCCGCGCGACCCCGAACGCGTGTGGGCCGCAGGCGTCCAGTGGTTTCGGTCCGACGATGGCGGGCGGACGTGGGGCATCGCGGCGTACCAGACCGGCGCGCCGGGCGTGGCCGACAGCCCGCACGTCGATCAGCACGCCATCACGTTTCATCCCGAGTACGACGGCCAGGGCAATCAAATCGTCGTCATCGGCAACGACGGCGGCCTCGCGCGAACGGCGAACGCGCGCGCGCGCGTCTCGACCGGATCGCGCGCCACCTGCACGGCGGCCACCAGCATCGAGGTGAAATGGGAGTCGCTGAATCGTGGTTACGGCGTGACGCAGTTCTATCACGGCCTGCCGTATCCCGACGGCGAGCGTTACTTCGGGGGCGCACAGGACAACTCGACCCTCGTCGGCAGCGACGGCGCCGGACCCGACGGGTGGCGCGCGATCATCGGCGGCGACGGCGGCTACGTCGCGATTCATCCGACGAACCCTCAACTGATGTACGGCGAAACACAGTGGGCGAACGTCGTGCGCTCGATCGACGGCGGCATCCGGTTCACGAGCGCGACCGCCGGACTGGATCCTGCGCGCTCCAGCGGCGTCGGCCCACAGGCCAACTATCTATTCATCACGCCGTTCGTGATGGATCCGGCGGATCCCAATCGCCTGTGGCTCGGAGGCGCGTACCTGTATCGTTCGTCGAATGCCGCCGCTCTCTGGACGAAGGTGAGCACCGTGATGCCGGACGGCGGGCTCGTCAGCGCCATCGCTGTCGCGCCGGGCGATCCCACCCGCGTCATCGCCGGCACCAGCAAGGGGGACATCGTTTCGTCGCGAGCCGCGCTCGCCGCGACGTCGGCGACCGCGTGGGACGTCACGCGTCCTCGCGACGGCTGGATCACGTCGGTTGCCTTCGACCCGCGCAACCCGTCAATCGTCTACGCCACGTACGGGAACTTCGGCGGCGCCCACGTCTACCGCAGCACGAACGGGGGCGCCGCGTGGAGCGCCACCGACGGCGCGGGCGCGCGCGGATTGCCGGACATCCCCGTCCATTGCCTCGTCGTCGATCCGGACAATCCGTCGCGGCTGTACCTCGGCACCGATCTCGGCGTGTTCGTGTCGCTCGATGCAGGATCGAGCTGGATGGTGGAAGAAACCGGCTTCGGACCGGCCGTCACCGAGTGGCTCGCGCTCGTCCGCGACTCGGCGGAACGCACGCGTCTGTTCGCGTTCACGCACGGCCGCGGCGCCTGGCGCGTCGATCTTCGGTAGCCGTGTCGTTTCGCGCGATGGGCTGCGCTACGAGAGGCGGCCCGCCTGGTCGCGACGGGTATTCGCGACAGTTGTCGTCCGCCATGTCTCGGCCAGCATCTGCGCGCTCGCGAGCGCATACAAGCGGTCCTGCCGAATCACGTCATCACCGCGACGGACGCAGATTTCGTAGCGCGGCGCGTACTCGCGCTCGATGAGCACGCACTCGGTCCCGCCGGCGGACCACAGCCGTTGGACCGGACAATCCGAAGAAGGCATGTGAGGTTTGTGTAGCAAGCGCAGGACCGAGCAGAGTGACGTTCTTGTCGGTCCGAATTACAACCTGCGTCAGGGGCAGGCCGGAGTGTGCGTGCGCATGCGCTCACGACCGCAAGCGCACACCGCACACTCCGCCCCTTCTCGTCTTACTGCTGCGCTTCGGTCGTTCTCGACGGCGCGGCGGTCGACGTCGCGCTGCCGTAGTAGATACCGTTGAAGAACATCTTGAACGTGCCGTGCGGCTGCGCGCGCCAGAGGACCTCGTTGCCAAACAGCACGACGTGGCCCTTGCCGACCGACGCTTCGACGATCGACACCGCCTGATCGAGGTACTGCTGGCCCCACGCCCAACCGCTGCGCAGCGGCTTCGGGCTGTCGTACCACGCGATCGGCCTGACGCCTTGCATCGCCGCCTCCGGCTGCAGCCGGAACGCCGGGCTCTCGTCGCAGAACACCATCGCGCGCGGCTCCATGCCGTACGCCAGCGGATGCGTGTTGTCGATGCGCGCCTCGAGGATCGATCCGGGGACGTAGTACTTCTCGCGCGGCAGCGAGCGCGAGACGCCGTTGATCGTCTCGACCAGCGCGTCGCGGATCGGCAGGCCGAGGTGATGGCCAAACGATGTGGATGATCCGATCGTCAGCACCGTGCCGCCGTTCTCCACGAACCTCTTGAGCTCCGGCACCGTCTTCGCGACCGTGACGCGACCGAGCCAGTCGCGGAACTCGGCCGGGATGCTGTCGGCCGCGGGCTGACCGCCGAATCCTCCGCCGCCGCCTGCCTGGACATCGCGTTCGGGGATCGCGCCGTCGACGAACACGAGCACGTCGTACTTCGCGTTCAGGTTGCC
>DASYQZ010000087.1:0-9689 GCA_036004865.1 Vicinamibacterales bacterium
GCGGGCAGCCGACGACGGCGAGGGCCGAGATCGCGCCGTGGACCAGGCGCACGACCCATCCGACTTTTCCACCGTCCTGTCCGCCCGTCACCGTGACATGCGGCGAGCGCAGCATCGCGCGCGTTTCGAGCCAGCGCGGGATGTCAGGTACAGGCGGCAGATCGGCGAGCAGGTGCGCAGCCACGCGCTCGGTCCCTACGGCGCCCACGGCAGCTTGACGTTCTTCATCCGCGCGAAGCCTTTCTTCGTCAGCGCGGAGAGCTCCTTCACGTGCGCCGGATCGACCGTCGTGAAGTTGAAGCACGACTTGCCCTGCATGCGCTTCTTCAACGACGGCGACAGCTCCTTCACGAGATCGGGGCACGCGTAGACCGGCATCAGGTGCAGGCTGACGTAGTTCTTCTTCGTCTGCACGGCCGCGACGAACAACGGCCGCCCGATGCGATCGCTCTTGCTGGCCGAGCAGAGTTGGTAGTCGCCGGGCTTGTCGACCTGCACGACGAGCTTGCCGGCGTGCTTGTCGAGCATGGCGCGGAGGGTGGCGAACGTCTCGGGGAATGCATCGGCTTTCGGTATGCGCGGAATCTTATCCGAGGGAAATGCAACCATGAAAACACGAAAGCACGAAACAAAAAACGATCAACGCAGAGCCCGCCGAACCCGCAGAGCCAATCCCCTCAGCGGTTTCTGCGAGTTCTGCGTTTGATGTCGTAGTGTTTCGTGGTTTCTATTCCGCCAGCGCGATGATGGGATCGATTCGCGTCGCGCGGCGGGCCGGGAGCGCGCACGCGAGGATGGCGACCGACGCGAGCACCAGGGTGACCGTCGCGACCACGAGCGGATCGCCGGCGCTGACGCCGAACAACTGGGTCTCGAGGCTCTTGCGCAACGCGACCGCGCCGAGCGCGCCGACGAGGAAGCCGCCGCCAATCAGAATCAGCCCCTCGCGCAGCACGAGCTCGAAGATGCCCCGCGAACTGCTCCCCAGCGCGATGCGAATCCCGATTTCCTTCCGGCGCTGCGTGACGAGATATGCGAGCACGCCATAGATGCCAATCGCCGACAGGAACAGTGCGACGACGCCGAAGCTGAGCGACAGGAGCACCGGCGATCGGCGGCTGATCAGCGACTTCTCCATCCGATCCTCGAGCGTCTGCAGATCGAAGACCGGCAGCTCGCGATCGAGCTGCGAAAGGACGCTGCGCACGCTGCCCGAGAGCGCCGTGGGATCGCCCGCCGTCCTGATCGCGAACGTCATCCCCGCCGACACGTCTTGATCCATCGGAAAGAAGTACGCGCCGACGGAGGTCTTCGCCTCGGTGAGATCGTGCAGCTTCAGATCGTGCACGACGCCGATCACGGTGAAGAACACCGTCTGGGGGGTGATGGTGAGGAGGTTGTTGATGTCGGTCGGCTTGTACATGCGGCGGCCGATCGGATTCTGACCGGGCCAGAAGCGCTTCGCGAGCGTCTCGTCGACCATGATGACTTTCGGCGCCGACGCACCATCACGATCGTCGATGAACCGGCCGGCCGCGAGCCTCGCCTTCATCGCCTCGAAGTAGCCGGGCGTCACGTCGACGGCGTTCGGCGAAATCACCGACTCCCCCGGCTTCATCTGGTAGCCCTCGGCGAGGATCACGCTGTCGCTGTTGTTGCCGCCGAACGGAATCGTGTCCGTCGCGCCGGCCGCGGTGACGCCGGGCAGCGCGCGCAGGCTGCGCAACGCTTCGTTTGTGAAGCTGACGAGCTTCGCATCAGTGTCGTAGCGCGCGCGCGGCAGGCCAATCGACGCGGTGAGGACGCCGTCCGACGTGAAGCCCGGATCGACCGCAAGCACCTGACGGAAGCTCGCGAACAGCAGCCCGGCGCCGATCAGCAGGACGAAGGCGAAGGCGACCTGCGCGACGACGAGCGTGCGCCGCAGCGTGCGCGCGCCGCGGCCGCTCGTGCCGCTCCGGCCTTCTTCGCGGAGCACCGTCGTCAGATTCGCGGGCAGGACGTTCGCCACCGGAATGAGCCCGAGGACGAAGCCGATCGCCGCGGCGATGGCGAGCGTATAGGCGATGACGACGTTATCGAGCCGGATTTCCTCGCCGCGCGGCAGATCCTGAATGTTGATCGTACCGAGCAGCCGCAGCGTCACGTAGCCGACGAGCAGGCCGATGGCCGCGGAAACCATCGTCAGCAGCACGCTCTCGACGACGAGCTGGCGGCCGACGCGCCATCGGCCCGCGCCGAGCGCAAGGCGCGTCGCGAGCTCCTTGATCCGTGCGCGCGATCGGACGAGGACGAGATTCGCGACGTTCACGCAGCCGATGAGCAGCACGAACAGCGCGCCGCCCCACATCAGATACAGCGTCTTCTTGATGTCGCGCACCAGCGTTTCCTGCAGTGGCGTGACCGTCGTATGAAAGCCGGCGTTGATGAGGAGCTCTTTGTATTGCGGAAAGCGATCGAGGTTCGCCTTGTTCAGCGCGTCGATCTGCTGCTGCGCCTGCTGCACGGTGGCGCCCGGCTCGAGGCGCGCGATGTGCTGCCAGTTGTTGCTGTGGCGCTGCGCGTCCGACTTCTGCTCGGGTGTGAACGCGATCGGCCGCCAGAGCATGACGTTCTGGTTGAGGAAGTAAAAGCCTTTCGGCATGACGCCGACGACGGTGAACGGCACGCCGTCGAGGCGGATGTCCTTGCCGATCGCGCCGGGATCGCCGCCGAACTGCGACTGCCACAGCGCGTCGCTGAGGACCACCTTCTTGTCCTGTCCGACCACGCCGTCCTCGTCGGTGAACGTGCGGCCGAGCGCCGGCGCAATCCGAAGCAGGCGGAAGAACGACGGCGTCACGTTGGTGACTCGGACGCGCGTCGGCGTGCCGTTCTGATCGACGCTCTGATTGCGGCCGTTGTACATCGCCTGCTCTTCGTACACCGTCGTCTCGCGCAGGCGGTCGTAGTAGTCCGGCACGCCCGATGAGCCGCCGATGGCCGCGCCAGCGCCTGGATACGCGTTGCCCATGAGGACGATGCGATCCGATTCGGGAACGTTCAGCGGCCTCAGCAGCACGTTGTGCACGACCGAAAAGAGCGCCGTATTCGCGCCGATGCACAGCGCGAGCGTCAGCGCAGCCGTCGTCGTGAACGCCTTGTCCTTCCAGAGCAGCCGCAACCCCACACGAAGGTCGTTCTGCATGAAGAGGATAGACGAACACGGCCGGTGCGATGTTCGCCTGTCACGGCCGCTCGAAGCTGTGCTCAGCGTGTAGGGGCGGACCGATGTGTTTCAGGATGTAGGGGCGGACCCGTGTGTCCGCCCCGCGAAGCGTTCCCACAATTCGCCGGGATTCTCTTCGAGGTACTTGCGGATCTCCTCCAGCTCGCGCTCGGTTCTGACCACGTGATCGAAAAAGCTCCGCTGCCAAAGTCTCTGATGAACCATCGGCCATTCGTCGTGACGGACGTGCCGAAAATATTCCGCCGTGGTCATCGTCTTGAACCATTGCATCACCTGCGACAGCGACACCGGCGCGGCCGACCCACTCTCGTCGTCGCACAGAAGGAGGACCAACCCATGGAGATGATCGGGCATCACGATGTGAGTATCGAGCGTGACAGGTGGAAATTTTTGCGGCAGCTTCATCCACCACGCGTTGATCATTTTGCCCACCTCGTTGAGATCGATGCTGGCCGTCTCGTTCAATCTCCCGAAGAGAGGCCGCCGATTTTGCGCGGCAATCGTGACGAAATAGGCGCCTGGCGACGAGTAATCAAAATGTTCCAATCGGAGTCTCTTGCGCACGACTCCGATCGGGTTTGCATGAGGCAGACCATCTCAAATCGCGACAGCACTTGGATGGCTGGCGGGGCCGACACGCGGGTCGGGCCCTACTCGATTCGCAGCGCTACTGACGGATCGACGCGCGCGGCGCGCCAGGCGGGGATGAGATTGGCGAGCGTCGAGACGCCGAGCAGCACGGCCGCTGCCACGATCCACGACGTGGGATCGGACGCGGTGACGCCGTACAGCGCGCCGGCGATCGCGCGGACGCCGATCGCCGCCAGGAGGCATCCGACGAGGAGACCGGCGGTCGCGACGAGCAGCCCCTGCTGCATGACGAGGCGCAGGACCGACAGCGGCTGCGCGCCGAGCGCCATGCGGATGCCGATTTCGCGCGTGCGGCGCGCCACCGAGTACGCGATGACGCCGTAGAGACCGACGGCGGCGAGCAGCATCGCGACGAGACCGACGCCGCTCACCAGCCACGCGCTCGCGCGCACCGGAAACAACGTCGTCTCCGCCTGCGCCTCCATCGTCTGGTTCTCGATGAAGACGAGATGTGGTTCGAGCGCCAGCAGCTCGCGGCGCATGTCGCGCAGCAGCGCCGACGCGTTGCCCCGGGTTCGCGCGAGGATCGCGCTGTAGGCGTTCGGCCGCTGGAGACGCGCCACGTGCAGGAGCGGCGTCGGCGGCTCGGTGACCGTCAGCACTTTGTGATTGGCGGACACGCCGACGATCTCGAACACCGGACCGTCGGAGCCGCGCGAGCGGATCGTCTTGCCCACGGCGCGCTCGCCGGGCCAGAACCGGTGCGCCATCGCCTCGTTGACCACCGCGACGCGCGGCGTGTCGGGACGATCGTCGTTCGTGAAGGCGCGGCCCTCGACGAGGGGCACGCCAATCGTCTTGAAATACTCCGGCGACACCGTCGTGACTTCGACGGTCTCGCCGTGAGCGCCGGGCTGGTGCCGCTCGGGCACCCAGATCTCCCACCGGTTGTAATTCAAGGAAAACGGAACGCGCGTGGCGAGCGCCACCGATTCGACGCCGGGAATCGCGCGCACGCGCGCCTGCGCCTCTTCGTAGAACTGCCGGCTGCGCTCCTCGGAATACCGAAGCATCCCCGTGTCGGTCGAGATCACGGCAATGCGATCGACCGGAAAGCCCGGGTCGGTCCGCTGCGCCGCCATCAGGCTGCGCGTCAGCAGCGCCGCGACGACGAGCAGCATCGCGGTCACCGCCATCTGGCCGGCGACCAGACCGTCGCGCAGCGTCCAGCGCCTGCGGCCCAGGCGCGATCCCGCCTGTTCGCCTCGCAGGTCGGCGACGAGACTCGGCTTCGACGCCTGGAGCGCGGGCGCGAGGCCCGCCACCAGACCCGCGACGAGCGTCGCCGCGAGCGTGAAGAGCAGCACGCGGCCGTCGATGCGCAGCGCGAACGTGAGCGGAATCGCGATCGGCAACTGGATGGCGGCCAGGGCGGAGGTCGCCCACCACGCGAGCAGCGTTCCGGCCACGGCGCCGATGAGCGCCATGACGATCGATTCCGTGACGAGCTGACGGACGAGCCGCGCGCGGCTGGCGCCGAGCGCGAGCCGGACGCCGATTTCCTTCTGCCGGCCCGACGCGCGCGCCAGCAGCATGCTCGCGACGTTCGCGCACGCAATCAGCAGCACGAGGCCGACGACGAACATCAGACCGGCGGCGATCGGGATGACGGTGGGATCCGCGGCGGGATGGACGTGCACGTCGCTCGTCGCCTTCAACGCGACGTGGCGTCCGCGGTTCGTCGCCGGGTACGCCTCGCCGAGGCGGGAGATGAGGAGCTCGAGATTCGCGCGCGCCTCGTTTATCGTCTTACCTGGCTTGAGCCGCCCGCGGATGAACATCCACCGGTCGCCGCGGCGCTCGAGCCGCGTGGCGCCGGTCGGCGATGGAATCACGTCGTGCAGGCCGACCGGTTCGACCTCGAGCGAGGCGGACACGGGAATCCACATCTCAGGCGCCAGGATCGGCACCATCCCGGTGAAGCTCGCGGGCGCGACGCCGACGATCGTGTACGGCGTCCCGCGGATGCGCAGCGTGCGTCCCTCGAGATTCGGCGAGCCGCCGAGCTCGCGCTTCCAGTACCCATCGGACACCATCGCGACCCGCGGCGCGCCGGGCACATCGTCTTCGGGAAGAATCGTGCGGCCCGATGCGGCGCCGACGCCGAGCACACGGAAGTAGTTGCCCGTCACGATCTCGCCCATGGCGAGCCGCGAGCTCGTCTCGAGGTTCATCGCGCCGAACATCGGCGAATAGCCGACGAGATCCTCGAAGACGTCGTTGTCCTTTTTCAGATCGAGATAGTCGGGATACGACGAGGTGCCGAACTGCTGGGTGCCCGTCGACACCTCGGTGAACACGTCGACGAGGCGCTCCGGCGCCGCGACCGGCAGCGGCTTGAAGAGCAGCGCATCGGCAACGGCGAAGAGCGCGGTGTTGAAGCCGATGCCGATCGCGAGCGACGCGACCGCGACCAGCGTAAACGCCGGGCTCCGTCGCAACCACCGCAACGCAAAGCGGATGTCAGCCAGGAGGGATTCGAGCAAGACTCACGATTATAGTTCCCGCGTGACACGTCGAGCACGCGCATCTGCACGATCGTTCTCGCGATCCAGACCGCTGACGTCATCAAGACGGCGCTCGTTGCGCAGAACGGCTCACCAAGCTCAACGTTCTCGCTCGACCAGTTCTACACTTTGCGTCGCAGCGATTGCGTGAACGTTCAAGGATCGCGCTGCACGCAACATCTCTTTATGTAGGTATACGGCCTACGGCCGAGCACAGCCTGACTCAGCCGCGAATACCGACGTGCCCGGCCGATCGCGCGGCCCTGACTGATCTGAATCGCGCGCGAATCAAAAATCGAGTCGGAACCCAATCTCCACCTGGCGCGGCGAGCCTTCGATCGCCGTCGGCTGACCGAACGTCGCCGAGCGAAGGTTGCCGTTCGGCAGGCCGAAGTTCACCCGGTTGGTCGCGTTGAAGCCTTCGATGAACGCTTCGACGCGGGCCTGGCGCAACGTGACGAACTTCGAAAGGCGGACGTCGATCGTGTAGAACGGATCGCCGATGTTCGCGTTCCGCGCGAGGTCGCCGACGCGTCCGGTGAAGTTGCCAGAGTACGTGTTGCGATCGCGACGGTCTCCGGCCGGATTCACCAGATCGGGTCGATCGATGGTGAAGGTGTCGTTGTTGTTGTCTCGCCCCGTCGTGACGTTCCACGGCCGCCCGGAACGCGCCGACACGAGCCCCGCCACCTGCACGCCGTACGGAAGCGACCACGTGGCGTGGCCCACGAGCTGATGCCGGCGATGGTTGTCGGCGAGGCCCTTGTCCAGCTCGGGATGACGTTGATCCTGAGCCGTGAACTGAAATCCTTCGACGTCGCGCACCGTACGCGAGAGCGTATAGGAGATCCCCCAGGCGGGCCCGCGGGCGCGCCGGCCCTCGAGGCTGGCCAGCAGCGCCGAGTACCACGAGCTCCCCTCCGCGTTGTACTCGATCCGGCGTCCGAACGCCGGGTCGGGACGCCGGCCGGTCACCGGATCGGGATAGTTCAGATCCGTCCAGTGGTACTGGTTGAAGCCGCGGCTGTACACGCCGTCGACGGCCACGGCCATACCGCCCGCGATCTGCCGTTTGATTCCCAGGCTGGCGGTGCGCGTTTCCGGAATCTCGGGATGCGGCGTGACTTCGACGGTGCTCGGTGGCGTGTTGCTGATCGATCCCCGCGAGAACGGATCGGGGTAGCCGGGGTTGAGGACGACGATCTCGACCGATCGGCGACCCGAGGCCACGTTGAGCTGGATGTTCAGGAACGACTGATCGATGTAGTGGCCGTAGCCTCCCCGCACCGCCGTCTTTCCATCTGAAAACGGATCCCACACCACGCCGACCCGCGGCTGAACATTGTTCTTGTCATCGGGCGTCTCAGTGATCTTGCCGAATCCCGTCTCTCGATCGTAGCGAAGGCCCGCGTTGATCGTGACGTTCGGCCGCACGCGCCAGCTGTCCTGGGCGAAGAACGAGTAGAGATCGTTCGGCAGATCCTGGTTCGGATCGATCCGCGCGACGACGTACTGCGTGGGATACGTGGAGAGATCGGCGGGATTGAAGGGGGCGTCGGTCACGAACGTGAAGTTGCCGTCGCGGTTGCGCGGGAAGAACGAATACCCGCGAATCAGGCTCACATCGACGCCCATCTTCGCGTCGTGCGCGCCGTGGGACACGGAGAAGTTGTTCACGATCTGATACCGGTTCTCGTCGCGTCCCTGCGGCATGTTCTGCGCCTTGCCGAGCCGGGCGGACGGCCGGTTGATCTCCGGCATCCCGTCGACCGACCATCCGTTCGTGTCGCTGTACGTCGACCGGCGCGCGAACTGGACTCGAAGCTCGTTCAACGTGCGCGAGCTCAGCACGGTCGTGTGGTTGGCGACGATGTCCTGGTCCAGCCGGTCGGTGTTGTTGCCGCGTTCCTTCGTGTTGAGGCCGCCGATGCCGTTGCCGATCGACAGGTTCTTGTCGGCGCGATATCGCGCCGTCAACGTCTGTTTGCCGCTCAGGCGGTGGTCCGTCTTGAGAAACACCTGGTGGCCGTCGGTCGGCGTCGCGAACTCCCGTTCGCTGACCGGGACGAGCTGCGACGTCACGACAGCGGTCTCACGCTGGCGGTTCCCCTCATAGGACGCGAAGTAGTGCAGGCGATCGCGGACGACCGGCCCTCCGAAGAACCCTCCATATCGCTGCTGATTGAAGGGCGCCTTCCCCGATCCCTGCGCCTTCGAGAACGGATTCTGCGCGTCCAGCGCATCGTCGCGATGAAACAGGAAGACGCGGCCCTGCGGATCGTTCGTGCCCGATCGGGTGACCACGCTGACGATGGCGCCGGAGGCCATCCCGTATTCGGCGGTGAACTGGTTCGACAGCACGACGAACTCGCGCACCGCCTCGAGCGAGAAGCCGCCCCGCTGGGTCGCGACGATCGTGTCGTCGTTGCTCGCGCCGTCCACGAGGTAGCTGTTGCTGCGGGTGGTCTGTCCCGCGGCGTTGACCCCGCCGCCGCCGACGCCGGCGATGCCTGGCGTGAGGTTCGCGAGACCGGCGAAGTTGCGTCCGATGAGCGGCAGCGAGTCGAGCTCGTGGCGCGTGACGGTCGTGCCGAGCGCGCTCTTGCTCGTCTCGACGAGCGGCGATTCGCCGGTGACCGTCACCGTTTCCTGCACGTTCGCGAGCTGCAGCGTCACGTTCACCGTCGCCTCCTGGCCGATCGTCAGGACCAGACCGGTGCGGACCTGCGTGCCGAAGCTGGCAAGCTCGCTTCGGAGCTCATAGGTGCCAGGTGGGAGCGCCGCCACGCGATACCACCCGCGCGCGTCGGTCGTCTGCTCGCGCGTCAGGCCGGTCTCGGTGTTCTTGATCACGACCACGACGCCCGGCAGCAGCGCCCCCTGCGGGTCCGTGATCGTTCCCTGGAGCGTCGCCCCGATTGTCTGAGCGCTCGCGGCGCCGGATCCGAACAGGAGAATCGCAGCGCAGGCCAGACCGGCGAAGACGTGAGCGCAAAGACGTCGCATGATGTCCTCCTGACAACGTGCAAGCAACCGGGTGAGCCCTACGATAAATCGATCGCGACGACCTCGTGATCGAGGATGGTGGGAACGATCACCTCGACATATCCCGCCGGCGTCTCGGCCCGCGGCGTGCCATCGCCGACGAGCAACTGCACCTTCACCGCTTTCGCACCCTCGGGCAGTTTGACGCGCACGCGCTGCTCCGGCAACGGGATGAGGTCGCGCATCGGCCCTTTCATCATCATCGGATTGGTGAGGTTGACCAGATGGACGGTCAGCGACTGCTTCTGGCGCCAGAT
>DASYQZ010000088.1:0-55251 GCA_036004865.1 Vicinamibacterales bacterium
GGGCGGGTAGGGCAGGTAGGGCAGGTGGGGCACGTAGGTCGGCTAGGTCAGATCTAGACGAGCAGCGCCTGCGGCCATGCCGAGCCGGGAGGCGAGGCATCAGCGACAGCTCGCGCTGGGGGTGCCCGCCTCCGCCAAGGCTACGGCGGGTCCACCGTAGCTCGCGCGAATTGGATGCGAGCGGAGGTGGAGGGCCCCGGCGGCAGTGAAAAAAAGAAGACAGCAACCATGAAATTTGCCGTGCTGCTGGCCGTGCTCGTGACCGGCGTGATGGCGGCGCAACAATCACAGCCGCCATCACCGGTCGAAGATCCACTGGTCGCCTTAATCCAGCGTTACCTCTGGCCGGGATCGGAGAGCGATCGGCGCGCGGCCGAAGCGGCGCTGGCCGCCGATGCCTCGCTCAACGCGATGTCGCGCGAGCGTTTTCATGATCTCGAGGAAGCGATGCGTCGCGGGCGCCCGTCCTATCCACCGCCGCCGGCGCGCGTGTCCGGCGGGCAGCCGGGTAATCTTGTCGGCCGATTTCCGATCACCGAGATGACCGTCGACGTGCCGGCCGGTCCGCCCGTGCCCGTGCTCGTGCAGCTTCCGAGCCGGTACGATCCCCGGACCGACTGGCCGTTGATGTTTGCGATGCACGGCGGCCCGCCGGGCACCGCCGCGCAGGCCCGGTCGGGCGCCGAACGGATGATCCGCGTCTGGGCGGAAGCGGCGGAAGACGCAGGCTGGATCGTCGCAGCTCCGGCGCTGACGCCGTCGGTCGTGGCGGGCCCGCGGACCAACGCGCGGCTGCCGTACGAGCTGTTCTATCCCGAGCAGGCGCGCGCCGTGATCGACGCGCTGCGCGCGCGCTATCGCATCAACTCCGACCGCATGGTCTCGACCGGCATCTCGCTCGGATCGAACTACTCGATCGCGTTCGCCACGGCGCATCCCGACTGGTTTTCGGCAATCGTGCCGGTGTCGACCGAAGGCGACTCGCGCGAGCTGCTGCTGCGCAATCTGAAATCTGTGCCGCTCTACATTCTCGAAGGATCTCAGGACAAGAACATCCGGACCATCACCGGTCCGCGCGCGCTGCGCGACATCCTGACGTCGTTCAACTACGACGTCACGTATCGCGAGTTCGGCGATCGCGCGCACGAGGGATTTCAGGAGCACTACAGCGACGTGCTGCGATGGCTCGACACGCGGCCACGGCAGTCATATCCGCGCGAAGTCCTGCGCGTGCCGAACACCGCGATTACGCCGGTCGGCCGCCGCGTCCACTGGATCGCGGCCGACACGCGCCAGGCGTTCGTGCACGCGGTGGTCGCCGGACCGTCGCGGATCGACATCACTGCGCGCTGGGCCCGGACGTTGCGCATCTACCTCCACGATCGTCTGGTCAACCTCGATCGCCCGGTCGAGATTCGGGTGAACGGCGCGCAGGCGTTCGCCGGTCAGGTGTCGCGTTCCGCCTCGACCGCGCTTCGCGGCGCGCGCGCGCGGGGCGACGAGCGCCTGATCGATGCCGCCGAAGTTGTCGTCTCCGTGCCCGCCACGGCCGATGCGATCGCGACCTCCGTGCGAGCGTTCAACGAGATGACGCCGAAGCACGCCGAAGGCACGCTGTCGTTCTGGGAAATGTACGCGACGCGCGCGCTCGAAGAACGAGTGCCGGCGCTTGGATTCGACGGTACTGAAGAGACGCTGCCGGCAGGCATGAAAGCGGCGGCGGAGCAGCTTGCAGTCCGCGTACGGCAAGTCGCGCCTGCAGGTCCGCTGTCCGCGGCCGGACTGAAGCCGGGCGATCTTCTCCTAGAGATCGGCGGCGAGCCGTTCTTCGCCGGACGCGGCGCCGTCAGCGGACTGCATCACTGGCTGATTCGCGAGCTGCGCGCTGAGCCCGCCACATACTCGGTTGTCGTCTTGCGCGAAGGGAAACGTGTCGAGTCGAGTGTACGACTGAGACTAGGAAAGTACATTGCGGATTGAGGATTGAGGAATGCGGATTTATTGTTGGATTGGTCATTTGCGATTGTCGATTCGATCGGGGCAGTTCGTGGCGTTCGGACAATCAATCGGCCAGGCGATCCGTCGATCAATCGAACAATCAATCCGCAATCCGCAATCCTCAATCCGCAATGTCAGGTTCTCAGTCGTAGCCGTACTGATGGCGTGGGTTGCGCTCGAAGTTCAGGCGCAACCGCAGATCTCGTTCACCTACAGTCCGTCACTCTTCAAGGGGCTTCGCTGGCGGAGCATCGGACCGTACCGCGGCGGGCGCGTCACCGCCGTGGCAGGTGTGCCGGGCCAGCCGCTCGTGTACTACATGGGCGCCACCGGCGGCGGCGTGTGGAAGACCGACGATGCCGGTGTGACGTGGAATCCGATCACCGACGGCTACGTGAAGACCGGATCGGTTGGCGCGATTGCGGTGGCCCCCTCGGATCCGACCGTCGTGTACGCCGGCATGGGCGAGGCTGACATACGCAGCAATTTCTCGCACGGCGACGGCGTGTACAAGTCGGTCGACGCCGGGAAAACCTGGAAGCACACCGGTCTCTCGGACTCGCGGCAGATCGGGAGGATTGCCGTTCATCCCGAGGACCCGACCATCGCATTCGTCGCGGCGCTCGGCCATCCGTTCGGCCCCAATCAGGAGCGCGGCCTGTTCCGCACGCGCGACGGCGGCGCCACGTGGGACAAGGTCCTCTTCGTCAACGACACCACCGGCGCGTCCGACGTCGTGATCGATCCTGTGAATCCGCGGATCGTGTACGCATCGTTCTGGCCGGTCTACCGTCGTCCGTGGCAGATCCACAGCGGCGGCGACGGCAGCGGTCCGTACAAGTCGACAGACGGCGGCGCCACGTGGACGGAACTGAAGAACGGTCTGCCCGCCGGCATGAGAGGGCGCATCGGCCTGGCGGTGTCGCCGTCACGCCACGAACGAGTCTGGGCGATCGTCGAGGCCAAAGACGGCGGTGTGTATCGATCGGATGACGCCGGCGCGACGTGGCAGCGCATGAACAGCGACTCGAGCGTTCGCGAGCGCGCCTGGTACTACAGTCACATCATCGCCGACCCGCGGGACGCGGACACGGTGTACGTGCTGACGCTGGAGATCAACAAATCGATCGACGGCGGCCGCACGTTTCAGATGGTGCGCGCGGCGCATTCCGACAATCACGGTCTCTGGATCGCGCCCGAGGATCCGCAGCGCATGATCAACGGGAACGACGGCGGCGCCGCCATCTCGTTCAACGGCGGGCGGACGTGGACGACGCTCCAGAATCAGCCGACGGGTCAGTTCTATCACGTGATCACGGACAACCAGTTTCCGTACCGCGTGTACGGCGCGCAGCAGGACAACACGACCGTGTCGATCGCGAGCCGTACGAACGGCGGCGGCATCGATCAAACGGACTGGTACGCGGTCGGCGGCGGCGAGAGCGGTTACATCGCTCCCGATCCCCGCGACCCGAACATCGTCTATGCCGGCTCGTACTACGGCCTGATGACCCGGTACGATCACCGCCTCGGCGAGACGCGAAATATTTCCGTGTGGCCGGAAACGCCCGGCGGCCGTCCGGCGGCCGACGTGAAGTACCGCTTTCAATGGACGGCGCCGATCGTCATCTCGCCCGTCGATCCTTCGTTGCTCTTCACCGCCGCGAACGTGCTCTTCAAGTCGACGGATCAGGGCCAGAGCTGGCAGCCGATCAGTCCGGATCTCACGCGCAACGACAGGACGAAGCAGGGCCACAACGGCGGACCGCTGACCGGGGACAACAGCAGCGCAGACTACTACTGCACCATCTTCACCGTCGCGCCGTCGCGGATCGAGAAAGACACGATCTGGACGGGATCGGACGACGGCCTCGTGCACGTCACGCGTGATGGCGGGAAGAACTGGAAGAACGTCACGCCGAAGGCAATGGCGGAGTGGACGCGCGTGAACATCATCGAAGCGTCGCCGCATGCGGCGGGGACCGGGTACGTCGCGGCCACGCGTTATCAGTCAGACGACTTCAAGCCATACATCTATAAGACCACCGACTACGGCGCGACATGGATGCTCGTCGGCCGCGGCATCCCCGACTCGACCTTCGTCCGCGTCGTCCGTGAAGATCCGGTGCGCAAAGGTCTGCTGTACGCGGGCACCGAGACGGGCGTCTATGTGTCGTTCGATGACGGCGGGTCGTGGCAGCCGCTGCAGCTCAATCTGCCGATCGTGCCGATCACGGATCTCGCGGTGCAGGGCGACGATCTGGTCGCCGCGACCCAGGGTCGCTCGTTCTGGATCCTCGACGACCTCAGCACGATTCGCCAACTGAATCCGCAGGTGCCGACGTCCGACGCGCATCTGTTCCAGCCGCGCGACACGATCCGGATGCGAATCGGCGGAGGCGGAGGCGGTGGCGGCGGCGGCGCGACGGCGTCCGGACAAAACCCGGCATCGGGCGTCGTCGTGTGGTACTTCCTCAAGAATGTTCCGGCGGACGGCGTGTCCCTCGACGTGCTCGACCGGAGCGGCAAAACGATACGAACGTTCAGGAGCCGCGAGAACGCGGCTGGCGAAGCCGGCAACGAGCGCCGCGCGTTTCTCGGACCGCCGCCATCTCGATTCACGGTGCCGGCGGAGGCCGGTCTCAACCGGTTCGAGTGGGACATGCGCTACCCGGACGCGTCGCTGCCGCCGCCGGGCACGAACCTCTTTGGCGCGAGCGTCCGAGGACCGCAGGTCGTGCCCGGACGTTATCAGGTGCGCCTCGCCGCCGCCGGCAAAACGCTCACGCAGCCATTCGACATCAAGAAAGATCCGCGGACGTCGACGACGAGCGAGGAGTTCGACGAGCAATTCGCCCTGCTGATGCAGATTCACGAGCGGCTCACCGCCGCGCACGACGCAATCGCCGACATCATCGCGGCGCGGGCCGACGTGCGCGCCGCCCTGGCCCGCGCGTCGCGGGCAGCGACGCCAGGGTCCGCCTCGACGATCGCCGCGCAAGGTCGAGCGCTCGACGCGAAGCTCGGCGCCGTGCAGGACGAGCTCGTGCAGATGAACATCCGCGACGGAAACGACGTCCTCACGTACCCCGCGAAGCTGAACAACCTCGTCGCGGCGCTCGCCCCAGTGGTGGCGGCGACCGACACCGCACCGACGGCGCAGTCCTACGAGGTGTTCAGAGGTCTCTCCGCCCGTCTCGATCGACAACTCGCCGGGCTCGACGAGATCATGGTGCGCGACGTCGCCGCCTTCAACAAGCTGATCGAGGATCAGCGCATCCCGGCGATTCCGCTGCGCCCTCGTCGACGTTAGACAAGACTCGGCACACCGCCGCTGCCGTCGCGCAGCCCTTCAGGGCTGCCAGCGCGGCGGCCTTGGCAGGCCTGAAGGCCTGCGCTACGTCCCGCCGCCGAGCCGCCTCGGTCGCGTGCTTATAATGAGAGGTTCGAGTCACACGACCGCATGGATCCGAGCCATATTAGAAATTTCTCCGTCATCGCCCACATCGACCACGGGAAGTCGACGCTCGCCGACCGCTTCCTCGAGCTCACGGGCGCGCTGCAGGCGCGCGAGATGGAAGCGCAGGTGCTCGACGCGATGGATCTCGAGCGCGAGCGCGGCATCACGATCAAGGCGCACCCCGTCCGCCTGAACTACACGGCGAAAGACGGCTCGCAGTACGTGCTCAACCTGATCGATACGCCGGGCCACGTCGACTTCTCGTACGAGGTGACCCGGTCGCTCGCCGCCTGCGAGGGCGCATTGCTGCTCGTCGATGCGTCGCAGGGCGTCGAGGCGCAGACGCTCGCCAACGCGTACCTCGCCGTCGACAACAACCTCGAGATCATCCCGGTCATCAACAAGATCGATTTGCCCAGCGCGCAGCCGGAAGAGTCGCGCCGGCAGATCTCGGACATCATCGGTCTCGACGGCGACCACGCGATCCTCGCGAGCGCGAAGGTCGGGACCGGCGTCCCCGAAATCCTCGAAGCGATCGTGGCTCGCCTCCCGCCGCCGGCCGGCATTCCCGACGCGCCGCTCAAGGCGCTCATCTTCGATTCCTGGTACGACCCGTACCGCGGCGTGGTGATCGTGATTCGCGTCATCGACGGCGTCATCCGGCCGGGGATGAAGATCCGGCTGATGGCGCAGGGTCAGGATTTCGAGACGCTGCAGCTCGGCGTCTTCTCGCCAAAGCCCGTGGAAGTCGACCAGCTGGGCGTCGGCGAAGTGGGCTTCCTCGTCGCCAACATCAAGAACGTCGGCGACGCGAAGATCGGCGACACGATTACGGAAATCAGCCGCCCGACGGCGGAGCCGTTTCCCGGCTTCAAGGAACTGAAGCCGATGGTCTTCGCCGGCCTCTATCCGGTGGAAGGACATGAGTATCCCGAGCTGCGCGACGCGCTCGAGAAGCTTCGGCTGAACGACGCGTCGTTCTTCTACGAGCCGGAAACGTCGATGGCGCTCGGCTTCGGCTTCCGCTGCGGATTCCTCGGCCTACTGCACATGGAGATCGTGCAGGAGCGGCTCGAGCGCGAGTTCGACATGGACCTGGTGACGACCGCGCCGGGCGTGCTGTATCGCGTGACGACAACCGACGGGAAGGTCGAAGAGATCGACAGCCCGGCGAAGCTCCCCGATCCGGGGCGCATCGAGCAGATCGAAGAGCCTGTCATCACCGCGATGATCATGACGCCGGCCGAGCACGTCGGCGGCATCCTGCAGCTCTGCCAGGACAAGCGCGGCGTCCAGAAGAAGCTCGAATACATGGCGTCGGACCGCGTGCTCATCACGTACGAGCTGCCGTTCAACGAAGTGGTCCTCGACTTCTACGACAAGCTCAAGACCATCTCGCGGGGCTACGGGTCGCTCGACTATCATGTGACCGGTTACTGGCCGTCGCCGCTCGTCAAGCTCGACATCCTCGTGAACGGCGATCCCGTGGACGCGCTGTCTGTCATCGTGCACCGCGACATGGCGTACGACCGCGGCCGCGCGCTGGCGTCGAAGATGCGCGAGCTGATTCCCCGGCAGATGTTCGAGGTCGCGATTCAGGCGGCGATCGGCGGCCGCATCATTGCGCGCGAATCGGTGAAGGCGATGCGCAAGAACGTGCTCGCCAAATGCTACGGCGGCGACATCACGCGCAAGCGGAAGCTGCTCGAAAAACAGAAGGAAGGCAAGAAGCGGATGAAGCGCGTCGGCAAAGTCGAGATTCCGCAGGAAGCGTTCCTCGCCGTCCTGAAGATGGGCACCGAAACCGAATGACTACGTTCAAGAAATCGATCCTGCGCGAGTACTTCGAGTCGATCGTCATCGCCGTCATCCTCGCGCTGTTCATCCGCACCTTCGTCGTGCAGGCCTTCAAGATTCCGACCGGATCGATGGAAGAGAACCTGCTCATCGGCGATCACCTGCTCGTCAACAAGTTCGTGATGGGCCCGACCAGAACGGGCCTCGAGCGCACCCTGCTGCCGGTCGGCACCATCAAGCGGAGCGACGTCATCGTCTTCAAATACCCCGTGGAGCCGGAGCGCGATTTCATCAAGCGCGTGATCGGACTGCCCGGCGAGACGATCGAAGTGAGAGACAAGAAGGTCTACGTCGACGGCAAGATGCTCGACGAGCCATACGTGCACTTCCTGCAGCCGCCGAGCGGCAACTCCGAGTTTCACGAGGTGACGTCATTCGACGTGCGCGATCGCTACGGGCCGGTCACCGTTCCGCCCAACCAGTACTTCGTCATGGGCGACAACCGCGACAATTCGCAGGACAGCCGCTACTGGGGCTTCCTCCCGCGCGAGAACGTCAAGGGGAAGGCGCTGGTGATTTACTGGTCGTACGAGGGCGAGCGCGAGGACTACCAGGACGAGAGCGCCACCGGCACGCTCAAGGGGCTCGCGTCGGTGTTCGCCCATTTCTTCACCCGCACCCGCTGGGACCGCATGCTGCACCAGATTCATTGAAAGGCGCGGCGGTATGAAGATCGTTCTCAAGCTGCTGGCCGCCGCGCTGATTGCGAACGCAGCCTTCCGCGTGGGCCAGGCGCATCTGACCCATTACAAGTTCACCGACGCCGTGAGGGAGATGACGCAGCATCGCGGCACGATGACCGATTTGCAGGTGCAGGACAAGGTGTTCGAGCTCGCGACCCAGTACAGCATCCCGGTCACCGATCAGTCGCTGACGATCACGCACGAGGAACTGAACAGACGCACGATCGTCAAGGGATCGTACATCCAGCCGATTGACGTGGTTCCGGGCTTCACATACAACTGGCCGTTCTCGGTCGACATCGAGACGTTCATTCTCGCGCCGCCGGACAAGCCGGGCGGGAAGTGACACGATTCCGAAGGCGATCTGCTTCGGCCGCGACCGCGCTCGTGTAGCCCTCGTCTCGAATCCCACTGAGATTGATCGCGACGTTCAGGCGCGCCCCCTCGAAGCCGGCGCCGAGCAGCGCGACTGCGACGCCCACGTCGCTCGACGCGCCGGGATGGCTGTGCTCGGCGATCGCGACCGCGGCGTCGAGGGCCTGCGCCGACAGCCGCATCACGCGGAGCGGAACCTCGGTCGCCGCGCGCAGCGCCGCCTGAATCGCGGCGGTTCGCGTCGATTTCTCCTCGTCGCTCGCTTTCGGCAGCTTGTAGGCGCCGACGACCCGGTCATAGGCCGCGGTATCGGCGTCGATGGCCCCGGTCAACTGCTCGCGGATGCCGGCGAGCGCGGCGGCGGCGGCCGCCAGCGCGGCGCGATCCGCGTCCGAGTTGGCACGCGTCTTCGGCAGCCCCGCCACCATCGTCAGCAGCGATGCGCCGACCGCGGATGCCAACGCGGACGCCGAGCCGCCGCCGGGCGTCGGATCGGACGAGGCGAACGCGGCGAGCAGCTCGCGAACCGGTTTGTCGAGGAGTGACATGGTTCGTGACTCGTCAGAAAAAACACACGACATTCAACGCAGAACCCGCAGAACCCGCAGCGTAGTTTGTTCTGCGCGTTCCGCGTGTTCTGCGTTGATCGTTATACGCCGGCGCCCGCTACGACCTGTCCTTTCTTGATCACAGCGCGGATCGTGTCGGCGCCGACCCGAATCAGATCGATCGCGGGCCCGGCGACGATGACGGCATCCATCTGCTTGCCGACTTCGAGGCTGCCGACCCGATCGTGGCGATCGAGCGAGTACGCGGCGTTGATCGTCGCGCCGACCAGCGCCTCCTCGAACGTCAGCCCCATGCCGAAGCAGGCGAGCGTCATCGCGAACGGCATCGACGGCGAGAACCCGCCGCCCGGATTGACATCGGTGGCGATGGCGAGCGGCACGCCCGAGGCGATCAGCATGCGGCCCGGCGCGAATCGTCCGAGCTTGAGATAGAACGACGCCACCGGCAGCAGCGTCGCGACGACGCCCGCGCCCGCGAGCGCGGCGGCGCCGTCTTCGTCGATGAAAATCAGGTGATCCGCGGATCGGACGTGAAGGTCCGCGGCGACCTCCGAGCCGCCGCTCGCGCCGAGCTCGTCGGCGTGGATGCGGAGCTTCAGGCCGGCCGCGCGCGCGGCCATCAGGATTTCGCGCGACTCTTCCGGCGTGAATACGTCGATCTCGCAGAACACGTCGCACCATTCGGCGAGGCGCTCCCGCGCGACCGCCGGGATCATGTCTTCGACGACCGCCTTGACGTACGCGCGGCGGCGGTCGCGGTACTCGATGGGCAGGGCGTGCGCGCCCATGAAGGTCGGCGAGATCTCGATCGCATGGTCGGCCGCGAGCGTGCGGATCACGCGCAGCATCTTCAGCTCGGCATCCTTCGTCAGCCCGTACCCGCTCTTGGCTTCGCACGTTGTCGTGCCGCACCGCAGCATCTCGTCGAGGCGGCGCCGTGTGTCGGCCGCGAGCTGCGCCTCGCTGGCGGCGCGGGTCGCGACGACGGTGCTGAGGATGCCGCCGCCGTCGGCGGCGATCTCCTTGTAGGTGGCGCCGGCGAGTCGACGCCGCAGCTCCTCGCGCCGATCGCCCGAGAACACCACGTGCGTGTGCGGATCCACGAAGCCGGGCACGACGGCGCCGCCGCGCGCGTCGACGATCGTCGCGCGAGGCGTCAGCTCGACTTCCTGCGAGAGGAGGCTCTCGAACCCGATGAAGACGATGCGCCCCTCGTACGCCGCAACCGCCGCGCGCGCAATCGACCGCGCATCCGCCTGCGCGTGTCCGCGCCGCGGAGCGGGACCGGCGCACGTCAGGACTTCAGCGGTGTTGTGGATGAGAAAGTCGGCGAGCACCGGGCAATTGTAGGGCGGGCCTTCTAGGCCGGCCAAGTCGGTCGCGACCGCCCGAACACGCCGATCACGACGAAGCACGAAGGAAATCCTGCGGAGAGGCCATCTCGGAGCGACAGTTGATTCCAGTAAGTGGGCGAGGCATGATGCCAAGTATGAAGCTGCTCGAACGCATCACGCTTGAACCGGACAAATGCGGCGGGCGACCATGCATCCGAGGATTGCGCATTCGCGTGACGGACATTCTCGGGATGCTCGCCGAAGGCGTGTCCCACGACGAAATCCTTCGTGACTTCATTTGGGAGCACGCCAGCACGGAGAACGCGGTCATCATCAGCAAGGATGAAGACTTTGTCGATAGATGGCTGCTGGACAAGACACCAGTTGCGTTCGTTTGGATTCGAAAGGGTAATTGCTCCAACCGCGCATTGCTGGAATGGTTTGAGCCGCTCTGGCCCGAAATGTTGAAGCGATTGGAAGAAGGTGATCTACTTCGATACCGCGAGCTGCCGCTCGTTCATGGCGAGCTGATCGAGAGACGTGCTTTGACGTCGGCTCGAGTGAGGCCCTCGATCTCGACGCGCTTGCGGCGGCCTCGCTCGCCGGAGACGATGCGGACCGCGCGGCGAGGGACGTTCAACGCGTCTGAGAGAAACTCGACGAGGGCGTCGTTGGCGGCGCCGTCGACCGGAGGCGCGGCGAGACGGATGACGAACGCGCCGTCGCGCTCGCCGCTCGATTCGGTTCTGCGGGCTCGTGGAATGACGCGGACGTCGATCGTCACCCGACGATCTTACGCGCCTCGTGCGGCTCGCGGCTCTCGGCCGGCTCCGCGTATCGCGGCCGGTGGAGCAGGATCTTCTCGTCGCGCTCGCGCGCTTCCTGCTCGCGGACGTACTCGAGCGTGTTCCGCAGCGTGCCGATGGTCGCCTCGATCGCCGTCTCGACGTCCTTGCGTTTGAGCTTGAGGCCGTCGATCTCGCGCTGGATGTCCTCGAGGCGCGCCTGCGTCTTCTGGAGCAGCAGGTCGGAGCGCCCTTCGGCTTCGCGGACGATGCGCCGCGCCTCTTCCTGCGCGTTCGCCTTGATGTCCTCGGACACCTTCTGCGCGGTCATGAGCGTGGTCTTGAGGTTCTTCTCGTGCTCGCGGTGCTCGTTGAGCAGTCCCTCGACGCGCATGAGCTCCTGGCGCAGGCGGTCGGTCTCTCTGAGCGCCGCCTCGTAGTCGTCGGCGACGGCGTTCAGGAACGAGGTGACCTCGACTTTGTCGAAGCCACGCAGTTGGCGGTGGAATTTCTGCTGGCGAAGGTCGAGCGGGCTGACGTTCATACGAAATCGTTCTCCCCGCTCAGCGTTATCGGCCGTTGCGCGCCTGGACGACAGGGCCCGCCTCCGCTCGGCCTCTAAAGCGCCGAGCTGCGGCGGGACTCGCCGAAGCGCCTCGGGCGCGAAGGCGGTCGGATCAAACATACGTGCGGCTGCCGAAAATGGCCGTCCCGACGCGTACAAGGGTCGCGCCTTCCTCGATGGCCACCTCGAAGTCGTGGCTCATGCCCATGGACAGCTCGTTCAGGCGCGATCCATCCACGCCGCGTGCCAGCAGCCGCTCGCGCACCTCTTTCAACGCCCTGAAATACGGCCGAGCCGACTCGGGATCCTCGACCGCCGGCGGGAGCAGCATGAGCCCGGTAATGCTCGCGGCGCGGCAGGTCGCGGCCGCTTCGAAGACGGGCAGCAGCTCTTCTTCGCGCGCGCCGTGCTTGGTCGCTTCGCCCGTGAGATCGACCTGGACCAGCAGCTCCAGGCGCCGCCCCGCCTCATCGGCCGCCTCGTCGAGCTTGCGCAGGAGGCCGGGGGTGTCGAGCGAGTGAACGACGTCGAAATGCGCACCCGCTTTCTTCGCTTTGTTCGATTGCAGGTGACCGACGAGATGCCAGCGGACGCGGAGATCCGCCGTCTCGGCGATCTTCGGCAGCGCTTCCTGGATTTTGTTTTCGCCGAAGTCGATCTGTCCGGCGCCCGCAGCGGCGCGCACGTAGTCGGCGGTGAATGTCTTGGAAACGGCGACGAGGCGGATGGAGGAGAGGTCGCGTCCGGCCCGGCTGGCCGCGCGCGCGATGCGCGCGCGCACGTCATCCAGCCGGGTTCGGACTGCCTCTACATCAAGCACTACTTCTTGAGAGTCGCGAGAATCGATTTGGCGGTCGGCGCGTTGGGACCCGACGGCGCGAGCTTCAAGTACGTCTCGAACTCGTTCGCCGCCGCCGGCAGATTGTTTTCGTTGACGAGCGCCATGCCGAGCTGAAAGTGCGCTTCGGCGTGGTCGGGCTTGGCCGCGATCGTCGCCTCGAACTGCTTCTTCGCGTCCGCGATCTTTCCGGCGTTCCAGAGAATGACGCCCTGGTTGAACAGCGCATCCGGATTGCCGCCTGCGAGCGCGCCCGGCGCGCTGCCAGCGAGCTCGGCCGCCTTCGCGCTGGCCGCCGCAGCCTCCTCGAACTTGCGCTGCGCGTTGTAGATGTTCGCCAGCCCGTTGTACGCGTCGGCGTAGTCGGCCTTCAGGCTGATCGCCTTCTTGTACATCTCTTCAGACTTGGCGTAGTCCTTCTTCTTCGCTTGCAATAGCGCGACGTTGTAGAAGCAGTCGGCGCAGTCGGGCTTCAGCTCCGTCGCGTGCATGAACTTCGCGATCGCCTCGTCGTCGTTGCCGGCGTTGCTGGCCGCGAGGCCCGCTTCGAGCGTCGATTTGAGCTCGGCGTTTTTCGCCATCGCTTCCTTCGACGCGGCCGCCGCGTTGGGCGCGCCGATGATCAGGTTGGCTTCGGCCGTCGTGTTGATGCGGACCTGCACCGGCGCCGTGTTCGACAACTGCTTGTCTTTTTCGGCCGTCACGTTGTAACGGCCCGACGGCAGGCCGATTTGAATGAACTCGCCCTTCTTGTTCGACTTCGTCTCGAATTTGCGCGACGTGCCCTCCGCCATCTCGATCGTGACTTTGGCCCCGTCGACGGGCTGCCCCTGCATGTCTTTCACAACGCCTTTGACCATCCCCGTGGACTGCGCGGTGGCCGGCGTCGCCATCGCCAAGGCGATCAGCGCCACGCACCCCATCAGCAACGGAAGCCGGCCGTTGATTCGGCGAATCATTGGAGTCCTCCAAGTAAACTAAGGCTTCGCGCGCGTTGCGCATTCTGCGGAGCAACGCGCGAAAAGCATTAGTTTACTAGAAGTTGAAATTCAATCCGACGTCGATCTTGCGCATGCCCTGAGCCGCCGTGGGGCGGCCGAAAAACGGGGACGTCATGGTCCCGCTGTAGCCGGCGTAGTTCGTGTGGTTGGTCAGGTTCTGCGCGTTGACGACAATCCCGAGCCGGAATCGCGGCAGCGGATCGATCTGCATCTGCGTGACGCGGAAATCGCCCCCCGGCGACCCCTGGATCATGATGCCGGGCGGCATCTGGACTCGTTGCTTCCCGAAAAAGAAGTTGTAGACGAAGAAGCCCGACAGGTTGAACGAGCCCTCGCCGCGCGCCGTGTTGCGCCCGACGCCGTCCGGCCGATCGTTGAAGATGAGATCGCCGTTGCCGTCGATGCCGGTCCTGATCGTGTACGGCGAGCCGCTCGCGATCGAGAGATTCAGATTCGCGTTGAAGTTCCGGAGCGCCTGCGTGCCGAAGAAGGCGTTGAACCGGTGGCGGATGTCGTTTTGCGCCGGACCCCATTCGGCGGCGAGGCTGCCGGTGGCAGGGACGCTGAACGCGCCGTCGGTGTCGTTCTCGGACTTCCCCATGAAGTAGTTGACGCCGAAGTTCGTCCGCTTCCAGTTCCAGAGCTGCTTGCTCGGAGCCGGCGACGGCGGCGAGACGAACACCTGCAGAAACGTGTTGAGCGTGTTCTGCCGCAGACGGCCGTCGCCGGCGACCTCGACGATGTTTCCGAACAGCCGGTCCGGCCGGATGCCGTTCGCCGGCGCGTTCAGGTTCAGCCCGCGCAGCAGACCGGTGCCGTTGATGTGCGCGTAGGTGGTGCCGATGCGGACCTTCGAGGTAAAGGCATGGTCGACGCCGAAGCTCACGCGCGTGTTGCGCGCCATCTGCAGATCGTCGCCGAGCAGATATTTGTTGATCGGAGGGATGACGCCGATGTTGCCCGGATCCGGATACGACGGGTTGATGATGTTCAGCTCCTGCTGCCGGAAGCCGTCGACGCGCAGCGTCTGCTCGTAGATGCCCGCCGCCAGCCAGTCGTAGAACACGCCCACGCTCGAACGCAGCGTCGTCTTGCCGTTCTTCCACGGCGCCCATGTGACGCCGAAGCGCGGGCCGATGGCATCGTAGTCGTCGAGGTGCGTCTGCGCCTCGTACCGCACGCCGGGACTGAGCGTCAGCCCCTTGCGGACGCGGATGTCGTCCTGAACGTAGAACGCCGCCTGCAGATTCCAGTAGTCGATGTTCGGATCGCCGATCCGCCGCGTGTAGCTGCGCGGCAGGCCGGCCTCGAACGCGTCGAGGCTCTCGAACGTGTACGTGCCGAGGTAATTCGACGTGTCGTCCGAGCGAAACGATCCGCCATTGAGCACGATGCCGGAGCGGACCGAGTGGATGCTGCGGACGTAATCGAGATCCGACGCGAGGTTGAACGTGCGCGTATGGCGTCCGCCCGCCACCTGCGCGCCGCCGCTCGTGAACGCGTCGTTCACGCGGATGGTCGGCGCTTCCACCAGCGACCGTGAGTCGGTGTCCGACCACTGGAACTCGAGCCTCGTGTTCGTGAAGAACCGCCGGCCGAGCGGCCCCGCCTCCTGAACGCGGATGGTGTGGAAATGCTCCTCGCTCGTGTGGCCGTGCTCCGGCAAATCGTAGGCGCCGATGCCGAGATTCCGCTGCGTCGAATCGTTCTGGTTGTAGCTGACCCGCAGCGTCTGGTCCTTCGTGATCGCGTAATCGAAGTTGCCGAACATGAAGAAGTTGTCGCGCGGCACGCGGATCGACAACGCCTCCGCGCGCGTCCCGGTCGGCAGCGCCGCATAGAGGTTCGGCGTCTCGTACGACGTCGATCCGTTGAACGAGAGGTTGAACGAGGCGCGCTCCTTGATGAGCGACCCGGCGAAATTGGTGCCGTAGTTCTGCGTGCGCTCGGGCCCTTTTGTCGGCGTGAACGGGCTGCGGCCGCTGAATGATCCGTCGCGAAGCTGATAGCGTCCGCCGCCGCGCAGCGGTCCCATGCCCGGCTGCGTGATGATGTCGATGAAGAGTCCGCCCGCGCTGTGATTTTCCGCCGCGAACGCGTCGCGCGTGACGTGAATCGATTTGATCTGCGCCTTCGACGGCAGCTTGCCGCCCTCGAAGCTGTCGACGCGGATGACGGCGCCGCCGCCGGCGATCTCCTGCAGTTGCTGCGCCATCTCGTTCGGATCGTCGGACAGCGCGTCGACCTGCTCGCGCGTGAGCGCGCTGCCGAACGCCCCGCCGCGCCGATCGGCCGCCGCCTCCTGCGCGTCGCGGCCGACCGTCACCGAATCCTGCAGCCCCGCGAGCGGCAGCACGATCACGTGCTTGTTGTCGCCGGCGCGCAGACGGACGTCCCGCAGCATGCCCGCGTCGAAGCCGGGAAACTCCGCCTGGATCGCGTACCGGCCCGGTCGTAGTCCCGAGAGCGTCGCGACACCTTGATCGGAGGCTTTCGCCGGCGCCACGGTGACCGCCTTGGTCGCCTCCTCGAGACCGATGACCGAGACGGTCGCGCCGGGAAGAACGGCTCTCGTCTGATCGACGACGGTGACGAGCAGCCGCGCGTCACGGGACGATTGAGCGAACGCGGGCCACGCACCAAGGACGAACAGCAGCGCCGAGTTTGCGATCGTCATTTGCGGACCTCGAATTTCTTCGGATCGATCTTCGTGTTGATCTTGAAGCCGTCGAACGTCGTCTCCTCGACGGTGTCGGCGCCGACAGCGCGGCGAAGGCGAAACGGAAACTGGATGCCGCCGACTTCACGGTAGTCGGCGAAGTAGATGCGCGACTCTGGTGGCGCTGGTGGAGGACCCGCGGGCGCTGCGGGCGGAGCTTCGCCTCGCGAAGGCGGCGCACCACGGCCTCGTTGCGGCACCGGCGCCTGCCAGCTGATCATGATCGGCAGGTGTTTGTCAGCGTCAACGAAGAAGCGCGCCGAAAAATTTCCAGGACCTTTCACGTCGAGCACGTCCGCTTTGCCTTGCGGCGCTTCCGCCTTGCCCGCGTAGCTGAACGTGAGCGGCACGCTGCTGAACGACGCCGCGAACATGCCGAGCGTGAGACGCGCGAAGTCCTGTCTGACGTTCGCGAGCCGCGTCCTGCGCGCGGCGTCCTGCTGTTCAGGCGTGGGCGCCGGCGGTCCGCCCGCTCGCGCCGGCCCTGCCGGCGCGGCCGGCACCGGATACTGAATCAGTTCCTCGCCGTTGAATCCAACGGTCGTCGGCTCGCTTTCCTGCGCCGGAATCTCATCCTTGCGGACGTAGCGATCCGGCAGCTCGATCGCGATTTCGAACTCAATGGGGACGAGGTTCTCGCCGCGAATCTGACGAGTCCGTCCGGTGGCGACCAGCGATTTGACCGCGGCGAGTTTCTTCTCGCCGCCGAGCGCCTCGCGCGCTGCGGCGAGGACACTCACCGCAGCCTCTGTCTTCGGAGTCTGGCCTGTCGTGAATATCGTGAGCGTCCCATGACCGAACGACAGGACGGCGAGAAAGACGACGTCTCGGAAGGCGCGCATTCGCAACCTCACTTCGCCTGAAGCATAGACGTAAAACGCGGACAAATAGATGGCGGCTATTCGTAATGCAGTGCTTGAACCGGATCGAGGGCGGCGGCCTTCATGGCGGGATACACGCCTGAGACAAGTCCAATCAGAACCGAGACCGAGAACGCGAGTGTCAACGAGCCGCCGCTGATGATGGTGGACCAGCCGGCAAAGCTTGCGATGAGACGCGACATCGAGGCGCCGAGCAGCAGGCCGAGCATCCCGCCGGCCACCGCAATCATCGTCGTCTCCATCACGAACTGCCGGATGATGTCGGTGCGGCGCGCGCCGATCGCACGCCGGACGCCGATTTCGCGCGTTCGCTCGAGCACGCTGGCGAGCATGATGTTCATGATGCCGATGCCGCCCACCAGCAGCGAGATCGACGCCAGCGCGACCATGACGATGTCGAAGATGCGTTTCGTGCGCTGCTGTTCCGCGAGCAGCTCGGCCGGCACGATCAGCGTGTAATCTTCGGCGCCGCGATGTGAGGCGGCGAGAATGCCGCGGACCGTCGCTGCCGCGGCGAGGATGTCGGCGTCGGGCTTCAGCCGCAGATACGCGCCGTCGATCTCATCGCGAAACTGACTGTAGTTGTCCTCGAGCCGGAACATCGCCGCGCCGGTCGGGATGTACAGCGCATTGTTTCGATCCTGTCCCGGTAGACCGGCGACGTCGCCCTGGACCACCGCCTGCGCGCCCGCGACACCGATGACCTGATACCACTGGGCGTTGACCTTGACGAACCGCTCGAGGGGATCGGTCAGGCCGAAGAGACGCACGCGCGCGGCGTCGCCGAGCACGCAGACGGCGGCGGCGCGCGAGGCTTCTTCCGTCGTGAAGAATCGTCCCGACGTGATTTTCAGCCCGGCGATTTGCCTGTAGTTCGGCTCGACGCCGTACACGACCGGCAGCTCGCCCTGCGGCTTCGGCATGACCTGCGACGGCGTGAAGCGCTTGCGAGGCGAGAGCGTGTCGAGCCCAGGGACCGTCGCCTGCATCGCGCGGATGTCTTTGAACGTGAGCCCGGCCGATTGCTGGCGCACCTTCTGCCAGGCCTGCCACTCGGTCGTCTCGCGCGCCTCTATTATTAGATTTCGAACGCCGAGGTCCTCGATGAACGCCATCACCTGCTGCTGCGCGCCCGCGCCGATCGACAGCATGGCGACGACCGCGGCGACGCCGAAGATCATGCCGAGCATCGTCAGGAGCGTGCGCAGCTTGTGCAGGAGAAGGTTGTCGACGCTGCGGCCGACATCGGGCAGCCAGAGCGCCGACGTCATCGGGAGGCTCTCTGCGGTGCGGGCGCCTGCGACTTCGGACGTGCGCCGGAGGGCGCATTCGGATTGACGAGCGCGACCTCGGCCGCCCGGTCGATGTTCTCGACAACGGCCACGCTGTCGGTCCACGCACGCACGCGGATCTCCTGCGCGTCGAACCCGCCGGCCGCACGCACGTACACGGTCGGTTTGCCGCCGACGTCGAACACCGCTGTGCGCGGGATGTAGAGCACGTTGTCGAACGCCTGCCCTGAAATCGCAATCGCGGCGGACACGCCGGGGCGGACAGCGGGATGTCCGGCGACGTCGAACGCGATGTCGAACTGGCGCGTGCCGGCGTCGAAGATCCCGCGCGACGCGACGCCGCTCACCGTGCGCACTGTGCCGCGCAATGTCGCGTCGGGCAGTCCATCGACCGCGACTTCCACGGCCTGACCTGGCGACACGTTGGCGCGATCCTGCTCCTGCAGTTTCGCGGTCACCTCGATTTTGGACGCGTCAATGAGGTCCGCGATCGGTTGTCCCGCGAACGTCGCGTCGCCGACGCGATAGTCGGGCATCACGCCGGGAAATCCGATGCCGCCGAACGCCATGAAGTTGGTGCGGATCGTGATGAATCCGTCGAACGGCGCACGGATGCGGAGGCTGTCGATATTGCGTTCGGCGACCCGCACCGCGAGCTGGGCCTTGTTGCGCTTCTCGCGCAGGCCATCGGCCGACGCGCGGCTCGTTTCGCGATGAATCTTCACGTCGGCCTCGAGCTGCGCCAGCCGCTGCTTCGCTTCCTCGAGCACCAGCACGTTCTGCTGCGCCTTGATCGCGCTCACGAGCTCGTTGCTCTGCACATCGAGCTCGGCCCGCCGCACGTCGTACCGCGCATGTAGCAGCGCGACCTCGTCGTCGGCCGCCTGCACCGCCGCCTGCGTGTCGGCTTTGACGATGTCCTGCTCGGCCAGCTGGAGATCGAACCGCGCCTGCTCCAGGTTGAACTCCTGCTCGGCGGCGTCGAATTCGACGACGACGTCATCAGCTTTGACGGCGTCGCCGGTCTGGGCGAGCTTGATGATCTGAAGCTGGCCGCCCATCGGAGGCACGGCGAGCTGCATCGCGCGCGTTCCGCGCAGCTCGCCGACGGTGTACACAGTCACCTGCACGCGCCCGTGCTGCACGTGCGCCGTCGGAATCGCCTTCGCCGACGGCGACACGCCGCGCAGGACGGCGATGCCCGTCCCGAGAAGCACGGCCAGCACGACGAGCGCGATCGCCGCGTTTTTGAGGTTGATCATTTCGCGGCGCCCTCTTGCTCCGGTTCCCTCAGCGAAAGGCGCTCGCCCTCGCTCACGCCAGATGCGATCGCGATTTGATCGCGGCCGCGGCGCAACACCGTGACCGTCCGGCTCTCAATCGCGCCGCGATTGACGACGTACACGATCGCCGCCGGTCCACGCTGGAAGACGGCGCCCGTCGGGACGACGAGGACATCGGCCAGCCGATCGAGCTCGACGCGTGCCGATGCGCTCATCCCCGAGCGCAGGCGCGGATCGGAATCAGAGAGGGCCACAACGACGTCGAAATTGCGAACGGGCGGCCACGTGGTGAAGTCGGGCTTCGCGACGACGGAGATGTCCTTCAGCGTGCCGGTGAGCTCGCGGTCGGGCACCGCGTCCACACGCACGCGGACACCGCTGCCGGTCTGCACGCGCCCGCGGTCGGCTTCGTCCACGCGCGCGGTCATCTGCACCGATGTCAGGTCGGGCAACTCGGCGATCGGCGCGCCGAACCACGCGCGGTCGCCGCGCCTGAACTCCGGTGCGGCCCGGCCGGGGCCGCCGGCGCGGAAATTCGGGAGGAGCGAGATCGATCCGGCGATCGGCGCGCGCACCTGCAGCGATCCGAGGATGCGCTCGGTGTCTTGCACGTCGAAGCGCGCTTTGTCGCGCTTCTGGCGTGCGATGGCGACGTCGGCGGCTGCCGCGATCCGCTCGCCTTCCACTTTCGATTCGAGCTCGCCGACGTGCGCCTCGGCGTCGGCGACGGCGATCACGTACTTCTCCGCTTCGAGGCGCGCGCGCAGCTCGTTGCCCTGAATCTCGAGACGGGCGCGGGCGAGCGCCTTCTTCGCTTCGTCGAGCTCGCTCTGCGCCGCGGCCACGCGCCGCCGCTCGTCGGCGGCGGTCCGCTCGATTTCCGATTCGGCTTGCTTGAGCTCCGACTGCTTCGTTTCGAGCGTGCGCTGCTGGACGGTCGGATCGAAGGTGACAATCACTTCGCCGGCCGCGACCTTCGCGCCGTTGGTCGCCAGATCGACGATCTGCAGATCCGCGCCGGTTGACGGCGCCGTCAGCACAACCGATCGCACGGGCCGGATCTCGCCGCGCAGCTGCAGGAAATCGATGAACGTCGTTTTCGTGACGAGCGCCGTCGGCAACGCCGACGATCCGCTGTCGCGGCGCAGGGCGGCGACCGCGGCGACGGACAGGCCGACGGCCGCTGCCAGGACGATGACGGCGAGGCTCTTCTTCATCGACTGGTTTCCACGTCGATTGCGGCCGCGAGGTCCGGCATCAGATGGGGATCGCTGCCGTCGATGCTGAAGATCGCGAGGAAGCTGCGGACGCGGTTCGACATCGTGCTGACCGCGCCGATCTGCGACAGCTGCTCGAGCCGTCCGGTGAACGTGCGCGCCGGATAGGAGTCGAGCGTGATGCGCGCCGGCTGGCCGACGCGAAGGGCGGCGACATCCGCCTGATTGATCTTGACGCGTACTCGCATCTCCGACGGGTCGATGACGTCCAGCACGCCGAGGCCGGAGCGCACCTCTTCGCCTTCCTGCACCTCGCCCATCGTGCCGCTCTTCCACGTCGACTTCAGCACGACCATCCCGTCGATCGGCGACACGACGCGCATCTTGTCGGCGTTTGTCTCCGCGTGCTTCCAGGCGTTCATCGCGCGATCGCGCTGAATTTCGAGCGCGCGTATATCGGCTGCATCGGCTTTGCGCCTCAGCTCGTAGGTGCGACGGAGCTGGTCGAGCTTCGCGCGCGCTTCGTCGAGCGTGAGGCGGTTCTGCTCGGCGGTGATCGGCGGCACCACGTCCGTCTTGAGGACCTCGAGCTCCGCGAGCTTCACGGCGTTCGCGGCAATCTTCAGCTCGGCCTCGCCGTGGGCGCGCGCGGTGATTTGCTCGCCGCGCTTGCGGTTGATCTGCTCGACGAAGTCGCGGTACTCGGCCTGGCGATCGTGGGCCGCCTTGATTTGCGCCTGGCGATCGAACTCGATGAGGAGGTCGCCGCGCCTGACGCGCGTCCCCGGCTTGACGAGATGGACGATGACCAGCGTGCCGGGGCCGGGTCCGCTGCCGGGTCCGCCGCCGGCCAGGCGAGGGACGACCACCGAATGGCTACGCACCGGCTCGATCGATCCTTGCAGCCGGAGCGCCACCCTGCCGTTGGCGCCAACGGAGGCGATGAGGGCGCTGAAGATGACCGCCAGCACGGCGATGCGCGCGAGCATCACGGAATCATAGACGCCGGAATCGGCGATTCGGATGGGCGATCAGCGTGAAAAAAACGCGCTGACGTGCGACAGATCGTGCACCACCGGGGCCGGTGGCAGCGAGGCGATAAACCGCCGCCCGTAGCCTTTCGTCTGGAGCCGGGGATCCAGGACTGCCAGCACGCCGCGATCGCGCCGGTGACGGATGAGCCGGCCGAGTCCCTGCTGCAAGGCGAGAATCGCGAGCGGCACTTGGTACTCTGCAAACGGATCGCCGCCGCGCGCCCGAACCTGTTCGATGCGCGCCGCCGTAATCGGATCGCCGGGCGATGCGAACGGGAGCTTGTCGACGATGACGCAGCTCAATGCGTCGCCGGCAACGTCGACGCCCTGCCAGAAGCTCGACGTCGCGAAGAGCACGGCGTGCGGCGTCTTGCGAAACTCCTTGAGGAGCTGCGATCGCGGCGCGGTGCCCTGCGCGAGGATCGGATAGTTCACCGCCATCTCCGCAATCGCCTGCACCGCGCGCATCGTTGCGTAGCTGGTGAAGAGCACGAACGCGCGCCCTTCGGTCCGCCGCAGGATTTCAATCACCTCTCGACCCGCGGCCATTGCGAAGTGCTCGGACCGCGGGTCGGGCATGCGCGGCGGCAGATAGAGGATGGCCTGCTCCGCGAAGTCGAATTCGGACGGCAGCCGCACTTCCGCCGCGTGGCGGATGCCGAGCCGATCGCGGATGTAATCGAACGTGCCGTCGACGGCGAGCGTCGCCGACGTCAGCACCGTCGTGTGCATCTTCTCGAGCAGCAGCTCGCGGATGATCGCCGAGACGTCGATGGGCGACGCGCGCAGAAACACCCCGCGCCCGCGGAACTCGACGAAGTACACGTATTCCGAATCGCCGCAGCGCATCAGGAATCGCAGGTCGTCGCGCAGCTCGCCGGATCGGCGCACGAGCGTCGCGATCGCCTCGTCGCGCGTCTCGCGCGCATCGTCCTCGTCCTCGGCATTGGCCGGGCCCGTCCCGGCTCGCGCCGGTCCGATCAGCGCCAGCGTGGATTGAACGATGTCGAGCGCGTTGGACAGGTGACCGGCGGCCTCGGCGGCCTCCGCGAGGGAACCAACGGTGGCCCTGACGCGCTCTTCGTTTTTTATGCTCGTGGGGCCCCGCCCCCACTCGGTGCTCGCGGGGCTCCGCCCCCGCTCGGTGTCAGCGCCGCGATGCGCGAAGGCGAGATCGCTGAAGAACGCGCGCGCGTAGTCACGCAGCCTTTCGATCGACTTCGTGATGTCGTCCTTGGCCTTCCTGTCGTCGCCCACGATGGCCAGGAGCGATCGCTCGATGTCGCGCGCGAGCTCCTCGAAGCGATACGTGCTGATGCTGTAGCCGAAGTACTGCGTCGCGATGTCTTCGAGCTGGTGCGCCTCGTCGACAATCGCGCGATGGCACGTCGGAATGACCTCGCCGTACTCGTTCTGGCGGACCGCGGCGTCGGCGCAGAGCAGATGATGGTTGACGATCACGACGTCGGACGCCGCGGCGCGCTGCCGCATCTTCGTCACGAAGCAGTCGTCGTAGCGCCCGCATTCAGTACCGAGACACGTCTCGGCGGTCGCGGCGACCTCGTTCCAGAACGGAAGATCCTCGGGCAGGTCTTCCAGTTCGGCGCGATCGCCGGTCTCGGTCTGCCTGGACCACCGGTGAATCATCGGAAGAAACACGTTGTGCGCCAGCGGACCGGGAAACCGGGGGGCAGGGGCCCCCGGAGTACGCGTCGCCCCGCCGCTGCCGTCGTCATCGACGAGCTGATCGAGCTTGTGCAGGCAAAGGTAGTTCGCGCGACCTTTCATATAGGTCGCCGTGAACGGAACGCCGAGCGCGTCGCGCAGCGCGGGGATGTCCTTGAAGAAGATCTGTTCCTGAAGATTCTTGGTGCCGGTCGAGATCAGCACGCGCTCACGCCGCAGAATCGCGGGAACGAGGTATGCGATCGTCTTGCCGGTGCCGGTGCCCGCCTCGGCGAGCAGCACGCCGCCGGCTTCGAACACGCGCGCCACCGCCGCCGCCATCTCGACCTGCCCCGCGCGCGGCTCGAAGTCGGGCATCGTCCGCGCCAGGGGACCATCGGGATCAAAGATCCTGGCTGTCGCCTCGCTCAGATCCCCGATTGCGGATTGCGGATTGCGGATTGCGGATTTGTTGACGATTGGCGATTCTGGATTCATTGCGGATTGGCGATCGTGGCGATTACCCATTCATCGTGGCTCCAATCGCGAATCTATCCGCAATCCTCGAATCAACAAATCTTCAATAAATCCGCAATCCGCAATCCTCAATCCGCAATGACATTATTCGGGATAGAGGGGGAACTTGCGGCACAACGCCTCGACTTCGGCGCGGATCATGCCGAGCGCGCGATCGTCCTCGGGCGTCTTCAGCGCGCGCGTGATGAGGTCGCCGACCGTTTCCATTTCCGCCTCGCCCATGCCGCGCGTCGTGACGGCCGGCGTGCCGAGGCGCACGCCGCTCGCGACCATCGGCGGATTCTGATCGAACGGAATCGCGTTCTTGTTGACGGTGATGCCGGCCTTGCCGAGCGCCGCCTCGGCCACTTTGCCCGTGAGGCCCTTCGAGAACACGTCGACGAGCATCAAGTGATTGTCGGTGCCGCCGCTGACCAGGCGGAAGCCGCTCGAGGTGAGCACGCCCGCCAGCTTCGCCGCGTTCGCCACGATCTGGCGCTGATACTCGGCGAACGCCGGCTCGGACGCTTCCTTCAGGCAGATCGCCTTCGCCGCGATGATGTGCACCAGCGGTCCTCCCTGCACGCCGGGGAAGACACTCTTGTCGAGCTCTTTCGCGTACTGCTCGCGGCACAGCACCATCCCCGCCCGCGGTCCCCGCAGCGTCTTGTGCGTCGTCGTCGTCACGAAGTCGGAATGCGGGATCGGGCTCGGATGCGCGCCGCCGGCGACGAGTCCGGCGATGTGCGCCATGTCGGTGACGACGGGCGCGCCGACGCGGTCCGCGGCGCGGCGGATGCGCGCGAAGTCGATGACGCGCGAATACGCGCTCGCGCCGACCATGATCATCTTCGGCTTGTGTTCGTCGGCGAGCCGATCGAGCTCATCGTAGTCGATGCGCTCGTCCTCCTTGCGCACGCCGTACGGCACGATGGTGTAGAGCTTGCCGGAGAAATTCAGCGGGTGCCCGTGCGTCAGGTGGCCGCCGTGCGCGAGGTTCATGCCCAGCACGGTATCGCCCGGCTTGAGCAGCGTGAAGTACACCGACATGTTCGCCTGCGCGCCCGAGTGCGGCTGCACGTTCGCGTGGTCGGCGCCAAACAGTGCCTTCGCGCGCGCGATGGCGGCGCGCTCGACGACATCCACGTATTCGCAGCCGCCGTAGTAGCGGCGGCCCGGGTAGCCTTCTGCGTACTTGTTGGTGAACACCGAGCCCGCCGCCTCGAGAATCGCGTGGCTGACGAAGTTCTCCGACGCAATCAGCTCGAGGCCGCTATTCTGACGATGGAGCTCGTCTTTGATCGCGTTGGCGATTTCGGGGTCGACCTCGGCGAGCGTTCGCCACATCGGGATGGTTTGTGTCGTCATACGATTCGCCCGCCTAACCGCCTTCGCCAGGCTATGGCGGTCAAGAAACTTCGCGCGCCCTCAGCTCGGCTTCTCGAATTTGATCGATGCGGCGCTGATGCCGCCCGCCGGCGAACGGCGTCGCCAGCCATAGGGTCAGGATTTCGTCTGCGAGCCCGAACGCGACGATCCGGCCGCCCATCGAGAGGACGTTGGCGTCGTTGTGCTCGCGCGACAGCCTCGCCGTGTAGAGATCGTTGCAGAGCGCCGCGCGGACGCCGACGACTTTGTTCGCGGCGATTTGCTCGCCCTGTCCGCTGCCGCCGAGCACGATGCCGCGATCGGCGCGGCCCTCGGCGACCGCGCGGCCGACGCCGATGCAGATGAGCGGATAGTCCACCGACGCCTCGCCGTGCGTGCCGTGATCGTCGACGCTGTGCCCGAGCGCCGCCAGCGTCTGCTTCAGATGTTCCTTCAGCGCGAAGCCGGCGTGATCGGCGCCAATCGCAATCCGCACGGCGGAATTGTACTGTACGCTCGTAGCTTTCAGCTCTCAGCTGTCAGCTTTCAGCACGACGTGATGGCGCGCAAGATCTGACAGCTGAGCGCTGACAGATGAAAGCGACGAATGATATGCCCCCCAGTGTCGTGATCTCGTCGCGCGGTGAAGCGCGTCTTCACGACGGTCATCCGTGGATCTATCGCGCCGATGTCGCCGACGTGCGCGCGCAGGCAGGCGACGTCGTGCTCGTCCGCGGACCGCGGGCCCGCGCGCTCGGCCACGCGCTGTACAGCGATCGATCGCAAATCGCGCTGCGCATGCTCGCGTACAGCGCGACGCCCGGGCACGAGATCGGCGACGCCCCCCTCGACGCCGATGCGTTGATCCGGCGCCGGCTCGATGCCGCCATCGCCTTTCGCGCATCGCTCGGGATCGACGCGTCGGCCTATCGGCTCGTGCACGGCGAAGCCGACCTGCTCCCGTCGCTCATCGTCGATCGATACGGTGAGTACCTCGTGGTTCAGGCGCTCTCGCAAGGCATGGATCGCCGGCTGCCGGCCATCGTCTCGGCGCTGAACGAGCGGCTGCGGCCGCGCGGCATTCTCGCGCGCAACGATCCGCGCGCGCGGACGCTCGAAGGACTCGAGCAGCGCGTCGAGGTCCTCGCCGGTGACGTGCCGGAGAGCGTGACGGTGACCGAAGTCGGGATCGAGTACGACGTCGATCTGCGGCGAGGACAGAAGACCGGGTTGTTCCTCGACCAGCGCGAGAACCGCGCCGCGGCGGCGCAGTACGCGCGCGGCCGGCTGCTCGACTGCTTCAGCTACAACGGCGGCTTCGCGCTCGTGCTCGGCCGGCGGTGCCGCGAAACGATCGCGATCGACGTCTCGGAAGACGCGGTGGCGCGTGTGCGTCAGAACGCGGCGCGCAACGGCCTTGCCGTCGACGCGCGCGTCGGCAACGTCTTCGACGAGCTGCGCGGGTTGGAACGTCTGGGCGAGCGGTTCGACACGATCGTGCTGGACCCGCCGGCGTTCGCCAAGAACAAGGCCGCGGCCGACAACGCGCGCGCCGGCTACAAGGAGATCAATCTCCGCGCGCTCAAGCTGCTCGAGCCCGGGGGCACGCTCGTCACCTGCAGTTGTTCGTATCACGTCAGCGAGGCGGCGTTCGCGGAGATCGTTTACGATGCCGCCCTCGACGCGAAGGCGCACGTCACCGTCGTCGAGAAACGGATGCAGGGCCGCGACCATCCGGTCCTGCTCGGCGTGCCGGAAACCTATTACTTGAAATGCCTCATCCTGAGAAAACTCGCATAGTTCGCGAGCTGAAAAAGCTCGCGCATCCCGCGGGAGCGTTCGATGCGAGCCGGCAACGACTAACGACCAAGGACCATCATGGGCGCTGAGGCCACGTGCACCGCGACGTTCAAAGGGCAGTCCGGGCCCGGAAAGGCGCGGCTCGAGACCGACGTGCTCCAGTTCCGCGGCGGCGACCTGAAGCTGTCGATTCCCTTCAAGGCCATCGAGAAGGTCGGCTCGTGCAAGGGCATCCTGTCGGTCACCTTTGGTGGCGAAGCCGCCAGCTTCGAGCTGGGCGCGGCGGCGACGAAGTGGGCCGACAAGATCAAGAATCCGCCGTCGCGTCTCGAGAAGATTGGCGTCAAGCCCGAGTGGCGCGCCTCCGCGATCGGCATAGAGGATGAGCGGTTTCTCGCGGAGCTGGAGGAAGCGGTCGCGCATCTGTGGATCGGCCGCGTCGCCAAGACGAGCGACGCGATCTTCTACGGCGTGTCGAAGGCCACTCAGCTCGCGCGGCTGGAGAAACTGAAGACGTCGCTCGCTCCCAACGACGCGTTGTGGATCGTCCGTCCGAAGGGCTGTCCCGACATCTCCGAGCGCGCCGTCATGGACGCCGGCAAGGCCGCGGGTCTCGTCGACGTGAAAGTCGTCAGCTTCTCGGCGACGCACACCGCGGAGAAATTCGTGATCCCCGTGAAGGCGCGGCCCAAGGCATAAGCGGCGATCACCCGGCAGGAATCGCTCTCGTCAGAATGCGCTCGCCGCGAATGTAGCGGACGCGATCGTCGGGCGAATAGACATGGACCTCGACGACACCGTAATACGTCATCGATGCGGGCCAGTCGATTCGGCCGACCGCGCTGTGGCGGCCGAAACGCTCGCGGAACTCTCGCTCTTCGTGATCCTCGAGCAGAATGTATGGCACGTAACCGGCTGCGCGCAGGATCTCCAGCACCTCGTCGAGGCGATCCGGATCCAGCCAGTCCCACCGCACGGTGGAGCGATGGCCATAGAACCGAAGGCTGCCGCTCTGGAGCAGGCTGACGACGACGCCGTTTTCGGGAAGGGCGTACCGCAGATATTCGCCGACCGCGACGCATCGACGCTCGCCGGCCGCAACCTTGAAGATGCCCAGACGTTGAGCCCTGTACACGTACCAGCCGGCGAGCAGCGCACACACGAGCACGATCGTCGCGCCTCTGAAATGTTCGGGCAGCCGGCTCACGGTCGTCACGATGACGCTGGCAGCGAGGATCAGCAGCAACGGAATCGCCGGCAGCAGAAAGCGGACGTACGTCCAGCTGTCGAACGGCAGATAGAACACGTAGCAGAGCAAAAGCGCGCCGGCGAACGCGATCATCAGGGCGCTGCGGCCGCGCGTTTCAGCGGTCGTGGTCGATGCCTCCGGCTCGCTGCGCGTCACCCGCGGCGCAACGAGCCCGAGAAAAATAATCGGCGAATGCAATTGGAGGAGCCAGACCGGATAACGACGCACGTTCGTCCAAAGCTGCGACCACGCGAACAAGCCCCCAAGCGATCCATAACCCGACGTCAGCGGTGAGCCGTACAGCATCCGGTTGATGGCAGCGACCGCGAGACATCCGGGAATCACGCCCAGCGCGAACCACGCGCCCCGTTCGATTCGTGGATGCCGCGTCATGACGGCGATGGCGAGCACGAGCGCGAGCGGCGCCAGATTCGGACGCGTCAGGATGGCAGCCGACGTCAGGAGTCCTGCCGCCGGCGCGGCCGCGCGTCCGCCAGAGAGCGCAAGCAGCCATGCGGCCGCCCACCACATCGCGGCCGGGATGTCGCTCATCGGCTCGAACGATTGAAACAGCACGATGGGACTGCAGGCGACGAGTAGTGCGGCAATGATCGCCGTACGGGGGCCGGCGATGCGATCCGCAAGAAGGTACGTCAACCACACGAGCATCCCGCTGCACACCGGCACAACGTAGTAGACAGCCGACGGCCCGGCGATCGCCGACGCAAGCGCCATCAAGAGTGGGAATCCACTCGCGTACGTCGGGACGATCGATCCGGGCGTCGTCGCCAGCCGGTATCCGAGCGGCGCGACGCTTCCGCCCAATGTGGGCACCATGCGCGCGAGAGGCTCCGGGACGGTCAGGTGCCGCGACGCCCACAACGCCGCCTGGCTGACGTAGCCGTACGCATCGGCCGCGGCTGCGGCGAAAATCCCGAAATGAACGGCGATGAAGATCGACGCGGCAGCCGCGATCGCCGCGCCGCGACGGGACCAGCGCGGCATCGAACGCCAGCTCGCGACGTCAGCATCGCGATCGCGGAGCCAGAGGGCGAGACTGCCGGCGGTGACCGCATGCAGGAATGGCTTGTGGGCTTCCCATGAAGAAACTCGGATGCCGAATACTCTGAAGTAAAAGCCATCCGAGGCGAGATCCCAGAGGGCGATGGCGAAGGCGGCCGCGGCCCAGCACTCGAGCGCGCGTTGAAGCCTGCGAGATCGGATCGCGTCCACGACCACATGCTATAGTGACCGTCGACCGCCAGGGGTATCCCGGCCGGGGTTGAGGCCCCGGATTCAAAACGCCTTCGGGATTGAGACGAAACCCTTGGAACCTGATCCGGTTCAAACCGGCGGAGGGAGAGCGGCATGTCCGAATTTTCTACAGCGTTTCCGAATTCCAAGAAGATCCATGTCGACGGGCCGCGGAACGTTCGCGTCCCCATGCGCGAGATCGCGCTCGGCGGCGGCGAGCCGCCGCTGCGCGTGTACGACACCAGCGGTCCGCAGGATCACGACGTGACCGGCGGCCTGCCGAAGCTGCGCGAGCCGTGGGTGACCGCGCGGCTCAATGCCGCGCGTTCAGACAACGTCACGCAGCTGCACTACGCGCGCAAGGGCGAGATCACGCCGGAGATGGAGTTCGTCGCCATCCGCGAAGGGCTGCCGGCGGAATTCGTGCGCGACGAAGTCGCGCGCGGCCGCGCCATCATCCCGTCGAACATCCGGCACCTCGAGCTCGAGCCGATGATCATCGGGCGCAACTTCCTGGTGAAAATCAACGCGAACATCGGCAACTCCGCCGTCTCCTCGTCCATCGAAGAGGAAGTCGACAAGTTGCGGTGGGCGACGCTGTGGGGCGCCGACACCGTCATGGATCTGTCGACCGGCAGGAACATCCACGAGACGCGCGAGTGGATCATCCGCAACGCCGCGGTGCCGATCGGGACGGTTCCGATCTATCAGGCGCTCGAAAAAGTCGGCGGCCGACCCGAGGATCTCACCTGGGAGATCTACCGCGACACCCTCATCGAGCAGTGCGAGCAGGGCGTCGACTACTTTACGGTCCACGCCGGCGTGCTGCTGCGCTACATCCCGATGACTGCGCGCCGCGTCACCGGCATCGTGTCGCGCGGCGGATCGATCATGGCGAAGTGGTGCCTCGCGCATCACCAGGAGAACTTCACCTACACGCACTTCCGCGAGATCTGCGAGATCATGCGCGCGTACGACGTGTCGTTCTCGCTCGGCGACGGCCTGCGTCCGGGATCGATTGCGGACGCGAACGACGAAGCGCAGTTCGCCGAGCTGCAGACGCAGGGCGAGCTGAATCGCACGGCCTGGGAGTACGACGTCCAGGTGATGAACGAAGGCCCCGGCCACATCCCCATGCACCTCATCCGGGAGAACATGGAGAAGCAGCTCGAATGGTGCGCCGAGGCGCCGTTCTACACGCTCGGTCCGCTCACCACGGACATCGCGCCGGGATACGACCACATCACGTCGGCGATCGGCGCGGCGATGATCGGCTGGTACGGCACGGCGATGCTCTGCTACGTGACGCCGAAAGAACATCTCGGTCTGCCGAACAGAGATGACGTGAAGGCGGGCGTCATCGCGTACAAGATCGCGGCGCACGCGGCCGATCTCGCCAAGGGTCATCCGCGCGCGCGCGAGTGGGACGATGCGCTGTCGAAGGCCCGGTTCGAGTTCCGGTGGCAGGATCAATTCAACCTCGCGCTCGATCCCGTCACAGCGCGCGCGTACCACGACGAAACGCTGCCCGCCGACGGCGCCAAGGTCGCGCATTTCTGTTCGATGTGCGGTCCCAAGTTCTGCAGCATGGAGCTGACGCAGCAGGTCCGCGAGTACGCCGCGCAGGGCATGGAAGAGAAGTCGCTCGAGTTCCGGAAGAAAGGCGAGATCTACGTCGAGCAGTGACGCGCTCCTGCTCGACCTCCGGTATTCGGCCCGTCTGCTGAGGAAGTCTCCGGGTTTTTTCCTGGCCTCGACGTTCACGCTCGCGATCGGGATCGCCGCCACCGCGGCGATCTTCAGCGTCGTGAATGCGGTTCTCCTGCGCCTGCCGTTTGGCGATCCCGAGCGGCTCGTCAGATTCGAAGCGTTCGATCCCGCTCATCAGATCCCCCTCGAAGTCTCGTACATCGAGATCGGGGAGTGGCGCCGCGCGAACCGGACGTTCGACGACATTGCAGGCATCGGATCGACCGCCTGGTCGTACGTGCTCGAGGGCGCCGACGGCGATGTCCCGCAGTCGATCCAATCGATGGTCGTGTCCGGCAATTTCTTCGACGTCGTCGGCTCGCGCGCGCTCCTCGGGCGAACGCTGCGGCCGCAGGACGACACGTCCGTCGCTGATCGCGTCGCCGTCCTGAGTCATGACCTCTGGCGCTCGCGTTTCGGCGCAGATCCCTCCGCGATCGGTCGAGCAATTCGTCTGAGCGGATCGATGTTCACGATCGTCGGCGTGATGCCGCCGATGTATCAGTACCCGCCCGGCACCGATCTGTGGACGCCAATCGCGCCTGAATTGGCGGAACTGGGCCGGCGTCAGAAGCAGGATCTGCTCGGCGCGAGATTCTTCGGCGTGCTGCACGGGATCGGCCGCTTGAAATCCGGCACTTCGGCCGCAGACGGCCAGGGGGACCTGTCCGGGCTGATTCGGCGTGACGCGCAGCCGAACCTCCGGGTGCGGCTGACGCCGCTCGTCGACAACTATCTTGGACGCGTCCGATGGGCACTCGTGATCGCGCTGGGATCGGTGTTCCTGCTGTTTGCCATCGCCTGTTCGAACGTTGCCGGCCTCCTTCTGGCGAGAACCGCACGCCGCCGGCAGGAGTGGGCGATTCGCGGCGCGATCGGGGGAACCCACAAGAGCATCGTCCGCCTGGTGGCCGTTGATGCGGTGCTCGTCGCCCTGACGGCGACGCTGTCGGGCGCTGCCGCGGCGCCGCTGCTCGTGAGGGCGATCGGCGCGCTCGATCCCTCGGGTCTGCTCGCCAATTTTCCGATCCCGATCGACAACCGCGTCGTCGTCGCGACCGTCGCAGCCGGCCTCATCGCCCTGCTGGCGGGCGCCGTCGCGCCCTGCGCACACGCGCTCCGGATGATGGCGACCGATTCCATGTCGCTGCAGCTTCGACACCGGCCCTCGATCCTGCGGGTGCGGCGATGGTTGATCGTCGTGCAGGTAGCGGTCACTGTTCTGCTTCTCGCAGCCGCAGCGCTGATGGCGCGTACGGTCACCAACGTCAACCGGATCGATTTAGGCTTCGACCCCGGGCATCTGCTCTTCGTCCACGTCGAGGGACAGGACGACGTGAGCCGCGAACGGCACGACACGATCTACGACAGCCTCATCGCCGAGCTTCGCCGTCTGCCAGGCGTCGAGTCGGCCGCAGGCGCGTATCGCGCGCCGCTGCAGGGACCGATCGGACTCGACTCGCGTGTGCTGATCGAAGGGGATCCGCTTTCCCTGGACTCGCTGAACCGACATCCGCCCGTCAACGCGGAAGGAGTCACGCCCGATTACTTCTCGACCATGCGGATCCGATTGCTGGCCGGACGGGCATTCACGGCCCCAGATAGACAGGACGCGCCCGGGGTCGTCGTCATCAGCCAGTCGCTGGCGCGCCAATTGTGGCCGGGGCAGAACGCCGTGGGACGGCGGATGCTGACCGGCTTCAGTTTGCGAGGGTCCAGAGACGCAGCCGGCCGTCTGCAGTGGGAAACCGTCGTCGGCGTCGTCGCGGACGTCCGCTATCGCGAAATCGAGCGACCGAGATTCGATGTTTACTTGCCGGTCGCTCAAGCGGACGCGCCGGTGCACGATCTGGTGATTCGCACATCAGGCGATCCGGCGTCTCTCGCTCGATTGGTGCGCGCCGTGGTCAGGCGAGCGGCACCCTCGGGTGCGCCGGTCATCAGGACGATGACGTCGATGCTGGCCGACGTGACGTCGGTCTGGCGGATGACGCTGACGATCGTCGGCGCATTCGCCGCATTCGCAGTCCTCTTATCTTCCACGGGACTGTACGCGCTGCTGGCGTATCTGGTCGAAGAACGCAAACGCGACATCGGCATCCGCATCGCGCTCGGCGCGACCCCGCGGCAGGTTCGACGGCGCATCGTGGCGAGCGCGGCGGCGCTGATGCTCGTCGGGCTTTCGCTCGGCGTACCGGCGTCCTTGCTCGCCGGTTCCGTGATGCGCAGCCTGCTGTTCGACGTGAGCCCGGCCGATCCGTTTGCTGTTGGGGGCGCTACGTTCCTGCTCGTTGCGATCGGCCTGGCCGCGACCTACCTTCCCGCACGGCGTGCGTCGCTCATCGATCCGGCCGACGCGCTGCGGGCAGAATGACTCTCGTCGCTCTGCGTCACTTCGTCGCGGCCACCGGTCTGGTCGCGCTCATCGCTTACGTTGCCGTCTACTCCGACGCCGAGGGGGACGCTCCGATCCACTCCGACGGCTACAGCTACTACGTCTACCTGCCGGCGACGCTGATCTATAAAGATGTGTCACTCGATGCCCTGGCGCGCGAATGGTACGGCGGCACGTATCCGGGTTTCACCGGGATCCGCCGGTGGCCGTCGACGGGACGGTGGATGAATCTGCATCCCATTGGCGTCGCGATCTTGATGACGCCGTTCTTCCTCGCGGCGGACCTGCTGTCAGGATGGTCGAACCTGCCGCGCGACGGGTTCTCGCTCTACTATCAGCACGCCGCCGCGCTGGCCGGAATCGTCTACTTGCTCGCCGGCCTCGCACTCCTGTTCCGGATGCTGAGTCGTCACTTCAGCCCCGGCGTCGTGCTCGCGACGCTGACGTGCATCACGTTCGGCACGAATCTCTTCCATTACGGCGTGTTCGACGGCGTGTTCAGCCACGTCTTTTCGTTTTTTCTCGTCGCCGTGTGGCTCTTCCTCGTCGAGCGCTGGTGGGAGCGGCCGTCGGTCGGCGACTCCGTGAGGCTCGGCATTGCCGCGGCGCTGATCGTCCTGACGCGGCACACCGACGCGATCGTGCTCCTCGTCCTGCCGCTCTACGGCGTCACACGCGTGAGCGATCTCCGCGCGCGCATCGGCGAGCTGTGGCGGCGACGGCGGCCGTTGCTCGTGGCGACGATGGTGGGAGCCACCGGACTCGTTCCGCAACTCGCGCTGTACCGATGGACGACCGGTACGTGGTTCCCCAACCCGTACGGGACGTTCGACGTCGGATTCAACTGGGGGTCGCCGCGCATCGTGAGCGTGTTGTTCAGCACGCAGAAGGGCCTCTTCTTCTGGTCGCCGCTCCTGTTGCTGACGCTCATCGGGGCTGTGGTCGCAGAGGGCTGGACACGCCGCCTCGTTCTCGCGACGAGCGTCGTGTTCGCGCTCGAGACATACCTGGTCGCGTGCTGGTGGGACTGGCAGCTCGGCGCGAGCTACGGTCACCGCGCGTTCACCGATGGCCTCGCCCTCGCCGCTCCATTCCTTGCCACGACGTTCGAATGGGCCGCCGCGCGGCCGCTCGCGCGTCGTCTCGTTTCCGGCATCGCGGTCGCCGCCGTGCTCCTCTCGATCGTGCAGATGATTCAGTACTGGAACGGCATCATGCCGAACGCCGACACGACATGGGCGCAGTATCGAGCGCAGTTCCTGCGGCTGCGATGAGGCGCGCGACGATTGCGGCGGTCGCGATCGCGACGATCGCGGCGCTGGCGTATCTCTACGATCCACCCTGGATTGGCGGCCTGACGTCGGGCATGCGCGCGTGGGAAGAGGATCCGCCCGGAACCTTCTTCCGTTGGACCACCGGACGTGCGACCTTCTTCGTCCCGTCGAGCACACGCGAGATGACGCTGCCGCTGCGCGCGGTGTTTCCAGGACCAGACGGCGGTCCGGTAACGGTGGACGTGCGAGTCGACGCTCGATGGCTGGCGACGATGGAGCTGCGCGATCCAGCCGCGTGGGTCCGACCGCAACTTCCGCTTGGAGGTCGATCCGGATTCCGGCGCCACCGCCGGATCGATTTGCGGATCAATCGAACAGTGGGACCGTACATCCTCGGCGTGATGACGGGAGAGATCCTGCTCGACGGGTCTGTTTCGCCTCGGTGAGAGCGACTGAAACGCTGCTAGGGGATTACACCAAAACTGTGCCGTTTCGGGACGAGGTGTACCAAAATAATCGGACACTCGCAGCGAACTGTCGTCGCATAATTACCACAGTTTGCATACAAAGTCGTAATGTGTCGTATGACAGATAGTCCGTGCAACCCTACGGTCTTTCGGCCACCGGGACGATCTGAATGAGGGTTGGGAAGCGCGCCGGCTGGCCGCCCGGCTTCGGATTCGGATAGCCCTGCGAGACGTCCGACTGATAGTCCTTGATCGTCACGCCCGGCGGAAACGCCATCGTCTCTTCGCGAAATCTCCCGATGTCGAACTCGTGAGTCGCAGGCACGTCGAACACGAGCTCGCCTTTCTGCTTCAACTGCGTGCGGTAATACGTGACGAGATCGACAAACGACGCCGTGGATCCGAAAATGTAGTAGCGCTGTCCGCGTCCCGCGTCGTACGACGTGATGAACTGCGCGCCTGGATAGATCGGAACGCCGAGCATTGCTTCCGTCGGTGCGGCGCCCGGGCGTGGCGGCGCAGGCGCTGCGGCGCCAGGCTGCGTGGGCGGTGGCGCAGGCCGAGTGGGCTGCGCAGGCGTCGTCCCCGGACGAGGGAACGGCTGCGGCACCGGCGGCTGTTGCGCGAGCAGCACGGCGATCGTCACCACGGCAAACATGGACTCATTATACCTGCGCAACTTTTGCCGGGCGGAGCGGGACTGGCTGCTCGAAACGATCGAGGCGCTCGTCAGACTCGAGTCGCCGACGACCGACAAAGCGGCCGTCGATCGATGCGGTGCGGAGCTGAGCGCGCGTCTCGCCGCGATGGGCGGGCGCGTGACGACGCTGCCGCGAAGCGATCGCGGCAATCATCTCCTCGCGGAATTCGGGTGCGGCGCGTCGCAGGTGCTGCTGCTCGGTCACTTCGACACCGTGTGGCCGGTCGGCCAGCTCGATCGCATGCCGCTCACGCGTTCGAACGGACGCCTGCATGGCCCCGGCGTGTTCGACATGAAGGCCGGCATCGCGCTGGGGATGCTCGCGACGCGCGCGCTCCTCGCGCGCGATGCGGATCACTCCACGGCAGCGACACGACATCGCATCGTGATGCTGTGGACGACCGACGAGGAGATCGGCAGCGCCACTTCGCGCCAGGCGATCGAAGAAGAAGCGCGCCGCAGTCAGGCGGTGCTGGTGCTCGAGCCGTCGCTGCCAGGCGGCGCGCTGAAGACGATGCGCAAAGGCTGCGGCAGCTATGAAGTGATCGTACGTGGCGTCGCGGCGCACGCCGGCATCGAACCGCAGAAAGGCGCGAGTGCCGTACAGGAGGTCGCCCAGCAAATTCTGCGTATCAATGCAATGCAGGATCTTGCGCGTGGCATTTCGGTCAACGTCGTGAAGGTGACGGGCGGTCTTCGATCGAACGTCATCCCCGACGAGGCTCACGCGACCGTCGACGTGCGCGTGCCGACCGCGTCGGCAGCGGCCGAGGTGGAGGCCGCATTTCGCGCGCTGACGGCGGCCGATCCGCGGACAACCGTCGAGGCGCGCGGCGGGTTCGATCGACCGCCGCTGGAACGTACCGAAGCGGTGCGGCGTCTTTATGGGCAGGCGCGCGAAGTCGCGCGCGAGCTCGGGCAGGATCTGGCGGAGGGTGGCACTGGCGGTGGATCCGACGGCAATTTCACGGCCTCGATCGGCGTCCCGACACTCGATGGTCTTGGCGCCGTCGGCGACGGCGCGCACGCGCTTCACGAGCACGTTGAGATCGATTCGCTGCCGGACCGCGCCGCGCTCATCGCGGGGCTGATTCAACGGATAGAATAGGAACCATGAATAACGTCATAAAAACAGCGCTGCTGTTAGGGGCGCTCAGCGCGCTGCTGATGTTCATCGGCGAAGCGCTCGGCGGCGGGCAAGGCCTCATCTTCGGCTTCTTCTTCGCGGTGGCCATGAACTTCGGGTCGTACTGGTTCTCGGACAAGATTGTCCTGAGCATGTACAGCGCGCGCGAAGTCGGGCCGGACAACCGGCTCTATCAAATCGTCCAGCGTCTGGCAGCGCGCGCCGGGCTGCCGATGCCGAAGGTCTACGTCATTCCGCAGCCGTCGCCGAACGCGTTCGCGACGGGACGCAACCCCGACCACGCGGCGGTCGCCGCGACGGAAGGCATTCTGCAGATCCTCACCGAGGAGGAGCTGGAAGGCGTCATCGCCCACGAGCTCGCGCACGTGAAGCACCGCGACATTCTCATCAGCTCGATCGCGGCCACGCTGGCCGCGGCGATCATGATGATTTCGCGCTTCGCGATGTTCTTCGGCGGCGGACGCGACGATCGCGAGGGCGCCAATCCGTTTGCGCTCATCGCGACGATCATCCTCGCGCCGGTGGCCGCCCTACTCATTCAGGCGGCCATCTCGCGCTCGCGCGAGTACGGCGCCGACGCCGGTGGCGCCGCCATCGCGGGGCATCCCCACGGTCTCGTCGCCGCGCTGACGAAAATCGAGGCTGCCTCGCGGATGGTGCCGCTCGATGCCAATCCCGCGACGGCGCACATGTTCATCGTCAAGCCTTTTTCCGCTCGAGGCCTGCTCGGGTTGTTCAGTACGCACCCGCCGACCGAAAACCGTATTCGGGCTTTGCTACAGAAGGGCTAGTGCTCTAGTCCTACCCTCCGGTGCCACGAAAGTGTGGCCGGTACGCCACGTTGGTCCGTGGCGTACGTCTTGCTGCTCGACCGGGGCAGGACGCGGAGGATAGCACGGTGCACGTAGACGATCTCGACATCTCACCGAGCAAGATAGGCGAAACGGCTCAACGAATTATCGATCGCGCGATCGAAGAGGCGCGCCGCCGCGAGCATGCGCTGCTGACCAACGAGCACATCTTTCTGGCGTTCGCTCAGGTCGAGTGGGACATGTTCGCGGAGGTCATGCGCGATATTGAGTTGAACCCGCATACCATTCTTCAGGCGATCGAAGAGCACCTGCACATGATGCCGTCGTTTGCGGGGCGCGAGCTGCGCGTGTCGCCGGCGACCAAGCTCGTCTTCAAGCTGGCGCTGCATCACGCCAGCCGGGCCGGCCGTCAGACGATCGAAGCGGCCGATCTCTTTTCAGCGGTCTTCGAAGAAACCCAGGGCGTTCCGGTGTCGATCCTTCGACGCCACGGTGTCGAGCCGGAGGTGCTCGTGACTCGTTTGAACGCGCGCATGCGCGACATGGAGCTCCGTGAAGAGCGGTTGAAGAAGCGGTTCGAGCTGCCGCCGTTCCTGAAGCACTTCGCGACCAACCTGAATCTGCTCGCGCGGCAGGACAAGCTGCCGCCGGTCTTCGGGCGCGAGAAGGAAATTCAGCAGGCGCTCGAAATCCTGTGTCATCGCGAGCGCGCGAATTCGGTGATGTTGATCGGCGAACCGGGCGTCGGCAAGACGGCGATTGCGGAAGGCCTCGCGCGGCGCATCGAGTTCGAGCCCGAGTCGGTGCCGGTCCGCCTGCGCGACTGCCAGGTCGTGAACCTGCAGATGAACACGATGGTCGCCGGCACGATGCTGCGCGGCATGTTCGAGGATCGTATCCAGAACGTGATCCGCGAGCTCAAGGAGCGGCCGAACCTCATTCTGTTCATCGACGAAGCGCACACGATGGTCGGCGCCGGCTCGGCGCTCGGCGCGCCGTCGGATGCCGCGAACGTTTTCAAGTCGGTGCTCGCGCGCGGCGAAATCCGCATGATCGCGGCGACGACGCTCAGCGAGTACAAGGAGTACATCCAGGAAGACGAAGCGCTCGCGCGCCGCTTCCGCTGCGTGATGATTTGTGAGCCGTCGATCGAGGAAACGCGCAAGATTCTCTACAACCTGCGCCCGCGCCTCGAGCGGAACTACTCGGTCCGCCTGCTCGACGAAGCGCTCGAAACGGCGCTCGAGATGTCGCCGCGCTACATGCGCAATCTGCATCTGCCGGACAAAGTCATCGGGTGGCTCGACACGGCGGCGGTTCGCGCGGAAATCGATCGCCGCTGGGAAGTGAAGAAGGAAGACGTCGTTGCGGTCATCTCGCACGCGGCGCAGATTCCCGAGGACATGGTGTTCCGCGACGTGACCGATCGGTTCAAGGACATCGAGGCGTCGCTCCAGAAGCGCGTCGTCGGCCAGAAGAACGCGGTGCGCGCGGTCGCGCAGCGCCTCGTCCTCAACAAGGGACCGCTCAAGGATGGGTTCGATCGTCCGGACGGCGTGCTGCTCTTCCTCGGGCCGACCGGCGTCGGCAAGACCGAGCTGGCGAAGGCGGTGGCCGAATTCCTGTTCGGCGACGACAAGAAGATGGTGCGCGTCGACATGTCCGAGTACCAGGACGGCTCGGTGTCCGTCGACAAACTCATCGGCATGCCGCGCGGCATCGTCGGCAGCGAGCGCGGCGGCATCCTGACGAATCAGCTGAAGGACAATCCATACACCGTCGTGCTGCTCGACGAGGTCGAGAAGGCGAGCGGGAACCTCCTGAATCTGTTCCTGCAGGCGTTCGACGAGGGATGGATCACCGATGGCCGCGGCAAGCGCGTGTATCTGTCCGACGCAGTGGTCATCATGACCTCGAATCTGGGCGCGGAGAACTTCCGTCGATTGACCAGCCCGCTCGGCTTCCTCAACAGGACCATCGGCATGGGACAGGTGGAGGGCGAGGTGATGCGCGAGCTCGAGCGGCGCTTCCCGCCCGAATTCCGTAACCGCATCGACGAAGTCGTCCTGTTCTCGCCGCTGACGCACGACGAAGTTCGCGAAATCGCGAGACATTATCTCGAGCAGGTGACGCTGGCGCTCGCCAAGGCGGGCAAGACGATTCAGGTCAGCGACGAGGCGCTCGAGGTCGTCGTGAAGAAGGGATACAACATCGCGTTCGGCGCGAGGTTCCTGAAGCGGTACATCGACGAGCAGATCAAGCTGCCGATCAGCACGCGCTGGAAGGAAGGGAGCCACTTCGACGTTAGCGCCGAGGCCGGCGACATCATCGTCGAGCCGAGCATCGCGAAGATCACATCAACGGACGCCGCGTTGGCCTTCGGCGACGTCGCGTAACAACGGTCAACGGTCAACGGTCAACGCAGATTCGCAGAAACCGCAGAAACCGATCTCTGCGCGTTCTGCGAGTTCTGCGTCGATCGTCGCGATCACCAGGCAAACCCCACCTGCTCCGGTTCCGGATCGCTGGTCGGAATCCGCTCATCCGCCGTTTGACGGTTCGCGACCCCGTAACGATTCTGCAGCAGCCGAACCATGCCCTGGACCTGCTTGCGGTACTCGTCGGGCGCGTACTTCTTCCGATACAGCCGTTCGTAACGCGGCACGAGCGCCGGGAACTCGCGCGCGAGGAATTTCATGAAGTGCGTGCGTGTGCCGTCTTCCAGGAACATGACGTTGCAGCCGCAGAAGCGCGCGCCGTGATCCGCGATGGCTTTGATCGTCCGCTCCAGCTTGTCGCGCGACGAGGAGAAGCCGGGAACGATCGGGTTCATCAGGACGCCTGCGTTGATGCCGGCGTCGACGAGCTCGCGCACGGCGCGAAGCCGCTGCAGCGGGTGCGCCGTGCCGGGCTCGAGCCGCTCCCACGCGGACTCGTCGACCGTCGGCACGCTCATATAGACCGTGCACGTCGTGGCCCGCGAGAGCTCCGCGAGCAGATCGCGATCGCGGACGACCATCGGGCCCTTGGTCACGATCCCGATCGGGTTGCGCGCCCGCAGCAGCGCTTCGATCGACCGGCGCGTCAGCTTGTAGTGGCCTTCGATCGGCTGGTAGCAGTCGGTCGCCGTGCCGATCGCGATGTACTCGCCGTCCCATGACGGACGCGCGAGCTCGCGCGTGAGCACCTCGACGAAGTTCTTCTTGACGAGAATCACCGACGCGAACTCGTCGTCCGCGTTTAACTCGAACTGGACGTGATAGCGCCGTGCGTAGCAGTAGTGACAGCCGTGGGTGCAGCCGCGGTAGGGATTCAGCGTCCACTCGAACGGCATCCCTTTCACCCGGTTCAGCGCCGAGCGGCACGTCACTTCCTGATACCGCGCCTGGTCCGCGCGCCGCTCCGCTTCGGTCAGTGCGGCGGAGCCGCCTTCCTTGACAGTTCGCGCGATGTCGCGTGTGGTCGGCTTTCTGGATCCGAGATCAAAGAGGAGGGGAAAGGACGCCATGACGATGATTCGTTAGGAAATCGCGCGATGTTCGCCGTATGTTCTCCCATCGGTCCGATCGTTGTCAAGGATGCGAGTACGGCTCGGCGAGGCGGTCACAACAGATAGGCCAGCGCGAAGCCGATCTGCGCGACGAACATCATGCGGTACATGTGCGCCCATGAGACGTGGTTCTCTTCGACCGCGAGCTCCTCGGGCCGCCGCAGCATCAGGTAGCAGACATACAAACCGTACGCGGTCATCACGGCGCCGAGCAGTTGGAGCAGCCAGAAGTTGCCGGTGAGGACGTGCATCGACGCGCCGATGTTGATCATCAGAAACGGCACGACGAATGACGGCGAGATCATCCAGGCCGCGCGCCGGACGCCGTACTGAATCGGAAGCGTGCGGCAGCCGCCCCGGCGATCGCCTTCCATATCGGCGAAGTCCTTCGTCGTCGTGGCGCCCAGCAGGAAGAGGCCGAAGATCGCGCCGATGTACCACGGCTCGACGCCGACGATCGTTTTCACCGACGACCAGCCGGCGACCTTCAGCAGCACGCCACGCGGGATCGCGATCGTCACATTCGCCCAGATGCCGAGGCGCTTGGTGCGGAACGGCGGCACCGAGTACAGCAGCGTGCAGATGACGGCGATTGCGACGAGCCAGAAGCATTCATGGCGTCCGTTAGACAGGCTCACCGCGGGCCAGGGCGGAGCGACGAGCCATGCGAGCACGAGTGCCGACGCGTACGTGATGACGGTGAAGATCCACGCCTGCGCGATCGACAGACGACCGCTCGTCAGCGGCCGCCTGGGTTTGTTCACGCGGTCGATCTCGAGGTCGTAAATCTGATTCAGCGCGTTGTTGCCGGCGTTCAACACGGCGGCCATCACCGACCCGACGATCGGCGGCACCAGGAGCTCGGGCGACCACGGCTCGCGCGGCACGGCGCCGGCGGCCGTCAGCGCGCCCGAGATGAACCCGAGCGCCGGCGCGACGAGCGTGAACGGCCGTGCGAGATCGACGTACGCACGCACGCGCCGGGATTCGGGATTCGGGATTCGGGATTCGATCACGGGATTCGGGATTCGATCACGCGATTGCGATCGCGACCGCCGCGCCGACGGCCGTGTTGATGAAGTTCAGCATATCGTTGTTGAGGATACCTGGACCTTCGAGCGTCGCCGCCAGCACGCTTTCCACCAGCGCTCCCACCGTCGCGCCAACGACGACTGCGAGGATCGTCGTGCCTGGAATCAGACCGAGCGCTGATGCGACCGTCGCGAGCGCGAATGCCGACACGACCCCCGCAGTCGTGCCCTCGAGCGACATCGCGCCCGGCGTGCCGGCTTTCACGCGTCCGAACCCGGTCACGAGGAACGTCGATTTGCCCCAGGCCTTGCCGATTTCGCTCGCCACGGTATCGCTGCCGCCGGCGGTGAGAGCGGCGACGAACGCGAGCCAGGCGTCCGGCCGATGCGCCGTGGTCACCGCTGCGAGCGCCGCCGCCGCGGCGACGCCGCAGTTCGCGAACGCGTTTCCCGCGCCCCGGCGTCCGCCGCGTTCTTCTTCGATGCCGAGGAGCACCTTGCGCTTCAACCCGAGCTTCGATGCGGCCGTGGCCACGAAAAACGTGAGGAACAGGAAGAGCCACGCGCGCCAGCCGCCGGCGGCATAAATGACGATGCCGATCAGCGCCCCGCCGATCGTGCCGGACAGCGAGACCGTTCGTGCGCGATACCCCAGATACGAGACGGCCGCGTTGACACCGATTGCCCATGGCAGGTTCGACAACACATCGACGCGCGCACCATCGATCGTTTCCGGCGTGATGAGGCTCGCGAGCCACAGCACCGCGGCTGCGGTCATCGGTACCGAGATGTTGTCGTCGAGCCGGATCGGAATAGTCTCGACGAGCCCGGCGATTATCGCCGCGACCAGCGGCGCGACCAAGACGAACGCCATCTCGGGTGTCGGCACGACGGCAGGCCGCGTCCACACCGCGAGCGCAGACGCGCCGTATCCACCGCAGACCATGAATGCGATCGTGCCGGCGACCGTTTTCTCCCGGTTCCACGGCAAACCCCGGCCCGCAAATGCCGCAAAGCGAGCAAGGACATCGTTCTTCGCTGTCCTGGCGTTCTGAGCGTTCGCCATCGCGGCACGCTGCCCGACGAGCGTCGCGAACCCGTCGCCGAACGCGAGAATTCCCCAGGCGGCCGCGACGATGTCGAGACGTGAGGGGAAGAGGAGGATGAGGAGCAGCACCGACAGCGGATAGAGAACGATGCCGAGCGGAAAGCCGCGCGCTTCGTCGACGGGCCGGTAGAGGCGCCGCCCGCCGATGCGCGGCAGGACGAACACGTTGAATGCGAGCGCCGTCGCGGCGAGCGCCGCGGCCTGCCACCAGATCAGCACGCGCAGCAGCAGGGCGAAGAGTCCGGATCCGGCGTGGACCCATTGGCGCGCGTGTTCCGAATGCGACATCACACCGCGGCGCCGGCGGAAGCCACGCCGGTCATCGACGCGACCGTCCGGCGAATGCCCTCGTCGAGCGGGGTGATCGAGTAGCCGAGTTCGCGCGCCGCGCGGCTGCTGTCGAGCGACCAGTCGTGACGGAAGATCTCGACTGCGCCGCGCGTGATGAGCGGCGTGCCGCCGAACATCGCGACGCGCAGCTCCTCGGCCGCGCCCAGCGCGTTCGCGACGGGGAAGGGGATCCGCATCGGCGGCCGGCGGCCGGTGATTTGCCGGACGAGATCGAACACGCGCGTCTGCGGCGCATTTTCGCCGCCGAGCTCGTATCGCTCGCCGGCGACGCCGCGTTCGAGCGCCGCGCAGTGCCCGGCGGCGACATCGTCTATGTACGCGTAGGACCACAGATTCTCGGGGCCGACGAGTCCCGGCAGCCGGCCCTTCAAGTGATCGGCAATCAAGCGGCCCACCAGATTGCCTTCGGTGAACGAACCGGGACCGTAAATCACACCGGGATAGACGCGAGTCAAAGGGCTGCCGTTGCGAACACGCTCGTCGGCCAATCGATCCGCGGCGAGCTTGGTGCGCTGATAGTCGTTGGCTTCGATCGGCTGCCGTCGATCGCGCGGCGTGAGCGCGAGAAATGATGACGTGTAGACGATGCGGGGAATGCGCTGAGCCGCGGCGACGTCGAGTACGTTGCGCAGTCCGCCCACGTTGACGTCGTCGAAATCCTGCCGGCGGCGCCGCCAGATGCTGACGAGGGCCGCGGAGTGCGCGATCGCGTCGCACCCGGCGGCGGCGCGCTCGAGCGCCGTCCGATCGCGAATGTCGCCGTTGACGAAGGTGAGCGAGGCAGGCAGGCCGCTCGTGGCCGCCGTGCGCGCGAACACCACGACGTCGTGTCCGCGCGCCGCGAGCGCCCGCACGACGGCGCGCCCGAGATAGCCGGTGCCGCCCGTGACGAGGACTTTCATCGGATCTGGCCGCGCCAGTATTCCAGCATGTCGTCGAGCGTTTGTTCGAGCGGAATCGTCGGCGTCCAGCCGATCTCGTCGCGGATGCGCGACGGATCGCCGACGAGCAGCGGGATGTCGTTCGGCCGGAAGCGCGAGACATCGACGCGCACCTGCACCGGCACGCGCGCCCTGGCGACGAGCCGGCCCAGGATTTCGCCAACGGGATACGCGCGTCCCGACGTCACGTTGTACGGACGGCCGGAGGAGCCGCGGTCGAGAATTGCACGATACGCGCGGACGGTGTCGCGCACGTCGGTCAGCTCGCGCTGTGCGGTCAGGTTGCCCACGACGATCTTCGGCTCGTGGAGGCCGGCTTCGATTTCGGCAATCTGCCGCGCGAAGCCGGAGGCGGCGAATGCCGGATCCTGGCGCGGCCCGACGTGGTTGAACGCCCGCCCAATCCGCACGTCGATGCCGTCGGCCAGCGCGCGCACGGCGAGGAGCTCCTGCGCGAGCTTGCTGAGCCCGTAGGGGTTCGGCGGAACGAGCGCGTGGTCTTCAGGGATCGGTTCGTTCGACGGGCGATAGATCATCGCCGAGCTCGGGATGAGGACGACGGGCGAGAGCGCGGCGGCGTGCAACGCGTCGAGCAGATGGTGCGTGCCGCGGACGTTGACCGCGAAGGTCGACGTGACGCTGTCCCAGGCGCGGCCGACGTGCGCGGCGCCGGCGCAGTGATACACCGCTCCGGGCGGGTGCCGCCGAATCGCCTCGGCGACCGCGGATCGATCGAGGAGATCGATCGCTTCCCACCGGACGCCGTTCGCCTTCGGCGGCTCCTTGCCGGGCCGGTGCCAGCCGATAATCTCAACCGCGTTCGCGGCGTCGCCGGCGTGATCAGCGGCGAGGAGATCGAGAAGATGGCTGCCGGCGAATCCGGCGGCGCCCGTCACCAGCGTCACGAGAGTGGGACTGGGCACCGGGACGCCCACTCAGCGGGGGACGCCGCCGAGCGCGCCGTTCATCGGCGAGAAATTGCCGAGACCCGCGAGCGTGAAGGACAGGAAGAACCGGCGATCCTGCGGCAGCGCCGTGAAATAGCTGGCCGATCCGTAGTTGTAGATTTGATACTCGAACGCGATCCCGCAGCACTGCGCGTTGTAGAAAGCCGATATCCGCTGGTTGGTCATCGTGCTATTGAGCACGTCGTAGTTGAGCGAGTAAACGCCGCCGACACGGTTGTCCTGCGTGTGAACGTTCGTGGACGCATTGATGTAGTGCGTCAGGAATTTCGGATCGTTGAATTGGGGAAGCTCCGCGATGAACGCGTTCTTGGTCCAGCCGACCGATGTCTGCAGGCGCAGGCTCCACGAGTACGAGCCTTGCGCCGAAATGGTGCGGAGCTCCTTGTATTTCGCGTCGAATTCGGCGCGCACGGTCGCGTTGATGTCGTTGGTGGGCAGCGCGCGGACGCTCAGGGAAAGCGGCGAGAAATGAGTGGGCGCCGTGCCGATCTGGCCCGTGCTGTACTGGCGGTCCAGCTGCGAGGCGCGCTGATCGGTGTAGTACGACTGCGTCAGCTCGACGCTGATGAACTCGCGCGCCTGGGCCGGCGTACCCGGCGCCAGCGTGCGCTTCGCGAAGAACCGGTTGTTCAGGCCGTAGTTGTACTGGGCGCCGCCAACGTAGCTGTCGATGCCGTCGAACGTGATGATCTGGTTGAAGTTCTCGACAGGGGCCGTCCACTGCAACGTCAGGAACGGCTCGATTGTGTGCTTGAACTTCTCGGCGTAGCCGTTGTCCGGCGTGTCCCAGATACGGTTGAACACCGGTCCGACGATCTGCGATTGAACGGAGAACACCGGTCGATGGATCGCCTTGTCGATCGGTTTGGACGGCGTATCGTTCGGATTCTCGGGCAGCTCGAAGCTCCGCGTGTAGTACGTGTCGCGCCAGAGCGTCGTGGAGTTCACGGTGAACCACTGCCACTTCTTGAAGGGATATCGAATCTGCGGCGCGACGTCGAGTCGCGTGAGGCCTCGGTCGAACTCGGTCACGACGCCATTCTCGTCCGTCGCCGTGCTGTTGGACAGGACGTGCGCCACGTCCGTGCCGACCGAGAAATAGAGCGGCGACCCGAGGAGCGGACGCTCGTTTCGACTGAACGTCACACGCGGCCAGGTTCCGGACACGACCGAGCTGCCCTTCGCATACGGTGAAAAGTACTCGCTGTGATCGAACGTGCCGTTCAAGCTGTACGAACCCCACGCACCGACGAGGTTTCCTCCGACGGTCCGTTGGTTGCGCGAAATGTCGTAGATGTTCGTGTTGAACGTCTGGTTCGACTGGATGCTCGAGAAATAGTCGATGCGTGCGCGCGCCCGCAGATTGCCGGGCAGCACCTGATTCACGCCGCCTCGGAACTCGTAGCTGCGCTGGGCTGGAACCAGCGTCGGAGTCCCGCCGGGCTGCGCGTAGGTGGTTTCGTGCTGGTCCAGCAAATACGCCCGGATGCTGCCATCCGAGCCGTCGCCCATGTTGTAGCGGTACTCGCTGCCCACGCCCTGCCCGGTCTTCGAGAACCAGTCGTGGAAGAACGTCGCGTCCTGACTGCGATCGATCGCCCAGAAGAACGCGTCGTGAATCGAATGGCCGCGGATCGTCGACGTGCCGTACGTCGGGATGAGGAATCCGGTGGCGCGATTCTCGCGCTTCGTCGGGTAATAGAGGAACGGCGTGTAGAGCATTGGCACGCCTTTGACCGAGAAGACCGCGTTCCTCAGCAGCGTGTAGTGATCGAGGTTCAGGGTCACCGTATCGGCGTGAAGCTCCCATCTGGGAGTGGGCTGCACGCACGTGGAGAACCCGCCGTTGGTGATCTTGTATTTCTTTGGACCGATCTTCTCGATCTTGTCGCCGAAGAAATACACGTTCGTCTCCTGACCGACCATCTGCGGAATCGCGACCCCCGGCCGCGCCTGCTGGCGCGGCGGCTGGACGCTCGCGATGCCCCATGCATTGAAAAAGGTGCCGAGCCCCGTCTTCGTGTCGAATTCCGCGCGCTCGGCCGACAGGCGGTTGTTGCCTTGCGCAAAGAGCACGTTGCCCGTGGCGATCGACTTGTTCTCGTCGCCGTACATCACCACATCGTCCGCGTAGATCTTCCCGTCGCTCCGCTCGATCTCGACGTGGCCGATGTAGTGCGCGTTTTTCTGATCGTTCGTGTACTCACGTCGATCGGCGCTCACGCTCTCAGGGGCGGAAGACGCAGGTGCGGAAGAAGCTGGGGCGGAAGAAGCCGGGGCGGAAGAGGCAGGGGCAGGTGATGGCGCGGGCGGCGACGGCGGCGGCTGCTGCGCCGCCGCGGACGCGGGCAGGATCGCGAGCGCGGTCAGCAGCGCTGACAGAATTCTCATTCCGGGATCTTTTCGAAGGGTATCACGAGTCTTCGCATCACATCGCCCAACAGGAAGATCGATCCCGCGACGATGATTCGCGGCGACGTGTGCCAGGCGGCGGCGAGCGCCGCATCGATCGACGGCTGAGCTGACATCGGCAGCGACGGGCCGATCGCACGCGCCTCGGCGAGGATCGCGGACGGCTCCTCCGATCGCACGTTCGACGCGCGCGTGACGATGAGCTCGCTGACCACCGGTACGAGTGCACTCAACATGCCGCGGATATCCTTGTCGCGCATCGCGGCGAAGACGAGCGGCGCGGCAGGGCCTGGCAGCGCTTTCAGATAGGACGCCAATGCGGCGGCGCCGGCCGGATTGTGTGCAGCGTCGAGCAGCAGCTCGCGGCCGTCCGGCAGCCGGCGCAGATCGAGTCGACCGGGCCAGTCCGGGTCTGCGAGTCCGGCGGCGATGGCGTCTCGCGGAGCTCGAACGCCGCGTACGTCCAGCGCTTCGAGCAGCCGCCGCGCAACCGCGGCGTTGATTCGCTGATGGATCCCCGGGAGGCCGACGTGGAAATCATCGACGTCGGACGCTGACGCGCGGATGACCGGCGCGCCGCGCTCGCGTGCGACTTGTTCGATCGTCGCGGCCGCTTCGGGCGCGAGCTCGCCGACGACGACCGGCACGCCCGGTTTGATGATGCCGGCCTTCTCGAACGCAATCTCGCGAAGCGTCGAGCCGAGATACGTCTGGTGATCGAACGCAATCGACGTGATGGCCGTTGCGGCCGGCGAGATCACATTGGTCGCGTCCAGACGTCCGCCGAGGCCAACCTCGAGCACCGCGACGTCGACGCCCGCTCGGCGGAACAGTTCGAAGGCGGCGGCGGTCGTGACCTCGAAGAACGTTGGCTGCACGATCAACCCGCCGTCGGCCCGAAGAGCGTCAATCGCCTGGCGGATGTGGGCGACCACCTCCGTCAGTTCGCCGGTCGAAACCGGCCGGCCGCCGACCACGAATCGCTCGGTGATGTCGACGAGATGCGGCGATGTGAATCGCGCGCAACGATGCCCGGCGGCGCGGAGGGCCGCATCGACCATTGCCGTCACGGACCCCTTCCCGTTCGTGCCCGCAATGTGGACAGATTGGAAGGCGCGCTCGGGGTGGCCGAGGCGCGCCACGAGCGCGGAGATGTTCTCGAGGCCGAACTTGATTCCGAACTGCTCGAGGCCGAGGAGGTAAGTCAGCGGATCCAATCGGTGTTACGGCGTGCGCTCCACGGCAACGCCGGACTCCGGCGCGGAAACGGCCGACGCCGGCTGCGCGCGCGTCGCGCCCATGAACCGCATCGCGTTCGCGATGACGCCTTTCATCTCGCGCCGATCGACGACGAGATCGATCATCCCCTTCTCCAGCAGGAACTCGCTGCGCTGAAACCCTTCGGGCAGCTTCTGCCGGATCGTCTGCTCGATCACGCGCGGGCCCGCGAAGCCGATGAGCGCTTTCGGCTCGGCGATGTTCAGGTCGCCGAGCATCGCAAAGCTGGCGGTCACGCCCCCTGTCGTCGGATCGGTGAGCACGGCGATGTACGGCAGGCGCGCGCGATCCAGCCGCGCGAGCGCGCCGCAGATTTTCGCCATCTGCATCAGCGAGAGCGCGCCTTCCATCATGCGCGCGCCGCCGGAGCTGCAGACGATGACGAGAGGACGTTCGGTCTCGACGGCGCGCTCGATCGCGCGCGCGATTTTTTCGCCGACGACCACGCCCATGCTTCCGCCGATGAAGGCGTACTCCATCGACGCGACGACGGTGTCGATCCCGTCGATCGTGCCGGTCGCGACGATCACGGCGTCCTTGAGTCCGGTCGCGTCGATGCCCGCCTTGAGGCGCGCCTTGTAGGGCTTCGTGTCGGTGAAGGCGAGCGGATCGGTCGAGACGAGCCCTTTGTCGTACTCAACCCATTCGCCGTCGAACAGCATCCGCAGCCGCTCGGCGGCGCTCACGCGGAAGTGATGCGCGCACTTGGGGCAGACGTTGAGGTTGGTCGCGAGATCTTTGTTGTAGATGATCTGCGAGCAGCCGGGGCATTTCACCCACAGCCCCTCGGGCACGCGGCTCTGTTTTTCCTTCGACGCCGCCGCGATCGGCGTACGGGCCTTCTTGAACCAGGCCATCGGGGGTCAGCTTAACATTTTGGATTGAGGATTGCGGATTGCGGATTTATTGCTGATTGGCGATTGGCGATTGGCGATTGGCGATTACCGGTTGCGGGGGACGTAGTAGCGGGTGCCTGGACCCATCGCGCGGATCTGCTTGATCAGATCGTCGAGCGCTTCGTCGCTGGCGTCCGAATCGAACTGCGACGTTTCGACGACGAGGAGCGGCGTGACGTTGTAGTGAAAGAAGAAGTGGTGGTACGCCTCGTTCAGCTCGCGCAAGTACTCATCGTCGGGCTGCAGCGCCACCGCTTCGGCATCCATGCGGCGGCTGTGCACGCGTCGCAGCAGGACGTCGGTCGGCGCCTGGAGATAGATGACGAGATCCGGCTGCGGCACGTCGCGCGCGAGCAGATCGAAGAGGCGCTGATAGATGAACAGCTCGTTGTCGTCGAGGTTGAGATACGCGAAGATCTTGTCCTTGTCGAACAGGTAGTCGCAGATCGTGAGCTGACTGAACAGATCCGCCTGCTGCAGCGTCGTTTGCTGACGATGACGGTTGAGCAGATAGAAGAGCTGCGCCTGCAGCGCCGCGCCGGGCCGGTCGGCGTAGAAATCGGCGAGAAACGGATTCTCCATTTCCTCCAGCACGGCCGTCGCATCGAGACGCGTGCCGAGACGCTCCGCAAGAGCGGTCTTGCCCGCACCGATCGGTCCTTCGATCGCGATGTGGCGGAATTGCAAGGCGCCCGATGATATCATCGCGCCGTGAAGATCGATCGTCTGGAGCTGCGCCTGTTGAAGCTCCCGCTCGTGCACTTCTTCGAAACCAGCTTCGGCCGCATTCACGAGAAACATTTCATCATCGTGCGCGTCGACGGCGGCGGCGCCGCCGGCTACGGCGAGTGCGTGGCGGAGCAGGACCCGTACTACAGCGCCGAAACGAACGACACCGTGTGGCACATCATCGCGGACTTCGTCGCGCCGCGCGTGCTCGGCACGGCGTTCTCGCATCCGCGCGAGGTGTTTCCGGCGCTGAAGGCGATTCGCGGTCATCACATGGCGAAGGCGGCGGTCGAGATGGCGGCGTGGGATCTCTACGCGCGCCAGCGTGGCGAGCCGCTCGCGCGCGTGCTCGGCGGATCGCGCGATCGCATCGCGTCGGGCGTGTCAATCGGCATTCAGGATTCGCTCGACGATCTCGCGACGAAAGTCGAGACGGAACTGGCGGCCGGCTACCGCCGCATCAAGATCAAGATCAAACCGGGCTGGGACATCGACGCCGTCGAGACGATCCGCCGGCGATTCGGATCGATTCCGCTGATGGTCGACGCCAACGCCGCCTACACGGTCGCGGATGCGGATCATCTCGCGCGGCTGGATCCGTTCGACCTGATGATGATCGAGCAGCCGCTCGACTACGACGACATCGCCGACCATGCCGCGCTGCAGCGCCGGCTGAAAACGCCCATCTGCCTCGACGAATCGATTCACAGCGTCGCGGCCGCGCGTGAGGCGATCGCGTCCGGCGCGTGCCGCATCATCAACATCAAGCCGGGACGAGTCGGCGGATTCACCGAATCGATCCGGCTGCACGATCTGTGCGCGCAGCACGGCATCCCCGTCTGGCACGGCGGCATGCTCGAATCGGGCATCGGCCGGGCGGCCAACATCCATCTCTCGACGCTGCCGAATTTCTCGCTGCCAGGCGACATCGCGGGCAGCAAGCGCTATTTCAATCCCGATCTCATTGACCCGCCGATTGAGGTCGCCGCCGACGGAACCATTGCGGTGCCTGCCGGTCCGGGCCTCGGCGTGACGATTCGCGAGGACCGCGTCGAGCGCGCCACGCTGCGCCGCGCGAAGTTTGAGGTGGGAAGTGTCAAGTCTGAATACGAGCAGACGTCAGACGTCAGACTTCAGACTTGAGAGATCCGATGACGCGTTTCTGGCTGTTGTTCGCCTGCCTTGCGTCGGCGTGTGCCAGCGCGCCACCGGCGCCGCCGCCGGCCGCCGCTCCGGCGGGACCGCCCTTTGAACAAAAGATGGCGTGGATTCTGCGCCTCGAGGATCAGCGGATGCTGCGCGATCCGGCGCCGCCCGTCTCCCCGCCGCCGCCCGTGGTGACGCCTCCACGCCGCGGCCAGAAGCCGGTCGCCGCGCCGCCTCCACCGCCGCCTCCGCCCGATCTCGTGCGGATGCTCGGCGACAGCGAGGCGCGGATCCGCCGGCGCGCCGCGCTCGCCATCGGTCACGTCGGCTTGAAGGAAGGCTTGCCGCCGCTGATGAGGCTGCTGACGCGCGAGACCGATCCCGAGGTGCGGCAGATGGCGGCGTTCGCCCTCGGCCTGCTCGGCGACAAGAGCGCGCTCGACGCGCTCGTCACCTCACTAGGCGATCCGTCGCCACTCGTACAGGGCAGCGCCGCCGAAGCGCTGGGGCTCATCGGTGATGCGGCGGCGGCCGAAGCCGTCGCGCGCATGATGTCGTCGATTCTGCAGTCCGGCGCCCTGGCGCAGCCGCCCGCTGCCGAAGACGATTCGCGAAGAGATACGGCGTCCGCGGCATTCCGGCTCGGCGTCTATACGCTCGTCCGGTTGAAGGCGTACGACGCACTCGCGCCGGTCGTGCTCGATGCGAGCGGCCAGCCGCGTCTGCGGTGGTGGCCCGTTGCGTTCGCGCTGCAGCGACTCGAAGACAAACGCGCGCTGCCCGCGTTGCTGACGCTGGCGAAAGACGCAGATCCCTACACGCGCGCGTTTGCCGTGAAAGGTCTGGCGGCGCTCAAGGATCCGAGCGCGCTGCCCACGCTGATGCCGCTCCTGACGAGCGGCGAGCGACCCGTGCTCATCGAGACGATCCGCGCACTCGGGCGGATTGGCGACGCGTCGGCGGTCGAGCCGCTGATGAGGTTCATTCGCGACACGAGCACGAATCCACAGGTCCGGCTCGAAGCCGTGAGCGCGCTCGGCGGCATGCACGGCGGCGTCGCGGCGCTTCCCGGCGTCAACGACACGCTGCTCGACCTGTTGACGGACGACACGCCGGCGATTCGCGAAGCCGCCTTGCGATCGGTCGCGACCATGGATCCCGAGAACTTCGTCACCATCCTGTCGGGGCTGGATCCGGATCGGCACTGGCACGTCCGCGCGACGCTCGCGACGGTGCTCGGCACGCTGACGCCGGAGATCGCGCTGCCGCGCCTGCGGACCATGCTGACCGAATCGGATCAGCGAGTGATTCCCTCCGTGCTGGACGCGATCGTGAAACTGAAGCCGCCCGATGCTGCGCAGGTGCTGCTCGATCACCTGAAGGCCGACGATCCAGTCGTGCGCGGCGCGGCGGCGAACGGGATCGGCGAATTGAAGCCGGCCAACGGCGCGTCCGCGCTCGCCGACGCGTACCGGCTCGGTCAACGCGATGGCATCTACGCCGCGCGAACCGCCGCGCTGGCGGCGATCGCGAAATACGGCGCCGAGGCCGCGACGCCTGTGCTGAAGAGCGCATTCGCGGACAAGGATTGGACCGTTCGCGTGCGCGCCGTGATGCTGCTGAAAGATCTGGATCCCACCGCCGCCGCCGAGGCCGACATGCAGATTCGGCCGGCGCCGACGACGTTGCCGGCAGACGTCTATCAGGCGCCGCGGCTGGTGAATCCGCCCGTGTCGACGCAGGTCTATCTCGAGACCGACCGCGGATTGATTCAGATCGAGCTCGCGGTCATCGACTCGCCGCTGACCGTCGAGAACTTCATCACGCTCGCGCGCCGCGGCTACTTCAACGGCCTCAGCGTGCACCGTGTCGTGCCGAACTTCGTCATGCAGGACGGCGATCCGCGCGGCGACGGCGAGGGAGGGCCGGGCTACGCGATTCGCGACGAGTTCAACGAGCTGCCGTATTTGCGCGGCACGGTCGGAATGGCGCTCGATCCCTGGCCCGATACCGGCGGCAGCCAGTGGTTCATCGCGCATTCACCACAGCCGCATCTCGACGCGAGGTACACGGTCTTCGGCCGCGTCATCAAAGGGATCGAGTTCGTCGATCAGATTCAGCAGTGGGATGTGATTCGACGCGTGTACGTGTGGGATGGAACGACGATGACGAATGGTGGTCGTTAGTTAGTCGTTGGTCATTGGTGGTTCGTCGTCGGTCGCTGGGCGGGTCATTGTGCGTCCGTACAATTGAAAAGGGGGCGACGGCCGCCCCCTTTTATCGACGGGCGAGGTCAGCTACCGTTTCTTGCCGGCCTTCTTCTTCCCGCCCTTGGCTTTCTTTGCCATTGTCTGTTATCCCCCCCTTCATGTGGGTTGACTTGCGAGAGCGCCCTACAGCGTTGGTGGCGCCGCCTGGCACGCTCATCGGCGCCGCGGCTCTCGCATTCGCTTCGAAGCTCGACGTGGTCGAGCCCCTCATGGTTCACAAGAGCTGGCCTGAGTTGGCCGCCCTCATACCAGATGTAGAGATTATGGACGCTCTCGCTGCAGTG
>DASYQZ010000089.1:0-9826 GCA_036004865.1 Vicinamibacterales bacterium
ATAAATCCGCAATCCGCAATCCGCAATCCGCAATGACATATGATCGCCCCGTGTTCCGGCGAAAAACATCCGGCTCGGTGGTGTGTCCGTCGTGCGGCTCGCTCGTCGGCGTCCGCGACGACAAGTGCTACTCGTGCGGGCGCTCGAATCCGGGGCTGTGGGGCTTCGCGCCGCTGCTGCGGCAGCTCGGGAACGACCTCGGATTCGTGCCGCTCGTCGTCGGCACGTGCGCGACGGTGTACGTCCTGACGCTCCTGATGTCCGGCAACGAGCTGCAGTTCGCGCCCGGCGGTTTGAATTTCCTCGTGCCGAGCACGCGCGCGCTGCTCACCTTCGGCATGACCGGGGCGTATCCGGTGTTTCAGTATGGCTGGTGGTGGACGCTGCTGAGCGCGGGCTGGCTGCACGGCGGCGCGCTGCACATCCTGTTCAACATGATGTGGGTGCGCGATCTCGGCCCCACGATGGCGGACATCATCGGTCCGTCGCGGACCGTCATCATCTACACCGTCTCGGGCTTCTGCGGGTTTCTCCTGAGCTCGCTGGTCGGGTCGACTTATACCGTGGGCGCGTCCGCCTCGGTGTTCGGCCTCCTCGGTGCGCTCGTGCATTACGGACGGAAGAGCGGCAGCAGCCTGATCCGCGGCCAGGCGCTGAACTACGCGATCATTCTGTTCGTGATGGGCTTCGTGATGCGAGGCGTCGACAACTTCGCGCATGCCGGCGGCTTCGTCGGCGGCTACGCCGCCTCGGCGTTCTTCAACCCGCTCACGCGCGAGCGCGGCGATCACATGATCGCGGCGGTCGTTTGCCTCGCCGCGACATTTCTCGCTATCGCCTATTCGGTCATCAACAGCCTCAGCCTTGGGCTCTACCGGTAAACCTGGGTCTGGCACCTCACTTGCGACTGCCTCTGTCACCAAACAATAAGGAGGCGTCTCGAATGAAGAATGCAATGCTCGCAGGTGCAGTTGTGCTGGCCATGGCGGCGTCGCCCGCGTCCGCCCAGACCTACGGCCAGGCGAAAACCGGCAAGGCGATGTCCGATCAACACTTTGTCACGGACGTCGCCAACGTCAACATGGCCGAAGTCGAGCTCGGGAAGCTCGCGACCGACAAGGCGTCGAACGATCAGGTGAAGAAGTTCGGGCAGCGGATGGTCGACGATCACGGCAAGGCCGGCGACGAGCTGAAAGCGCTCGCGCAAAAGAAGAACATGACGCTGCCGACCGAGATGGATGCGAAGCACAAGACGTTGCACGATCGCCTGATGAAGATGTCGGGCGAAGGATTCGATCGCGCGTACATGCAGGCGATGGTCAGCGGCCACCGGGAGGCGGTGATGAAGTTCCGGACGGAAGCGAAGTCGGGGAAGGATCCCGACGTCAAGGAGTGGGCCGCGAAGACGCTGCCGACGATCGAGGATCATCTCAAGCAGGCGCAGGAAATTGCCCGCGGCGTCGTCGGGACGACAGGGACGAAGAAGTAACGCGTAGCTCTCAGCTCTCAGCTTTCAGCTTTCAGCTATCAGGCTGGAAGCTGAGAGCCGATCATCGTCCTTTCCTGTGGCCTTTCTTTGGAAGTTGCTTCGCCTGTTTTTCCTGCCAGCGCGCGCGCGCTTCTTCCAGCTCGGCCATGGCCTTCGGTGCTTTGGCGACCGCGTGGCCCGGCCGCTCGCGTCCCGCCACCTTGTAGTGATCTGGATTGACGTTGTTGTATTTGCTCATACCACCACGCTGAACGCAGAACTCGCGGAACACGCAGACCTCAACGTTCCTGCGGGTTCCGCGGTTTCTGCGTTGATCACTGTCACACCTTGAACCTCAGGAACGCCCCCACGCCGCCGACGGATGCGAGCAGCGACGCGTTTTCGATGAATCGGATCTTCGCCGACGTCTGCCGCGCCTTGCGGACCAGCTCGGCGGCGGTGTCGTCCTCGATCGCGTCCGGCCTCGCGGTGACGACCAGCTCGTCGACCTGACCGCGCTCGAATGCCTTCATCGTGTGCTCGACGCCGGCCGTGGCGAGACCGCCGGCACGATAGGCGCCGAGCAGCTCGTCGACGCGCTCGCGGTCGCCCTCCGCGTCCTTGTCGTGAAGCGCCGCGAGCGTGGACTGCAGAACGTCTTTCTCGCCCGCATGCGCCTCGAGCTTGACGACGTCGATGATGCGCTCGGCGATGTCTTTCGGGAACTGATCGCGCAGCAGCGGCAGGATGGTCTCGTCGCCCGAGAGCACGATCTTGTCGATCTTCTCCTCGCGCGCGATCTTCGCGACGGCGTCGACGACTTCCTTGGCGTGCTGCAGGTGGTAGTTCTCGACGTGCCGCTGATAGCGCGCCTGCGACCAGCCGCCCTGCTTGTGGTGCTTGACCTTCGGGTTCTCGATCCGGTCCGTCTTCTCGAGCGCGTTCGCCGCGAAGACGAAGATCCGCGCGGAATGGGAATCGGCCAGCAGCGCGAGATAGCGCGGATACGCGTCGAGGATCCTCGCGAGGGGGTAGAGCTGCGGCCGGTCCGAAATGTAGAGGCGGTGCGCGTCGATCGGCGCCGCCAGCGGAAGCGCCTCGAACATCTCCGCGCCCGAGCACGCGAACATCGCCAACCCGTTGATGGACGGCTCGACGCGCTCGAGGTACGTGCGGATTTTCTCCGCGTCGGTCTCCAGGCTGTTTCGCTCGGGCGTGCTCGTGGCGTACGTCCGGATGCGCTCGGTCAGCTCCTTCCGCAGGAACGGCTCGAACCGGTCTTTGCCGTTTTCGTCCGGCTGCAGGTTCAGATAGAGGCTGATGACGGGAAACGGACCCGCCTCGAATGCGGCGAGACGGTCGAGCTGAGTGGCAAGCTGTTCAAACTGCTGTGGCATGCGGCGAAAGATCGCAAGCCGCATGCCCGCCGCCTTACCGCTTCTTGATTTCCAGTTCCTCGTCGATGACGCGCTTGAAGGCGTCGAAGGGCTGCGCGCCGCTAATCATACGGCCGTTGATGAAAAAGGCCGGGGTGCCGTTGACGCCGGCTTCTTCGCCCGCCTTCATGTCGGCCTCGACGTGTGTCTTGTACTTGTGCGTGTCGACGCACGCGTTGAACTTGCCGGCGTCGAGGCCAAGCTCGGCCGCCCGCTGCTTCAGGTCCGCATCCGCGAGCTTTGACGGATTCGCGAAGAGCGCGTCGTGATATTCCCAGAACTTGCCCTGTTCCGCCGCGCACTGCGACGCCTCCGCCGCCGGCTTCGCATTGGGATGGTTGCCGAGCGGGAAGTGGCGATAGACGAAGCGGATGCGATCGCCGTAGGTGTTGAGGACCTGCGCCACCGTCGGGTTCGCGCGCTGGCAGTACGGGCACTGGAAATCCGAGAACTCGATCACTTCAATCGGCGCGGTCGCCGGACCCTTTGCCGCGCCGTTGGCGGCGGCGACCGTCTGACGCGGCACTTCGAGCAGCACGCGGACGCGGGTCTTGCCCTTGAGCGCGTCCAGGTATTGCTGCCGCGCCACCTCCATCCGCTCCTGTGTCAGGTACGCGCGAATCGGCTGCCGCACCTGTTCGAGCGGCGTGCCCTGCACGCGCGCCTGATTCTGCTGATACCACGTCGAGATGTCGGTGTCGTTGACCGCCGTCACTTTCGACGTGATTTCCTGCTCGACGAGCGCCGAACGATCCAGGCCGCGCGCCTTGGCTTCCTGATCCAGCAGCGCGTTGGCGATCAAATCGTCCACGGCCGCGCGCCGCGCTTCGTACAGCGCCTGCGACAGCTTCATGCTGCCGAAGTTGCCGGCGGACTGCTGCAGGGCTTTGTCGTCGACGTCGCTCAGCGTGATCGACGTCGATCCCACCGTCGCGACGACGTCGCTCGGCGCCATTCGCTTCGCCGGCTGCGCCGATGTGGATGAGCACGCCGTGACGAACAGCAGAATGGCGACGAGATTCCGGATACGCATCTTGAAAGTATAGGCTATTGGCCCAGGCGCTGAGGTAAATCGGCCACCACATACGCCATCACCGCGACCGCAGCGGCGCACTTTGCCATCTCGACGGGATCGATCTTGTCGATCGTGTCGGCGGGCGTGTGATGGATGAGGAAATACTTCGAGCCGTCGACGTCGAGCGACATCGCGGGGATGCGCGCTTCCGTCACGCTTGGGCCGATGTCGGCGCCGCCGCCGCCAGGATTGATCTGATCGGCGCCGATCCCGGTCAGCAGCATCGCAATCGCTTTGACCGTCTGCCGGCCCGTCTCGTTCCCGGTGTACCCGAAGCCGAGCGGCCGGAAGACGCCGCCGTCGGACTCGAGCATCATCACGTGCTTCGCGAGCTCGCTGCGATGCTGATCGCGATACGCGATGCCGCCGCGCCCGCCGTTCTCTTCGTTGGTCCACAGCACGACGCGAACGGTCCGCCGCGGCCGCAGATTCAGCTTCTTCATGATCCGCAGCGCCTCCCACGTCACGATGCACCCGCCGCCATCGTCGGTCGCGCCGGCGCCGACGTCCCACGAATCCAGGTGGCCGCTCACGACGACGATCTCGTCCGGCCGCTCGCGCCCGCGCAGCTCGCCGACGACGTTCGCCGATTCGGCGTCTGCCTCGAAGCGCGCCTCCATCTTCAGGCGGACGACGACGCGGCTGCCGCGATCGATCATGCGCTGCACGCGATCGGCGTCCTCGGTCGTGATCGACGCGGCCGGAATCTTCGGCGCGTCGGACGCGTACAGCAGCGCGCCGGTGTGCGGCGTGCGCAGGCCGTCGGGGCCGACGGATCGAATCAACATCGCCACGGCGCCGTAGCGGGCGGCGCGCGACGGCCCGCTCGAGCGGAATCGCACCGTCTCGCCGTAGGACGTGAACGGCGTGTTGAAGAACACGATCTTCCCGCGCACCTGCGACGCCCTCGCGTCCAGATCCTCGAAGTTGCGGACCGCGAGGACGTCCGCCTGAATCCCGTCTAGCGGCGTGGCGACGCTGTCGCCGAGACCGAGCATCACGAGGGGATGACGCGTCGGCTCGACGATCTCCGCGGACTCGGCGCCGCGGACCCACTGCGGCACCATGACGCGCTCGGTGTGCACGTTCTCCAGCCCGTCGCGCTTCATTTCTTCCAGGGCCCACTGGATGGCGCGATCGAGCGCCGGGCTGCCGCTGAGACGATGGCCAATCGTGTCCGTCAAGACCGCCAGGCGCTGCCACGCGAACGTGCTACCCGTCGCTTCGCCAATCAGCCGTGCCGCCGGCTCGCGATAGTGAACGATCCAGGATGAGCCGTTTGTCCCCGCTCCATGCGCGTTATCAGAGTGTGGGGGCTGCGCGCCGAGGGTGGTAACGGCGAGCATCAGAAACGGTAGAGCGATAACAAGGCGCGCGCGCTGGCCCATGCGAAGGTCCTCCGGAGGTTCCTCAGAGTACCCCAATAGGGGCGTTTTTCCTGAGGCTGACTTATGGCGTGTGCCTTGCACAACGGATGACCACCTGCCGCAGAGGGCGGCAAAGCGGGCCGGACGTCGGGTTCTCCGGCAAGACTAGGGCGACGAGAGTTGCGACGGTGACGCGATGAAGCTGCGAGCGAGTCTCCTTGGCGTTCTTCTTCTGACCTCCACACTGCCGCTCGGGGCGGGCGAGCGGATGACCTTGAAGGTTTCACCCTCGGTGTCGTTTGCTCCAGCGAACCTCATTGTGCGCACGCACATCGAAACCGATGCGGAGAACCGCGGCGTCGAAATTGTTGCCGAATCCCCGGAGTTCTATCGCAGCAGCGAGATCCAGCTCGATGGCGAGCGCGCGCCGCGGACCACGACGTTCGAGTTCCGCAGCCTGCCGCCGGGCACGTACGAAGTGAAGGCGACGCTGCTCGGTCCCGGCGGCGCGACACGCGCGTCGGTGCGCCAGCAGGTCAATGTGATTGCGAGTGGCGCGGGGCAGTAACGTCGCTCGTTGTGGTCGTTGGTCGTTGGTCGTTAGTCGTTAGGCGTTGGTCGTTGGTCTTTAGTCGTGGCGCGCGCAGACTCACGCGCGCCATTTTCTTGACGCGCAGACTTGCGCGCGCCATTTTCGTGACGCGCGAGCCGCGGCCGCCCCTGCTTCCTTAGCCGCTCCGAAGCGGCGCCCACAGAAAAAGCGCGACGAACAGAAGGATCAGGACGAACACGGCCAGCGCCGCGTTCTGACGCTGGCTCGCCATCCGCTGCGCGAGCGCGGGGGCGTCCAGGTAGAACCGATCGCTTCCCGCATTCCGAATCACGCCGAGCGCGAGGAGACGTTTCAAGCGCCGCCGCTCGGTGCCGCGCCGCAGCTCCAGGTGCTGCGCGTTGGCGGGCGTCACGGCATTGGCGCGCAGCAGGTGCTGGACGAGGCGCCACTCCGCGATCAATCGATGGGGCATGTGCGCGACGCGGCGCACTCTAACACGATCGGACGATTAGTCGCGCAGGGCCTCACGGAGTCGGAAGTTCACAGCGATTCCGCGGTCCGCAGTTCCGTTGGCGGCGGCTCCCACCCTCGGAAGAGCCGTGTGCGGATCGACAAGCGTTTCGCGTTCGCCTGATCGGCGGGCGGCGGCGCTTCCATGATGCGGATGGTCTCGTACGCGCAGCGATCGCAGATGTAGACGCGCGGTCCGGCAACCAGCTTGGCGACCTGCGAGTCCGGGCGATGGCAGAACGAGCACCGGAGCTTTCTGAAGAACATCGAACACCTCGTCATCAAAGTGTGTTGCTGACGCGCGCCGCGGCGACGACCTTTTCCGGTTCGGGCGTGAAGTCCTCGCCGGGATTGATGAAGCGGTCCTTCTCGAATCGGTACTGCTTGTCGTAGAGCTGACGATACCGTCCGCCCTTCGCCAGCAGCTCCTCGTGCGTGCCGCGCTCGACGATTTCGCCGTGCTCGAGCACGAGAATCTGATCCGCGCTTTGAATCGTCGACAGCCGGTGCGCGATGACGAACGTCGTTCGCCCTTTCCGGAGCGACTTCAATCCGTCCTGAATCATCGCCTCGCTCTCGCTGTCGAGGCTCGAGGTCGCCTCGTCGAGGATCAGGATGCGCGGGTCGGCGAGAATCGCGCGCGCGATCGACACGCGCTGCCGCTGCCCGCCAGACAAGCGCACGCCGCGCTCGCCGACGATCGTGTCGTACTGCTTCTCGAACGACTCGATGAACTCGTCGCAGTGCGCGATGCGGCTGACCGCCTTGATCTCCTCGCGCGACGCGTGCGGCTTCGCGTACGCGATGTTCTCGGCGATCGTGCCGTCGAAGAGGAAGTTGTCCTGCAGCACGACGCCGAGATGCCCGCGGTAGTCCCGCAGCTTGACGCTCGTCAGGTCCTCGCCGTCGACGAGCACCCGTCCCGACAGCGGCCGGTTGAACGTCATGACGAGGCTGATGAGCGTGCTCTTGCCCGATCCGCTCGATCCGACGAGCGCCGTCGTCGATCCCGCGGGCGCGCGGAACGAGACCCGCTTCAACACCGGCACGCCCGGGTTGTACTCGAACGTCATGTTGTCGAACTCGACGTCGCCGCGCACGTCGGGCAGCGGCGCGCGCGACTCGTCCTCCTGATCCTCGGTCGCCATCCTCCGGATTTCGCGGATGCGATCGAGTCCCGCGAACGCTTCGCTCAACTGCGTCCCGATCGACGCAAGCTGAATCACCGGCATCGTCATCAGCGCCGTGAACGACAAGTACATGAAGAGGTCGCCGACGGTCATCGTGCCGTTGCGAATCGACTGACCACCGATGAGCATCATCGCGAGCCCGGTGCTGCCGATGACGACCGACGAAAACGCGGTGATGGCCGACACGCCGGTCAACGACTTCGCGACGTTCCGGAACAGGCGGTGCGCGCCCTTCGCGAACACGAGCTCTTCGCGCTTCTCGGCGGTGTACGACTTGACGATGCGGACGCCGCCGAGCGTCTCCGCGAGACGTCCGGTCACTTCCGCGTTGATCTGCCCGCGCTCGCGGAACAGCGGGCGCAGCCGCTTGAACGCGTTGGCCATCCCGCCGCCGAATGCGCCGAGAATCAGGATCGTGACGGTCGTCAGGCGCCAGTTGAGATACAGCAGGACGCCGAGCGCCATGACGGCGGTCAGAATCGATCCGGTCAACTGCACCAGGCCCGTGCCGACGAGATTCCGGATGCCTTCGGCGTCGGTCATGATGCGCGAGATGAGGATGCCGCTCTTCGTGGAGTCGAAGTAGCTGATCGGCAGGCGCATGACGTGCGCCTCGATGTCCTTTCTCATCTCGGTGATCGCGCGCTGAGCCGCGACGCCGAGCACCTGCGAGTTCGCGAACGCGGTCGCGGCGTCAACGACGGTGGCGGCGCCGGCGGCCATGGCGAGCTTGGGCAGCAGATCCCAGTTCCCCTTGGTGATGACGTCGTCGACGAAGTACTTGGTCGTCGTCGGCAGAACCAGACCCGCCAGACGGTTGATCGTCATCAGCGCGAGTCCGAGCGCGAGCCGCTTGCGATGGGTCCAGATGAGGGCGCGCGCTTCTTCCCACGCGCCGGCGGTGAAGGCCTTCTTCGGCGTCTTGGGACCGGCAATCGCCGCCTTCGCGCCCGCGACATCGTCCACAGGAGCCGCGGGCATCGAGCTTCGAGGTGTTCGTTCTGGGTGAGCCACGGCCCGATCATACGCCGGGTCGAAAACCCGCCACCTATACGAACGGGTAGGCGTAACCTTAGCCATGTCCCGCGGCGCTTCGGCGTCCTCGTCGCGCTCGACAGGGCGCCGGCACCCGTTCTTCTGGGTCGCCGCCGTGGCGGCGCCGCTCTGCGTGGTCATCTACGCCGGAAGTGCCGCCGCGATTTGGCGGTACGGGAATTACGCGCAGTCATTCGGATGGACGGCGGCAGCGACCCGTAATGGACTGGTCGTCGCCTCGGTGGAGCCAGGAGGCGCGGCCGACGGGAAGTTGCGCACAGGCGACGCGATCGCCGGCGTCTCGACCGGTGTCATTCCGCCGGTCGGCTACTACCGACGTGCGGCGCCCGCCGATCGGCCGTACAGCATCCACATCGCGTCCCCCCGACCGACCGACGTCACGCTCACAGCCCCGGTTGTTCGCGTCGCGCGACTCGGCCGCCTGACCACGCTCTTCCTCAGTGCGGTGACGTTCGCCGCGGTCGGGCTGTTTTTCGGTCTGGTCCGACCAGATCTGCCGACTGGGCGTCTGCTTTGCCTCGCAGCTGTGGGCACCGGCTTCAATCAGCTCTTCGCGACGCTCGACTCGTTCAGCGATCAGCTTCCGTGGGCGGCGCGGCTCGTGAACGGCGGACTCTCGCTGTCGGTCGGCATCGCAAACGCTGTGCTTTTTCAGGCCACCGTCCGCCTTCCGGGTCCCTCGGTACCTCGCATCCTCTGGCCCGGTCTCGGGACGATTTTGTACGTGTTGGCTGCGGCAACCGCCGCGACTTTTGGCGTGCCGGGCGCGATTCTGTGGTGGAGTGATGCCGATGTCGCCTCGCGGATCCTGTTTGGATCCAGGTCGTGGTTCGCCGCCGGGCCGATACTGCGCACCGTCACTGAATTGTTGGCGAGCGTCGGCATTCTCGCGGTTTTAGGGTGGAAGCTCGCCTTTGTTCGCGATCCCGACGAGCAACGCCGGCTGCGATGGCTGTTCGCAGGAATCATCATCGCGACCATTCCATTCGCGACGTACAAGATCCGCCAGATGACGCTCGTCTCGGCCGATCCCGCAGCCCTGCGCGACAGCCTGCTTCGGACGATCTCGGCCGGCGCGATTGCGTCAGTCCCGCTGACTCTTGCGTACGCGGTGGCTAAACACCGGATTCTCGATATCACAGTCGTCGTCCGTCGCGGACTGCAGTATCTG
>DASYQZ010000090.1:0-9408 GCA_036004865.1 Vicinamibacterales bacterium
AATCCGAACGGCCTCGACAATCAGGTGTCGGGCGCCGTCGTTCAGGGACTGGGCGGCGCGCTCTTCGAAGCGATCGATTTCGAGGACGGCCGCCTCGTGAACGGCCGGTTCTCCGACTACCGGGTGCCGCGCTTCGCCGACGTGCCGCCGATCGAGATCGTGCTGCTCGATCGCAAGGATCTTCCGTCCGCCGGCGCCGGCGAAACGCCGATCGTCGGCGTGGCGCCGGCCATCGGGAACGCGATCTTCGACGCGACCGGCGTCCGAATCCGATCGCTGCCGATGATCCCGCGCGGGTTGCCGAGCTCGACCAGTCAAGCATAAAGGACGCGCAGACACGCCGGTCCGGCATGTCTCGGCGTGGTAACCTCAACGGCTCAGTCATGAACGGTCGAGACACGACGGTCGTTGATTGGAAGCCGCCGCGTTCGCCGCGACCTCCGCGGCGTCGCGCTTTGTGGTTCGCGCTCGCCGTCCTCGCCGTCGGCGTGCTGGGCGCCGGGACGGCATTGTCGTACTACGTCGACGCGTTGTGGTTCGACTCGCTCGGCTACGGCGACGTGTTCTGGAAGACGCTCCGGCTGCAGTCGACGATCTTCACGATCTTCACGGTCGTCACCCTTCTCGTCCTGTACGGATCGTTCCTCGCGGTCAAACCCGATCGACTCAACGACGTCACCGGCGGCAGGATTCTGATCAACGGTCAGCCGTTCACGCTGCCGGTCGAGCCGGTGGTACGGGGGATCGCTCTCGTCGCCTCGCTCGTGGTGTCGGTCGCCACCGGCGCCAGCATGACGGCCGACTGGACGACGCTGTCGTTGTATTGGTTCCGCGGCGCTGCTGCAGTGGCGCCCTCCCCGGCGGCGACAACGCTCGTCGATCCGATCTTCAACAAGCCGATCGTGTTCTATCTGTTCACGCTGCCGGCGTGGCACCTGATCACCGGCTGGCTCATGACGCTCGCGGTGATTGCGTGCGCCGTCGCGGCCTTCTTCGTCGCGATCACCGGCGGGACGCGGATGCTGAGCCGCGGGCGAGTCACCACCGGCGCCGGCGCGTGGCGCGGCTTGTCGATCGGCGTCGCGGCCCTCCTCCTGGTGCTGGCGGCGCGCGTGTATCTCGCGCGATTCGATCGCTTGTTCGCCGATCACACGATCTTTTCGGGCGTGACCTACACCGAGGCGCACGTCACACTCACCGGGCTGCTCGTCGTCGCGTGGGCGCTCGTCGCCGGCGCCGCGATCGCGCTCGTGAACGCGGTCGCGGCGCCGCGGCTGCGCTGGCTCGTCGCGGCGGTCGTGCCTGCCGCTGCCTGCTACATCGTGCTCGGCGTCCTCGGATGGTACGTCACCAGCTTCGTGGTCAAGCCGAACGAGCTCGTGCGCGAGCGGCCGTTCATCGCGAACAACATCGAGATGACGCGCCAGGCGTTCGGACTGCATCGCATGGCGCAGCACGCGTTTCCTGCCGAATCGCGGATCGATCCGGCCGAGCTCCAGAAGAGCCAGGCGACGATCGAGAACATCCGGCTGTGGGACTGGCGCGCGCTCCAGGACACACTGCGGCAAATCCAGGAGATTCGCACCTACTACGACTTCCCCGACATCGACATCGACCGCTACACCATCGACGGATCGGTGCGGCAGATGATGCTCGCCGCGCGCGAGCTGAGCATCGACAAGCTGCCGGAGAGCAGCCGCAACTGGATCAACGAGAAGCTGATCTACACGCACGGCTACGGCGTGACGATGAATCCGGCGAACGGCTTCACGCCGGAAGGGATGCCGGCGCTCATCCTGAGCGACATGCCCGTGCGGAGCACGATTCCGAGCATCAAGGTGACGCGCCCCGAGATTTATTTCGGTGAGCTGACGAACACCGACGTCTACGTGAAGACGCGCCAGAAGGAATTCAATTACCCGCAGGGGGAGACCAACACCCTGACGTCGTACGAGGGGAGCGGCGGGATCGTCCTCGGCGGCTTCTTCCGCCGGCTGCTCGTCGCGATCGATCGGGGCGATGTCGCCAAGCTGCCGTTCAGCGACGATGTGACGCCGGAGAGCCGGCTGCTGATGCGGCGCAACGTGCGCGAGCGCGCGCAGACGCTGGCGCCGTTCCTCATCTTCGATCCCGATCCGTACATCGTCGTCGGCGAGGACGGCCGGTTGTCGTGGATGATGGACGCGTTCACGATCTCAGACGCCTTCCCGTACGCGCGCCACTATCTGTTCGCCCGCGAGCGCATCAACTACATGCGGAACAGCGTGAAAGCGATTGTCGATGCCTACGACGGGACGACCACCTTCTACGTGTTCGATCGCGAGGATCCGATCATCGCCGCGTATCGCGCGATCTTTCCGAGCCTGTTCAAGGACGCGGACGCGATGCCGCCGGCCATGCGCAAGCACGTGCGCTACCCCGAGCTGATGCTCGAGGTCCAGGCGATGGTCTACGGCCTGTACCACATGACCACGCCGGAAGTGTTCTACAACCGCGAGGACCTGTGGACCGTGGCGAGCGAGGTCCGCCTGAACGACCGGCGCGAGCAGGCGCAGCAGCCGATGGAGCCGAACTTCGTGGTGATGACGCTGCCCGGCGAGACCGGGGTCGAGTTCGTCGAGATCCTGCCGTTCACGCCGGCGAACCGGAACAATCTCATCGGCTGGATCGGCGGCCGCAGCGACGAGCCGCATTACGGCACCGCGGTGGTCTACGATTTTCCGAAGAACCGGCTCGTCGACGGTCCGCTGCAAGTCGAGGCGCGCATCGATCAGAACCCGCAGCTCTCCAGTCAGTTGTCGTTGTGGAACCAGCAGGGCTCGCACGTCCGGCGCGGCGCGCTGATTGTGATTCCGATCGGCCGCACGCTGCTCTACGCAGAACCGATTTACCTGCAGGCGGAGCGCAGTCCGATGCCCGAGCTCCGCATCGTCGTGCTGGCGACGCAGGAGCGCCTCGCGTACGGCCCGACGTTCGAAGCCGCGCTCGCCGCGCTCTTCGGCCAGGCGCCATCGACGCTGTCCACATCACCCACGAGCACGAGCACACAGCCGGTACCGGCAGCACCGGCGCCTGCGCACGTACCCGGTCAGCCCGTCCCTGTCCCCGCCGAGCGCGCCGGAGACATGAATACGTTGATTGCTGAAGCGGCGCGCGATCTCGCCGACTATCAGCGGCTCACCGCTGAAGGCAAGCTCGGAGAGGCGGGGCAGAAGCTCGAGGCGTTGAAGCGGGTCCTCGAAGAACTTCAGAGGCGACAGCGATAACTCTCCACCACGGTGGACGCGGAGGACACGGAGAAAAAATCCGGTACGGAAGGGATCGTAATCCTCCGTGTCCTCCGTGTCCTCTGTGGTGGAGAGGGTTCAGCTCTGCTCAACTCGTTCAGCGAAGGTGATCACGTACCCGTCGGGATCCGCAATCGCGAACTCGCGCACACCGTAGAACTGCGTGACGAGCGGCATCGTCACGGTCACGCGGTCCTTGATGCGATTGTGGAACGCATCAACCCCCTCACCGGCGATCTCGATGTACATCGTGCCGCTCGCGCCGAGCGGCTTGCCGGCCAACGCGGGATACTCCTTCACGGCGCTCGCTCGGTCGTTGAAGAAGATCTCGACCGCGCCGCTCGTGCCGCTTGTCACGGAGGCGAACACGTACGGCGACTCGTCCGGCACCGACATGCCGCGCTCGAAGCCGAGCATGTCGACATAGAAAGACACACTCCGCTCGACGCTGGCGACCATGAGATTGGGCGTGAGCTTCTTGAACTGAGGCATCGCACACCTGCCGTGTGTGCTCGCTATGCCTCCATCTGCGGGCTTCGCGAGTGAAAGCCGGCAGGTACGGTTCCCTGGTTGAGGTGGTGCGCAGGAACCAGCGAGGTACGGCGCTCAGCTTATCACGGCGCGGCGAGGCGTGGCATAGTAGCCGCAAGGAGGGTCTATTGGAATTAGCCCAACTGTTCTTGATCGCCATCATCCTGACGTTGGGACCCGCCGCGCAAACGACGACGCTCAAGGCGATCCCGGCGCCGTCCGATGTCGCGGCGCCGCCGGCTGACGCGACGAAAACGGCGTCGGGCCTCGCGACGAAGGTCATCACGCCGGGATCCGGCAAGGAGCATCCGGCGAAAGACGATCTGGTCACGATCCACTACACCGGCTGGAAAACCGACGGCACGATGTTCGACAGCTCGGTCGCGAAAGGCAAGCCGGCGGTCTTTCCGGTTGCGCGTGTCATCCCGGGATTCAGCGAAGGCATTCAACTCATGGTGCCGGGCGAAAAGCGCCGGCTGTGGATTCCCGAGGGGCTGGCGTACAAAGGCGCGCGCGAGCCGAAAGGCATGCTCGTGTTCGACGTCGAGCTGTTCGACATGCCGAACCGCGCGCCAGCCGACGTGAAGGCGCCGCCGTCCGACGCGAAGCGCACGCCGAGTGGTCTCGCCTACAAAGTGCTGAAGCCCGGCATCAACGCGAGGCGCCCGAAGACGAGCAGCTCGGTGACGGTCCACTACACGGGCTGGACGACCGACGGAAAGATGTTCGACAGCTCCGTCGTGCGCGGCGAGCCGACGACGTTTCCTCTGGGCAACGTCATCGCAGGATGGACCGAGGGGCTGCAGCTGATGGCGGAAGGGGAGAAGACGCGCTTCTGGATTCCGGAGAAGCTCGCGTACAAAGGCGAAAGCGCGCCGTACGGGATGCTCGTGTTCGACGTGGAACTGATCAAGATTGAGTAGGTCAGGTAGGTCTGGTAGGCCTGATAGGTCTGGTGGGGTCGGATGCGTTGAGCGCTACCGACCCGACCCAACCAACCTATCTGACCTCCCTGACCCACCTGACCCACTAGACCCACCAGACCCACTCGCCCTTCCAGCCCCGCCTGCCTTCTCGGAGATTCGTCTGATCGCACGCTGAAAGCGATCGCTCAGCGCCCTTCGTTCTGCCTCGGGCACAACGCCGATCCGCGAGAAACTCTGCTGCGCCTGGCGCACTTCTTCGGCCGCGGCGCGCAGCCGGCTGTCCTCGTCGATCTTCCCGCCGATCGTGTTCGCCGCGAGCGCTTCCTTCAGCATCGCCGCGAGCCGCGTCGTCGGCGACACCGACGAATCGCCTGCGGCCAGCGCCGGCCCGGCGAGCGAAGTCGCGAGATCTTCCATCCGCTTGACGATCGTTTCCATCCGCCTGCGGTTGGCGTCCGGGTCCAGGTCCGTCCCGCCGAAGGCCGCCGGCCACCTGGCGAGAACCCCTTTGAACGCGGCGGCGAAGCGCTCGTCGAGCGCGGCCGCGCGATCGGGATCGACGCCGCGGGCCGCCAGCTCCGACTGCCAGCGCCCGCGCAGGCTGCGCACTTTCGTCAGCAGGTCCGGCGGCGTTTCCATCGACTGTGACTGCTGACCGTCGACTGGTGACTGCTGACCGTCGACTGGTGACTGCTGGCCGTCGACTGGTGACTGCTGGCCGTCGACTGTGGACTGTGGACTGTCGACTGTCGACTGACTCTCGACTGTCGACTGTTGACTGTCGACGACAGGCGACGCGATCCCCGCGAGCGCCTCGAGTTCCGCGACGATCGCTTCGCGGGCGGCGACGCGTTCTCCGCGAGCGATGTCGTGGCGCTGGGCGTAGCGGCTGAAGAAGTGATCGCACGCGGCGCGGAAGCGCTGCCAGATCGCTTCCGATCGCGTCTTCTTCACGGGGCCGATCGTCTTCCACTCCGCCTGCAGCCGTTTGATCTCCGTGGCGGCCGCCTCCCAATCGGTGGATTCAGCGAGCGCCTCGGCCTTCGCGCACAGCGCGTCTTTCTTCGCAAGGTTTTCCGCCCACATCGCCTTGCGATGCGCGAGGTCGGCGTGGCGGCGCGTGAAGAACTGATCGCACGCGGAGCGGAAGCGCTCCCAGATCGTTTTCTCCTGGCCGCGGGTGACCGGGCCGATGGTCTTCCAGTCGGCTTGCAGCTTCTTGATTTCGTCGGCGGTCTGGATCCAGTTGGTCGAGTTCGCGAGCGCTTCGGCGCGCTCGCAGAGCGCGATCTTCTTCGCCAGGTTCTCGGCGCGGACGCCGGCCTGCGCCGCGAAGTGCGCTTCGCAGCGCGACCAGACCTCGTCGTGCGCCGTCTTGAACCGGCGCCACAGCGCCTCGCCCTGCGCGCGCGGCACGTCGGCGGCCTGCCGCCACTGCTGCTGCAAATCGCGGACGTGGCGCGCGATGTCCTCCGGATCCTCGAGCGCCTTCAGCGCTTCCATCTTCTCGCAGAGCTGTTCCTGGATGCCGACGTTCGCCCATCGCTGCCAGTCGGCGACGTCGCGCAGTTCCTGCACTTTCGGCGTCAGCGCCGACTGCGCTGCCTTGAGACGACGGACCACTTCTTCGAAATCTTTCTTCGACGGCAGCGGCGGCACCGAACCGAGCGTCGTGCGGATGTCGCGCAGCGCGCGCTCGCCCGCCTTCAGCGTCAGCTCCGGCCGCAGCGCCAGCGCCTCGACGCGCGCCAGCAGTTGCTGCATGCGCGCGAGCGCGTCGCGGCGCGCCTGCTGTTCCTCTTCGTGCGCCGCCGATTCGCGCGACGCGAACGACACGTCCGCCGCGGCAAAGCGCGACTGCAGATCTTGATCGATGGTCATGCCGGTGCTCAGGTCCTTCCATTCGCGTCGCGCCATGCCGATGCGCCGGCGCGCGGCCGCGAGATCTGCGTCGGCGGCGGCCAATTCCGCTTCGGCCGCCAGCTCGGTCAGCCGTCCATGACGGCGCTCGGACTCGCGCCGCGCCGCTTCCTCGGCGGCTTCCACGCGGGCGCGTTCCGCCGCTTCCTGCTCCGCGCGACGGCGCGCCTCCGCTTCCTCGTGAAGACGGGCGCGCTCGGCGGCTTCGGCGGCTGCCGCACGCGCGCGCTCGGCAGCAGCCTCGCGCTCCGCCTGCTGGTGTGCTTCGCGCTCGATCGCCGCCGTGGAGGCCCCGGAAGCAACATCGGGCGCGGGCGCCCGCGCGGCGGCTGCCTCCGCGGCCGCCTCAGCCGCCGCTGCTGCTTCCTGCGCCGCACGGTCGTCCATTTCGCGGACGATGGCGCGGGCGCGCTTCGACGCGCTCTTGTTCTTCGCGCGCGCCGCAATCTGCTCGAGCTCACCGCGATCGGCGATTCGTTCGACGGCGGCGAGCGTCGGATCCTTGAACTCGCTGTTGAGCGCGACGGCGAGGATTTCGTGGTGATCGTGGAGCGCGTCGAACGCGGCCCGCCGCACCGCTTCGTGCTCCGCGTGGCGCGCGATCGATCCGAGCGTGTGGGCGTCGCTCACGCGCGCGAGCGCGCGCAGCGCCGTCAGCTCGCTCGGCGCGCTCTTCGCGATCGCCGACAGCGTCTTGACGTCCGGCAGTCCCTCGAGCGCCTCGACCGCGGCCAGGCTCTCGGTCTCGCCGACACCCTCGAACGCTTCCATCGCGAGATCGCGCAGCATCGCGACCGCCTGCGCGCGGACGCTTTCGTCCGCGTCGTCTTTCGCGACGCCGGCGAGCGCCGACGCATCCATCAGCTTCGCGACCGCGGCGCGGCGCACGCGCGCGTCGCCGTCCTCGCGCGCCATCTCGGCGAGGATCTCGCGTTCGTCGATCGGAATTTCCTGAACGAACGCGAGCCGTACGGCGGCGTCGGGATGCCTCTGTCGGGGCTGCGTTCGGAATCGATCGAGCAGTGCCATACGCGCTCCAGCCTGACGCGCGCGGCGTCAGCTTGTGAGACGGGTCACCCCAAGTTCGGCCAGCTTCGCTGCAACGTCACCGCCGCTCGACGCCGCGCTGACCGCTTTGTCAATCGCAAGAATGCGGCCGCCCGAGGCACTGTCGCCGATGTAGAACGTCCAGCGCTGCGCATAGCCGCTCCGCGATAGGACGCCGTACGCACGCGCGACGTCGCGCGTTGGATCGCTCAAGATCGGGTACGCGATCCCGAGCGACCGGGCGAATTCCGCGTTGACATCGGGCGCATCGACGCTCGCCGCAAAAATCTGGACGTCGAACTGCCGCAGTGCGTCGCCGCTCGACCCGAGCGACCGGCATTCCGCCGTTCAACCACCCGTGAACGCCTTCGGAAACCACGCGATCACGACCGCGCGGCGGCCCGACTCCGCTTCGCTTCGTCGCGGCTCGCCGGAGCCTTGGCGAAGGCGGCCGGCGAACTCGCTGAGCCGATACGTGCGGCCATCAGAGCCCGGCAGTACGAAATCGGGCGCGGCATCACCCGGCTTCAGCTCGACCGATGGTTCGTCGCGTCGCGTGATCACGTTCACGAGGCCAACAGCGATGGACGCTGCCGTGGTCAACAGAGATCTCAGCCGCAACCACATCCGCCGGATTCGTGTCATTCTAGTGAGAGGCCCCCCAGCCGGAACGCGTCCTGCGTTTATCTTTTTTTGTATGAAGCACACTTCTCCAATTCTGCGGATCGCAATCGCGGTGGCGTGGCTGTTTTCGGTTACGGCCTGTGACAAATTAGGCCTTGGGAGTGACAACAGCCCCACGGCGCCGAGCGGTCCGCCGTCGGCGGGGTCACAGATTGTTTACACGGCTGTCGGAGCGAGCGACGCCGTCGGCGTCGGATCGAGCGCACAGTGCCTACCAGTCACGGACTGTCCGGGAGGAATGGGTTACGTGCCCGTCGCGGCTCGAACGCTCGCCGCACAGGGATTTGCGATCAAGCTCTTGAACCTGGGGTTCCCGACACAGGTGATTGGACGCGACTTCGCCGAGTTGGGTGCGAACTTCGGCCGCCAGATCTTCGGCAACTTCATCGAACAGCAGATGCCGTTTGTCCCCCGTGATACGACACTTGTGACGATCTTCGCCGGCGGCAACGAGGTGAACACCATCACAGCGGCGCTCGGCGGCGGCGCCGGCGGCAGCGATCCGCTCGGCTTCATCGACTCTCAAGTGCGGGCATTCGGCGCCGATTACAACACGCTCATCGCCGGCATCCGGGCACGCACGGACCAGCCGCCACGGATCGTGATCCTCAACGTGCCGAACCTGGCGGGTATGCCGTTTCTCGTCGGCGCGTCGCTCGCGCAGCGGCAGGCGGCGCAGCGTGCGGCGGTCGGCATGTCGCGAACCGTCGTCAACGCGCTCGCCTCCGACAGGATCGTCATCGTCGATCTGATGTGCGACTCGCGAACGTATCAGGCGTCGATCTATTCATCCGACGGGTTCCATCCGAACGACTCGGGATACGCGTTCATCGCGTCGGAAGTCGTCAAGGCGATCACGATGAGCAACTACCCGAGGCCTCAGAGCAACTGCGCCGCGATGACGATCGTTCCGTGACGTTCAGGGACGCGGTCGAGCGGCTCGAAGCCGCGTTCACGCGACCGCTGCCGGGCGACGCCGCGCAGGACGCGCTCGCGCCGATGCCGCGGCGGGA
>DASYQZ010000091.1:0-29821 GCA_036004865.1 Vicinamibacterales bacterium
CTCTGCGTCTGCACCAGCGGGGACTGTCCGATGACGGTGATCGTTTCGGCGATGGCGCCCGCTTCGAGGACGAGCGGAGGAATCCCGACGCGATCGGCGCCGCTCACGGCGACGCCGCCGCGCCTGACGGTCTTGAATCCCTCGAGCGTGACTTCCACCGCGTACGTGTCCGGCGTCACGTTGGGAAACACGTAGTCGCCGGTTTCGTTGGTGACGGCGGGCGCCGACTTCGTCCCGCGCGTTTCGCTGATCAGCACAACGGTGGCGCCGGGAATCACTCCCCCTTGGGCGTCCTTCACGTTGCCCGTGACGGTCCCCGTCGTGATCTGCGCGAATACCGGGGAAGAAACCAGTACGAGCGCGAGCATCGGGATAATGCCTACAGGGCCGACGGTGCCTACACCGATCATCCTTCGCAGCATGTTGCCTCCTCGGACTTCCCGGCCTATGCAATCGGTTACATGGCGCAAAAGATAGGGAGGGCCGGTTCGCGAGTCAAGGAAAAAGGACGGGACGGCCCGAGCGATCCGCGGTCGGCACGATGTCGATCTGCAGTTTTGGATCGGCCGCCGGAACGTCGGACGTCGGCAGTCCCAGCTCGCGCCGCACGATGTTGCAGCCCTGCGCGATGGCGGTGGCTTTATAAAACGCAATTTCGCGGTTGCATCCCTGCCGGCCGAAGCCGCAGTCGCTCGACACGATCAGCCGCTCCGGGGGGATGAACTTCAGCGCGCTGCGAATCTCGCCGGCAACGTCCTCGGGGCGATCGGCCTGCAGCGAGCGATGGCTCACCGCGCCGATACAGATCTTTTTCTTCAAGGCGTGCTTGAGCGGTTCGAACAGATCGAGATCCTGCTGTCCGCGGTCCTTCATCTCGAGCGTCCAGACGTCGCCCTTGCAGCGCTCGAGATACAGCTCGATCGAGTTCGCGTAGCTCGTGTCCTCCATGACGCGCTGCATGTTGGGGTTTCCCCAGCACGTATGGATCCACACCTCCACATCGTCCAATCCTTCGACTTCGCGGTTGAACGCCTCGATCATGAACTTCACCTGGTCGTCGTTCTTTCCAAAGGTGTTCGCCATGAAGTGCAGCGTCGGCTCTTCCACCTGGATGCATGTGCAGCCGGCGTCGCGCAGTGCCAGGAGCTCCGTGTTCATGGCTTCAGCCATGTCCCAGATGATCTCGCGTTTGTCTTTGTACTTCGGCGTGTGAATGTCGAGGAAGAGCGCCATCACCTGCGAGCAGCAGGTGCCGAAGCGGACCGGCTTCTGCGACTTGGCCTGAGCGATCCGCCAGATCTTCGGGTAGTCGAGCGGCCGGTGTTCGATCTTGTCGACGACGCGCGGCCAGCGCCAGCCGGTGTAGATCTCGTTCAACAGCGTGCCTGGCGGATAGTGCAGCCACGGCGCGCGCGTCTCTTCCGGCTGGAGGTGATCGCCGGCGAAGCCGGCCCAGCGCTGCAGCGGGTAATGGTGCCAGGCGCGCCCGGCCATGTCTTCGTCGCAGTGAAAGTCGCCGTGCGTGAGGAGATCGAGCCCCGCGCGTTCCTGATCGCTGACGACGACCGCCATCGCGTCCTGAAATTTCTCGCGGAAGTGGACGTCCATCATGCAGGTGTCGAGCGGCCGTCCCCACATGCTGACGTCGAACCAGCGCGGGCGCGGCCACGAGCCGGTGACGGTGCTGGGCAGGATCAAATTCTTGGTGACGGTGAACATGGTTGCATCAACTCCCGCTGCTGCGTGCGCGTGAGTATATCGATCCTGTAGAGGAACGAAACTTGCCAGTCGGCACCCGTGGCTGAAATCCGGCGGCTGGCCTGCTCAGAACTTCCGAGCATCCGGCTGGGCCGGCGACATCACAACGAATAGCGTCCCCGTTCCGATGTAACCGTTACACGGTCGTTTGTAACGAGGGCAGACACTCACAGGATCGACACAGGAGATACAGCGGTGAACCGACTGACGTGTGCCTGGCTCCCACGTTCCCCCTTCACCAACTGTCGGGCCCCGAGGCTGCGGGCGATCGTGGCAACTGGATGCCGACGACGTCGCTCGATCAGCCTCGGGTTCCTGTGAGCCGGCCCGCCAAATAGCGAGGTCACCGGGTCGCGTGCGGCCGCACGCGGCCCGGTGTGGCGGGAGTTATCATCCATCACGATGGTTGATACTCACGCGTCCAGGGGTCAGCGCGTCAATACACCCGCCCAGGTTCTCTTTGCCAGCCTGATCGGCACCACGATCGAGTTCTTCGATTTCTACATCTACGCGACGGCGGCGGTGCTCGTGTTTCCGCGGCTGTTCTTTCCGGCGTCCGATCCGGCCTCCGCGACGCTGGCCTCGCTCGCGACGTTCGCCATCGCGTTTCTCGCGAGGCCGATCGGCTCGGCGCTCTTCGGCCACTTCGGCGATCGCATCGGCCGCAAGACGACGCTCGTCGCGGCGCTGCTGACGATGGGGCTGTCCACCGTCACCATCGGACTCCTGCCGACCTACCGCACGATTGGCATCCTCGCACCGCTGTGCCTCGCGTTGTGCCGTTTCGGTCAGGGACTCGGGCTTGGCGGCGAGTGGGGCGGCGCCGTGCTGCTGGCGGTCGAGAACGCGCCGCCGGGCAAGCGCGCGTGGTACGGGATGTTTCCGCAGCTCGGCGCGCCGATCGGATTTCTGTTTTCCGGCGGCGTGTTCCTCGTACTCTCCGCGTGGCTCACCGACGAGCAATTCTTTGCGTTCGGCTGGCGCCTGCCGTTTCTCGCGAGCGCCGTGCTCGTCATCCTCGGTCTCTACGTCCGGCTGACGATCACCGAGACGCCCGTCTTCCGGGACGCGCTCGATCGACACGAGCGCGTGAAGGTGCCGATGCTGGCCGTCTTTCGTGACCACACGGCGCATCTCTTTCTGGGTGTCCTCATCGCGCTGTCGGCGTTCGTCATCTTCTATTTGATGACGGTGTTCGCGCTCTCGTGGGGCACGAGCGCGCTCGACTACAGCCGCGAGAAGTTCCTCATCATGCAGTTGTTCGCCATCCTCTTCTTCGCGCTGACGATTCCGATCTCCGCGGTCCTCGCCGAAGGCGGGCGGCGGAAGATGCTGATATGGGTCAACATCGCGATTGCCGCATTCGGCGTGGTGATGGGACCGCTGTTCGCGGCGGGCACGGCCGGCGCCGTGCTGATGCTCGTGCTCGGCATGGCGCTCGTGGGGCTGGTGTACGGGCCGCTCGGCACCGTGCTCTCCGAGCTTTTTCCGACGGCGGTGCGCTATTCGGGGAGCTCGCTGACGTTCAACCTCGCCGGCATCTTCGGCGCATCGCTCGCGCCGTACGCCGCCACCTACCTCGCGACGACGTACGGCTTGCAGTGGGTGGGCTACTACCTGTCGGCCGGCGCGCTGCTGTCGCTCGTCGGCCTGCTCGCGACGCGCGAAACGAAAGACGCGGCGCTCTGAAAAATGCAACCACGAAACGACGAAAGCACGAAACCGGATTAGGTCTTTTTCGTGGTCTCGTGGTTTCGTGGTTGCATTTGAGTGTGCGCTAGAACGTCACCTTCAGTGCGATCTGCACCTGCCGTGGATCGCCGACGCCCTGCCTGAGGAACCCGTCGAAGTTGAACAGCGCCGGCGTCGTGAGCGGATTCACGTTGTTCGCGTTGTTGAACGTGTTGAACATCTCGATGCTCGGAATGACGAGCGTTCTCGCCGCGACGCGAAACGCGCGCTGGAGGCGCCAGTCGAGCGAGAAGTACTCGTTGTCCTTGCGATCCCAGTTCCGGCCGCGATCGGTGCCGTTCAGGACGCGCGGTGACGAGGTGATCGGCTGCGCCGTCCGCCCCTGCACGCGGACGTTGACCAGGAACTGCCGCGGCAGCTCCGCGTAGGTGAAGAAATTGAACTTGTGGCGGATGTCGCGGTCCGACGGCCCGTAATCCAGGCTCAGGTCGTAGAAGTTGAACGAGCGATCGGTGAACGGGTCGCGCTCGTTCGAGTCGTCGTCTTGATCCTTGGCCAGGACGTAGTTCGCTTCGAGCTGATAGCGCTGCGAGAATCGTTTCCGCACGCCGAACGTCGCGCCGCGGTAGAGGCCGCGCCCGCGGCTGTTGGTGACGAAGACGTCGCTCAACTCCGGCTCGAACGGGTTGTTGCCGGTGTAGGTGGTCGCGTCGCGCGTCGGCGGCTGCGCCGCTGCCGCCGCCGTGCCGTGCACGTTGGAGTTCAGGAAGCGCGTCAAGTGCACGCCCTTCGCCGTCGTGAAATCGACGTACGCCGCCAGGCTCGGCGCGAGCTCGCGATCGAACCCGACGTTGAAGCTGTAGATGCGCGGGTTGCGGTAGTCGCGGTCGAACACGCGGACGCCGGTGAACAGCGGAAACGTGCCGGCAGGCGCGGCGCTCGGCGAGAGAAGATTCGGCCACACCGGCATGTCGGCGAACGCGGTGAACCCGGTGTTGCGAAAATCGCTCTTCTGCTGAATGCCGTTCGTCGTGACCGATCCAACCTGGGTGAGCATGTTCTGTCTGGCGTAGTAGATGCCGGCGCTGCCGCGGACGACCGACTTGCCGTCCTGGCCCACGTCCCACGCAAAGCCCCCGCGCGGCTGAAACTGCTTCCACTGATTGGGAAGCGTCCCGTCCGACGGGAATCGCGGATCGTTCAGGAATTTCGCGTACGCCGTCGTCCTCGGATCGACCGTTGACGGCATCCGCTGCGCGTCCCAGCGGAATCCGTAGTCGACCGTCAGGCCGTGTCCCACCTGCCATTTGTCCTGGACGAACAGCGCGAACTCTTCGTTGCTGATGTCCGACTCGCCCGCCGCATCGCGCGCGATGCCGTCGGGGCTGCTGCTCTGCAGGTAGAACAGCAGCGGACCGCCCGTTGCCGACGATCCGGCGGGGCAGCTCGCGGGCGCGGTGACGTACGCGCCGTTCGAGCAGCCGACGGTGAACGGCCCGAAGCCTCCGGCCGCCGCCGGCGAGGCGTAGCGCAGGAAGCCGGTCACGCTGTCGAAGATGTAGCGCCCTTCGAAGAAGCCGCGAAACACCTGGACGTTGTTGGTGTGCACCCATTCGCCGCCGGTCTTGATCGTGTGCTTGCCGGTGACGATCGAGAAGTTGTTCTTCACCTGGACGCGCTCGACGAGCTCGTCGATGTCCGGTCCGAGGAAGAACGGGTTGCCGAAGCGGAAGGTCGTCGCGAACCCCATCGCGGTGTCCGCCGGGACCGTCGAGGGCACCGCGGACCGCGGCCGCTCCTCGCGCGAGTACGTCGCGTGGAGCTCGTTCAGCTTGTTCGAGGTGACCGTGCTGAACAGGTTCACGTTCAGCACGTTGATCTTCGACGGTCCCTCGGTGCCGTTCGCCGAGTTTCCGTACGTCGCGACGTCGAACGTCTGGTTCGTGTTCTTCGAGTAGTCGAAGTTGTACGACGCGGACAGATTGTTCTTCGGCGTGAGATTCCAGTCCACCTTCGCCAGCATCGCGTTGTTGTTGATCGTGTGCTCGACCGGCTGCCCTTCGTCCTGCCCGCGCCTCGTGCGGAAGAACTCGAGAAGCGCGCGCCGCTGGCAATCGGCGCTGCCGTTGATCAGCGCTTCGTTGGCGGCGAGCGTCGGCGCGCCGGCCGAGCAGGGCGTCCCGATCGCCTCCGACAGATTCGGCCGCAGGAGCTTCTCGCGGACCCCTTCGGCCGCGAGGAAGTAGAACGCCTTGTTCTGGGTCAGCGGACCGCCGACGGTGCCGCCGAACTGCTCGCGATGGAAATCGGTGAGCGGCTTGCCGTCCGACGTCTTCGACGTGAGCCCTTCGAGACGCTGATGGTGAAAGAGTGAGCCCTTCACCTGGTTCGTGCCCGACTTGGTCACGACGTTGACGACGCCGCCCGCCGTGCGTCCGAATTCGGCGCTGGCGCCCGTCGCGATCACCTGGAATTCCTTGACCGCTTCGAGCGTGATGTCGATGGCCGCGCGCTGACCACCCACCTGCTCACCGAAAAAGCCGTTGGTGTAGTCGCCGCCGTCGAGGCTGATGCTGTTGAACACGCCACGCTGGCCCGAGAACGTGATTTCGTCGCCGTCCGGTCCCTGCACGACGCTGACGCCGGGGGTGAGCGTCAGAAGATCCTCGAACTTGCGGCCGAGAATGGGCGTCGACTCAATCGTTCGTTCGTCCAGCGTGCTCGTCGCCGCGGTGCGTGTCGTCTCGACCGCCGGCGACTGCGTGGTCACGGTGACCGTTTCCGCGATGCCGGATACCTTCATCACCGGGCTGAGCCGTACGGCTTCGCCGACCGTCACGATGACGTTCTCCTGCACGAGCGTGGCGAACCCCGACAGCTTGAGCGTGACCGTGTAGCGGCCGGGCGGCAGTTGAAGCGCCACGAACCGGCCGTCGCGATCGGTGACGAGCGTCCGTGTGAGGTTGGTGTCCACGTTCCGGATTTCGACGTCCACGCCGGGGAGAACGCCGCCGCTCGCGTCGACGCACGTGCCGTCGATGACGCCGGACGTGATTTGCGATTGAGACGCTGCCGGTACGGCCGCCGCGAGGCCTCCGACGACGACGACCATCGCGACGAACAAGGGCACGAGTCGCATGCGTTGATCTCCTAGGCCGAAATCATCCGTCCGGCCGAGCGGCTTTTTTGGTTCCCTTCCGAAGAAGGTGTGCAATGGCGCGGCGCATCGTAGCATTGTAAGGATGCTGCTGGCGTGGGTCCTCGCCCTGGGCTGGTTGGCTTCCGGCCCCGATCTGTCCGCTCTCGAAGCCACCTTCGATCGCATCGTCCGCAGATCGCGCGCCGAGGTCGGCGTCGCGCTCATTCATCTCGAATCCGGCGCGCGGGTCGCGGTTCATGGCGACCGGCGCTTTCCGATGGCAAGCGTCTACAAGCTGCCGATCGCCCTCGAGCTGCTGTCGCAGGTGTCGGAGGGCACGATGGAGTTGAGCCGTCCGGTGACGCTCGGACCGAGCGACATCCGCCCGTGCTGCACGGTGTCGCGGCGCCATCCTCGCGGCGGGGTCACGATCACGGCGGGCGAGCTGCTCGAGCTGATGATCGTCGAGAGCGACAACACCGCGTCCGATGCGGTGCTGAAGCTCGTCGGCGGCCCGGCGGTCGTCGAACGGCGGCTGCGCGCGCTCGGCTTCAACGACATGAACGTGAACCGCTACGAAGGCCAGACCTTGTTCGACATGGCCGGCGTGCGCCAACTGCCGCCGGAGAGCGAGCTGACGCTGGAGCTGGCGCGCCGGCTGATCGACGAGGTGCCGCTGAGCGAGGTGATTGCCGCGCGCGCCCGCTACACGAGCGACGTGCGCGACACGGCGACGCCCGACGAGATGGCGCGCTTTCTCGGCCGGCTGCACCTCGGGAACCTGTTGCCGCCGGCGTCCACGAATCTGCTGCTCGATCTGATGGCGCGCAGCAAAACGGGACCGCAACGCTTGAAAGCGCAGCTGCCGCGCGACACCCTGGTCGCGCACAAGACCGGCACGACCGACGTCGTGATCAACGACGTCGGAATCATCACGCTGCCCGGCGACAGCTCTATCGCCGGACACCTCGCGATCGCGGTCTTCGTCATGAACGGTTCGCGCGCCGCCGCGATGCAGCGCACGATCGGACAGCTTGCGGGCGCCGCCTTCGAATTCTTCACGGGCAAGCCGCTGCCGCCGCCTGAGAAACCAAAGCCCACCCCGAAGAAACGCCGCGCGAGGCGCTAACGCTTTGTGTCCTTCGTGTCCTTTGTGTTGATTCAGCGCTGAAGACCGATCTAGCAGGCTGACCTTTGCGTTCCCCGCGTGACGAGGTCCGTTTCCGGCTAACGCTCCGCCGGGCGGCGGGCTATGCTCGCGGAGGCATGGATCTCGATCGTCACGCCTGCGACCGCGCGCGCCGATCGCGCGACGCGCGGTTCGACGGCCGGTTCTTCATCGGCGTCACGAGCACGCGCGTGTATTGCCGGCCGATTTGTCCGGCGCGCGCGCCGAAGGACGAGCACGTTCGCTATTTTCCGTCTGCAGCCGCCGCCGAAGCGGCGGGATTCCGTCCGTGCCTGCGCTGCCGCCCCGAGGCCTCGCCCGGCACGCCCGCGTGGCTCGGCACGTCGGCGCTCGTGTCGCGCGCGCTGCGGCTGATCGGTGAGGGTCAAATCCGGGGAGGGGGCGCCGGATTAAAGAACGACCAACACTCTGTGGAAACGTTGGCCGCGAGGTTAGGCGTCACCGGCCGGCATCTGCGGCGACTCTTCCTCCAGCACCTCGGCGCGACGCCGCTCGACGTCGCGCTCACGCGCCGCGTGCACTTCGCGAAGAAACTGCTCGACGAGACGACGCTCACCATGAGCGACGTCGCGTTCGCATCGGGCTTCGGCAGTCTGCGGCGCTTCAACGCGCAGATTCGCCGCACGTACTCACGAACGCCAACCGAACTGCGCCGGCTCGCGCGCCGGCGCGCGGTCGCCGAGCCTGACTGCTATCGATTCCGCCTCGCGTACCGTCCGCCGTACGACTGGGACGCGATGCTGACCTTTCTCGCGGCGCGAGCCACGCCCGGAGTCGAGTCGGTCGCCGACTCGCGTTATCGCCGCACGATCACGGTCGACGGCAGGATCGGCGTCATCGAGGTGTCCCGCCTCGAGCCGGGTGCGGCGCTCGGCCTGGACGTTCGCTTCCCCGATTCTCGCGCGCTGCTCTTCATCGTCGAACAGGTCCGGCGCATGTTCGACCTCGGCGCCGATCCCGGAATCATCGGCGAACAGTTTCACGCCGATCCGCTGTTGCGCGGATTGGTGGCGAGACATCCGGGCATTCGAGTGCCGGGCGCATGGGACGGCTTCGAGCTCGCCGTGCGCGCGATTCTGGGTCAGCAAATCTCGGTTCGCGCGGCGACGACGATCGCGGGACGGATCGCGGCGATGTTCGGATCGCCCGCCTCCGCCCGCGAGGCAACGCAGGGCGGGCTACGGCGGGACCGCGCCGGAGCGCGCCAGTCAGCGCGCGAAGGCGGGCCTGCCGCCGGTGACCCCGGTGATCGAGGACTGGAGCGGTTGTTCCCGACGCCCGAGCAGTTGGCAGATGCCGCGATCGAACAGGCAGGAGTCGTCTCGGTTCGCGCCGAGACGATTCGCGCGCTCGCGCGCCGCATCGTCAACGGGACGCTGACGTTCAGGTCGTGCGCGGATGGACGCGCAGCGGTGTCGGCGCTCGAGGATCTTCCCGGCATCGGCAACTGGACCGCGGAGTACATCGCGATGCGCGCGTTGGGCGAGCCCGACGCGTTTCCGAGCGGCGACCTGATCCTGCGCCGCGCCGCCGGCGATTGCACGGCGCGCGAGCTCTCGCACAAGTCAGAGGCGTGGCGTCCGTGGCGCGCCTACGCGGTCATACTGCTCTGGCAGGACGCCAACGAATCGTCATCCGGCTCGACGCCGCCACGCGTCGAGGACTTCGCGGCGCGGGCCGGCAGGAGCCAGCCATGTCCGATCTCACCACCCTCATCGAGCTGAACCGTGACTACATCCGATCGGTGCAGACCTCGGACGTCCGGCGGTTCAGGGAGATTCTGGCGGACGATTTCCTCTGCTCGCTTCCCGACGGATCGCTCGTCGATCGCGATCGATTCCTCGAGCAGACCGAGCGGCCGGTCACGATCTCGAATCTCGAGGCCCACGACGTCAAGGTCCGGCTCATGGGCGAGTTCGCGATCGTGCACGCGCGCACGACGTACACGACGGCGAACGGCAGCGCTGGCTCGGGCCGTTACACGGACGTGTGGGCGCTGAGGCAGGGCCGCTGGCTGGCCGTCTCGGCGCACGTCACGCGGAACTGACACGCGTCGGTTAACACAGCGGGTCGCCTCGGCGTCTACTCGTGACGAACGGTCAGACGCTCTGGAGGGACCAGATGAGCCGCCGCCTTACGCCAATCACGATCCTGCTGGCACTCGCCGCGCTCGCGCTCGGCGCTGCGCAGGGCCCTCGCAGGATCGACACGATCAGCGCGCCTCAACCGCTCGTCGTGCACGAGTGGGGAACGTGGACGTCGATGACTGGCGCGGACGGCCGCGCCGTTGAATGGTTTCCTCTGAACGGGCCGCCGGATCTGCCATGTTTCGTCGACCGGTTCGCCATCAACATCAAGTGCTGCCTGGCGGCGAAGATCCGAATGGAGACGCCCGTCCTCTACTTCTACACATCATGGCCGGTCCGGTTGAACGTGACCGTGCGGTTCCGCCGCGGCGCCGTGACGGAATGGTTTCCCCGTGCCGCGGTCACACCGGCGAGCGTCGACGGTGCTCGTCTCCGCCGCCCGGATTTTTCGAGCAGCATCACGTGGAACGATGTGAAGGTCGGGCCGGACGCCCGGACGGGATTTCAAGTCGATGGCAGCGGCAGTCATTATTACGTGGCTCGACAGACCGACGCGTCGCCCCTTCAGGTCGGCTCGCAGAAAGAGAAATTTCTCTTTTATCGGGGCGTCGGCTCGTTCGAGCCGCCGATCGACGCGACTGTCGCAAGCGACGGACGCGTGACCGTCGAAAATCCTGATGGCGATCCGATTGGCGACGCGATCATGTTCGAGAATGCCGGCGGGATGATCGCCTGGCAGGCTCGCCGCGGCAGCGGCAGCCAGGTCGTCTTCGATCCGTCTTCAGGCGACGGCGAGATTTCGCCGCCGCACGCCGAGCTCGAGCAGATCCTCATCGCGCACGGACTGTATCCGAAAGAGGCGCGGGCGATGATCGACACGTGGCGCGATACGTGGTTCAAGGAGGGGCGGCGGATCTTCTACATCGTGTCGCGAAACACGATCGATTCCATTCTTCCGCTGGACATCAATCCCAGTCCATCCGAGATCGTTCGGGTGTTCGTCGGTCGCATCGAGCTCGAGACACAGAAAGGCGCGGCGTTTGTTCCGCGCGCCCCGCTCAGCGGATGCCCACGATGATCCACGTTTTTCCCCCTGGCTTTTCGAGGAGGAACGTTTGCGATCGCTCGCCCTGGGTTCGCGGCCCTGACGTCGGCACGATATCGTAGGTGACTCGACACGGCGCCGATCCGAGGACGCGACCGTCAGCCTGGGACACGAACGTGAAGTCCGCGGGTGTGATCCTCAAGCTGTAGGAACGGTACTCGGCGAACTCCTTCGCGAGCTCGTCGATCAGCGCCGTGGGATAGAGGCTCCTGATGCTTTCCGCCTTCAACGTGCCGTAGGCGGCCTCGTACCGGCGCAACATCTCGGTCGCGAGCTCCCGTTCCGCCTCTTTATCAAGCACCTTTCGCTCGACTTGATTGTTGGGGGCAGGCGCCACTTCTTTCTTCCTGCGCGCCTCGGCGACCCGCGCCTGCTCGGCCTCTTCCTCGGCAAGCCTGCCTGCCGTGCTGAACTGCGCCGCCGCCACCCAGAAGGAGCGCGCCGCGGCGTCGATTTTGCCCTCCCGGCGCAATCGCACGGCCTCGCGTTCTTTCTGCAGCGCGCGACCGAATGCTTCCTGGGCGTTCGCCTCCGCGTCTCGGTCGACGGCAGCCTGCTTCGCGCGCTCCGCGCTCGCTTGAGCGTCGCGCAACATCGAGTCCAGCATGTTTCGGAAGCCCGAGTCTCGTGGATCGATCTGGAGACCTTCGACGACGCTGTTCAGTGCTTGCGTGTGCTCGCCGGATTGCTGCTGCGCGCGCGCTCGCGCTCTGAGTTCTTCGAGTCGTTTGGCCGGAAGAACCGATTTGCCAGCCGCGCTCGAGGCCGGATCACTCGAGGCGACTGAGGCGTCCGGGACGGCGTCAACTGCCGGTTGCACGGCTGCGACCTTCGGTATCGGAGCCGGGCTCTCGATCGGCGTCGGCGCGGCGGCGTTCCCGGCGCTCGGCGTTGCAACCTGCGGGAGTGGTTGTGACGCCGGCGATCGTCCGAGCCAGGTGATCTGGTCCTCGAGTCGCGCCAGCGTCACATCCTCAGTCATGCGTCAGTTCGTTCTTTCGCCGAATGCGTCCAGCAGCACGGGCAGCAAGGCGTGCATGCGAGCCAGAGACGGGCGCGCCGGCGTGAGTCCCGCGCGGAATCCGCGCGCGAGGAGTCCGTCGATGATCGCCGTGCGGCTCGCGATGACGTGAACGGGCACGTCCCAGGGCGCCGCCTCGCCGCTGACCGCCGCCGGCGGCTGATGATCGCCGAGCAGGATCATGACGAAGTCGCGATCGGCGCGCTTGCGCAGGTAGCCTTCGATCGTCGCGAAGTCGTACGCCATCGCGCCGACGTAGCCGGGCCCGAAGTCTTTCCAGTCCGGTTCGCCCGCATAGGCGCGCACGATGTCCGGACCATCGTACGGACGCGCCGTCGCGATGCGCCGCCAGTCGGGCTGGTACGGCGGTGTCGGGCTGAACGGGAAGTGCGTGCTGATGGTCGGGAAGAACACGAACAGCGGCGGCCGTGACGGCCGGCTCACCTCGAGCGCATCGAGACGATCGAGCGAAAACTGATCGGGAATCGCGAACCAGCCGAACTCCGGACCGCGATACGCGAGCCTATCGGCGCCGTAGATTTCATCGAAGCCGTAGAACGTGCCCTCGGGCCAGTTCTGGCGCAGCCCGGGCATCAGCGCAATCGTGCGGAATCCGCGGCGGCTGAACGATCGCGCGAGGGTGTCGCGGTTCTGCGTCATCAGCAGCGCGTTCGTGTCCGGATCGCGCACGTCGATCCCCGACAGCAGGCTCAGATGCGCGAGCCACGATCCGCCGCCGAACGTCGGCGACTCGACGTACGCCGAGACGACGCGTCGATGCGTCTCGCGGATGGCGGCGTCGAGCCGCGCGCGGCTCGCGGCGAGCCCGGCCGCGAACTGCGGCCGCTCGTAGCTCACCGCGCCGTACGACTCGATGAAGATCAGGAAAACGTCTGCGCCGCTCACCTGTCCGAAGTCGGACTCCATCGACGGGCTCTCGGCCAGCGACTTCGAGCCGGTCAGCGCTGACGTGAGGAGCCGCGCCTGTCGCGCGTAGGTCTGCGTCACCGGCGCTGGCGTCATGAGTCGCTCGGGATCGCGCGCGCTGGCACGTTCGCCCACGAACGCCACGATCGTCAACGCGGCGCAGGCGGCGAGCGCGCGCCGTTCGGTGCGATCGCACGCGGCATCCGCGACGCGGCCGATCGCCGATCGCACGCCGCGGTAGAGCAACCACAGACACAGCGCGACCATTGCGGAGACCATGAGGATCAACCACCACGGCGCGACGCGCGTCACCATGTGGACCACGTCGGGCATCAGCCGGAGGTCCCAATACAGGTTGACGTCGCGGCCGTAGAGCGCGGGCGCGGTGACTTCGGCGTAGCGGCCGATGACGAGGGGAATCCAGAGCGCGCTCAGCCACGCGAGCGCCGCGCGCGACGGCGCGCGGAACCAGCGCGTCGCGACGAACAGCGCGACGATGCCGGCGGCGAGCTCGATCGACAGCTGGCCGCGCCAGCGAATGGCCGGCGTCGGCCAGACGTTGCCGAAGGTCAGCGACGCGTCGAGAAACACAAGAGCCGCGGCAAGCGCAGCCCAGCGCCGCGTCCGGGGACTGATGGTCAATTGTCAGGATCCTGGTGCGTCGCGTTGCCCTGGGCCGACACATGGGTCGGCCCCTACACACGTAGGGGCGGACCCGCGTGTCCGCCCCTTCAGGGCTGCAAGGCGCCTCTAGTTTATGCCGAGTTGGCTTGCCGCCGCAGCCGGGCCGTATCCACAAGGAACGAATAGGCAAGCGCGAGCAGTCCCACGGCTGAGCTGAACGTGCTCGAGGGCGGCGGGATGATCGGCGCGACCGCCACGATCAGCGCGACGATTTGCACGACGCAAATCACGCGGGCGCGCCGCGTCGGCGTCAGCGGAGCGCGCAGCCACGGCCAGACCCGGCCCGCCGCGACAAAGACGTAGCGCAGCAGACCGGACATCAGGACCCACGGACCGGCCTTGTCCCATCGCCACGCGAGGATCGCGAGGACGAGGATCAGCAGCGCGTCGACTTCCATGTCGAATCTGGCGCCGAAGGCGGTGACCATTCCCGTGCGGCGCGCGAGCCATCCATCGACGCCGTCCAGCACCGCCACGATCGTCGCGGCGATCACGGCAAACCACGCGAGGTCGATCCTCGCGGACGTGAACATCAAAGCGGCGAGCAACGCCACGATGAGCGCGCGAATCGCGGTGACATGGTTGGGCGTCACGCGGCCGGGATTGTATCGCGCGCGATAAAAACACCAGAATGTGCGGATGGCTGCAGACCACGCGCGCGCGTTCTGGATCGCCTCGCCGGGTCGCGGCGAGATCCGCGCCGAGCAGTTGCCGGATCCGTCCGCCGATGACGTGGTCGTGCGCGCGCTCTACAGCGGCATCAGCCGCGGCACCGAGGCGCTCGTCTTTCACGGACGCGTGCCGGCGAGCGAATACGCGCGGATGCGCGCGCCGTTTCAGGCGGGCGATTTTCCCGGTCCGGTCAAGTACGGCTACGCGAGCGTCGGCCGGATCGAGCGCGGACCGCGCGACGTGCAGGACCGCAACGTCTTCGTGCTGCATCCGCACCAGACCCGGTACGTGGTGCCCGCGCGCGCGGTGCACGTGCTTCCAGACGATGTGCCGCCGGCCCGCGCGGTGTTGACGGCCAATCTCGAAACCGCGATCAACGGCGTGTGGGACGCGCGCCCGCAGATCGGCGATCGCGTCGCGGTCATCGGCGCCGGCACGGTCGGCTGCCTCGTCGCGTGGCTGGCGCGAGGCATCCGCGGAGGCGAGATCGAGCTCGTCGACGTCAATCCGGCGCGCGCGTCAATCGCGCGCGCGCTCGGCGTCAGGTTCGCGACGCCGGACACCGCGTCAGCAAACGCCGATGTGGTGATTCACGCGAGCGGCTCGCCGTCCGGACTCCAGTGCGCGCTCGGCGTCGCCGGCTTCGAGGCGACGATCGTCGAGCTCAGTTGGTACGGCAGCCAGCACGTGCCGGTCGCGCTCGGCGAGGCGTTTCATGCGCGGCGGCTGACGATCAAGTCGTCGCAGGTCGGCGCCGTCGCTGCGTCGCAGCGCCCGCGCTGGGACACGCGCCGCCGGATGCAGCTCGCGCTGACGCTGCTCGCCGATCCGGCGGTCGACGCGTTGATCACCGGCGAGAGCGAGTTCGACAAGCTGCCGGAGGTGATGGCGACGCTCGCGAGCGAGCCAGGCGATACGTTGTGCCATCGCATCCGCTACTAGCGGCTTCGCGTGAACGAATGCAACCACAGGTCCCTTTCGTGCTTTCGTGTTTTCGTGGTTGCATTGACGAACCGGCGAGTCCTCGCTCTGCGTAGAGGTGTCGATGTACAGCATCACCGTCCGCGAGCACATCATGATTGCGCACAGCCTCCGAGGCGAGGTGTTCGGGCCGGCGCAGCGGCTGCACGGCGCGACGTACCTCGTCGACGTGGAGCTTCGCCGCCCGCAGCTCGACGAGAACGGCATCGTCGTCGACATCGGCCGGGCTGCGGAGACGCTGCGCGTCGTCCTCGCGGGTCTCACGTATCGCAACCTGGACGACGACCCGGCGTTCACGGGTCAGAACACGACGACCGAATTCCTCGCGCGGGTCATCTTCGATCGGCTCGCGGCCGCCATCTCGCGCGGCGATCTCGGCCCGGGCGGGAGCGAGATCGAAAGCATCCGCGTCACGCTCCATGAGTCGCATGTCGCATCCGCGTCGTTCGATGGGCGTATCTGAAACTCGCCACCACGGAGGACACGGAGGACAGGAGGCTCAAATCCTGTACAAAACAGGTTTTGCCTCCGTGTCCTCCGCGTCCTCTGTGGTGGAGCGCTTAATTCTGCAACGTGCTCTCAGGGCGACCGTTCGCTGATGACTGCACCCAACGCCTGGCTGCTCGTTCCGGGATCGATCGACACGCGGACCGGCGGATCGATCTACGGGCGCCGCATGGCCGCCGCACTGCGCGCGCGCGGCTGGACGATCGAGGTCGCGGAGCTCGACGACGGGTTTCCGCGGCCGGCGCCGGCGGCGCTTCACGAAGCTGCCCGGGTGCTCGCGGCGATTCCTGACGGCAGCATCGTCCTCGTCGACGGGCTCGCGTTCGGCGCGATGCCGTCCGAGGTCGAACGCGAGGCCTCGCGCCTGCGCTTCGCCGCGATCGTGCATCTTCCACTGGCCGCCGAGGCCGGTCTCGACGCGGCAACGGCTGCGCGGCTTGAAGCGAGCGAGACGCGCGCGCTCGCCACCGCGTCCCTCGTCTTCGTGACCGGCAAATCCACGATGGCGGCAGTCGAGCGGTACGGCGTCGCGCGCGATCGCATCGTGCTCGTCGAGCCGGGGACCGATCGCGCACCGCTCGCGCGGGGTGGCGGCGGATCGCCGCTGCAGGTGCTCTCGGTCGCGACGCTGAATCCAGGCAAGGGTCACGACATCCTGATCCACGCGCTCGCGTCGCTGCCGCAACGCGACTGGCGCCTGACGTGTGCCGGCAGCCTCGATCGTCATCCGCCGACGGCGGAGCGGCTTCGCGCGATGATTTGCGGCGAGGGACTACAGGATCACGTGACGCTTACGGGCGAACTGGACGACGCCAGCCTCGCCGCCGCATACGACGACGCCGATTTGTTCGTGCTGGCGACGCGTCATGAAACGTATGGGATGGCCGTGGCCGAAGCGCTGGCCCACGGGCTGCCGGTTGTCAGCACGACGACCGGCGCCATTCCCGATCTCGTCGGCGACCACGCCGGTCTGCTGGTGCCGCCGGGCGACGAAGCCGCGCTGGCGGCGGCGCTCGCGCGCGTCATGAGCGACTCACATCTGCGCGATCGGTTCGCCGAGGGCGCGCGCCGCACGCGCGATCGGCTGCCGACGTGGGACGATGCCGCGGAGAGAATGGCCGCCGCGCTCGAACCGCTGACACATTGAATATGTCCGAATCGCTTTCAGACTGGCTTGCTCTCCGTGAGCCTGCCGACGCCGCGGCGCGATCGGTGGCCTTGACGCGTGCGATCGTCGACCGGCTTCCGCGCGACCGGCCGCCGCGCATCGTCGACCTCGGAACCGGAACGGGATCGAACGTTCGCTATCTCGCGAGTCATCTGCCGGCCGAGTCGCACTGGCTCCTCGTCGACCGCGATTCGGCGCTGTTGTCCGAGGCGACTCGGCGCTTGAAAGAAGCACGCAAAGGCCGCGAAGACCGCAAGGGGAAGGTCGTGGAAACGCGCGAGATGAATCTCGGCGCCCTGGACCCTGCGATCATCGAAGGACGCGACCTGGTCACCGCGTCAGCGCTGTTGGACCTCGTCTCGGAGACGTGGCTTCGTGCGCTCGCGAACGCGTGTCGTCAGGCCGGCGCCGCGGCGCTGTTCGCGCTGACGTACAACGGCCGCTCGCGCTGCTCGCCCGCGGAGCCCGAAGACGATGCGATTTGTGATCTGTTGAACCGGCATCAGCGAAACAACGACAAGGGATTCGGCCGCGCGGCCGGACCCGATGCCGCGGCTGCCGCCGAGCGTGGTTTCGCCGATGCGGGCTATCACGTCGAACGCGCGCCAAGCGACTGGGTACTGGCGCCGGACGCGCGCGAGCTGCAGCGGCAGCTCATCGAAGGATGGGCCGAAGCCGCCCGCGAGATCGCGCCCGAACAGACGTCGATGATCGACAATTGGCTGCGCCGCCGGCTCGCACACGTCGACGCGAACCGCTCGCACGTGGTCGTGTGTCACGACGACCTGGCCGCATGGCAGCGGTGAATCAGGAATTCAGAATTCCTAATTCACTGGCCTGCGACGCGCGTCCCTCTCCAACTGGTGTTCCGGCCGTTCGCGGTGAGCGTCCCTTCGATGACGTCGCCGTTCACGCGGCCGCTGAATTGTCCGCCACCGACCGTGAACGTGAGCTGATCGCCGCGAAGCTTGCCGTTGGTCACCACGCCACCGGCGCTACCGCCCAGCGATCCGCCGACGGTTTGAAAGGCCTGTGTCAGCTTCAGCTCGTTCTGCGGGAACCGCCACGTGCCTTCGACCTTGGCCGGCACGATCCAGAGCAGCGCCGTGCACCAGCTCCCGCAGTCGCCGCCGACGTGCACGGTCTCGTCGGCTTCCCACTCGCCCATGTTGAACGTGTTCGACACGATTCGGGTGCCGGGCTTCAGACCGAGAATCTTGGGCCGCAGTCTGAGGTTGATGTCGGGCAGCAGAAACATCGTGATGACCGACGCCTGCGAAAGATCGGTCTCGAACAGATCCGCCTTCTGGAAGGTCGCCTTGTCGGCAACGCCCGCGGTGGTGGCGTTGTGCTTCGACAGCTCCACCATGTCGGGGTTGTACTCGATGCCGAAGGCGCGCGCGCCGCGCTTGGCGGCGGTGATCACCGTCCGGCCGTCGCCGGAGCCGAGATCGATCACGACATCCTGCGGCGTGACCTTGGCGACGTCGAGCATCTTGTCGACGAGCGCCTGTGACGTCGGAACCCAGACAACGTCTTTGCCCGGCTGACCGACTTGTGGCTGAAACGTCTGGGGCGGTGTCTGCGCGACAGCCTGCGCGGCGAAGTAGAAGATCAGCGTGATCACTGGCAGGAAGCTCTTTCGCATGGCGGCCATTCTACCCGGCATCGGCCCGATCCGGATTCGCAGTTTGTTATTGAGCATCCCGCACGCGGCCGGCGCGCTGTATTCAACCACCGAGGATCTGCTGCGCTGGGAACAAGGCCTGTTCGGCGGAAAGGTGGTGTCGGCTGCGTCGCTGCAGAAGATGACAACCCCCTTCAAGAACAATTACGCGCTCGGCGTCACGGTGCAGACGTCGGACGGACGCAAGGTCGTGCAGCACGGCGGCGGCATCCAGGGCTTCAACACGTTCCTGGCGTACTACCCCGACGACAAGCTCACGGTGGCGGTGCTGGCCAACATCAACGGACCGGCGCCGGGCGCGATGGCCGCGAAGCTCGCGGCGGTCGCGCATGGTGAACCCGCGCCGTAGGGGCCGACCCATGTGTCGGCCCCGGGACGCCGCGGACCTGCGGAGGACACAGGTCCGCCGCTAGGGGCGGACACATGGGTCCGCCCCTACTCGACGCGGAGTGCGACTATGGGATCGACTCGCGTCGCGCGGCGGGCCGGGATCAAGCCGGCGATGAACCCGGCGACGGCGAGCAACACGGATACGCCGACGAACACGATCGGATCGAGCGGGCTGACGCCGTAGAGCAGCCGCGCGATCGCGCGCGTGACGGCGAACGAGACGATGAGACCGCACACCGTCCCGCCGAAGACGAGCAGCATGCTCTTGCCGAGGACGAGCCGCAGCGTGTGCCCCGCGTCGGCGCCGAGCGCCATGCGGACGCCGAGCTCGCGCGTGCGCTCGGTTACGGCGTACGACACGACCCCGTAAATCCCGACGATCGCCAGCAGCAGCGCCGACACGGCGAACGCCGCGAGCAGCAGCATGCTGACGCGCGGCAGAAACACCGATCGCGCGACGACGTCGACCATCGCGCTCGCGTCGAAGATCGGCTGCTCCGCGTCGATGGCCAGGACTTCGCGGCGAATCGAGTCGACGAACAGCTTCGGATCCGATGCCGTCCGGACGACGAGCGCCATGCCGTTCAGCGGCTGCTGATACGCCGGCATGAAGAGCTCCGCGCGCGGATCGCTGTCGAGGCCGTAGTGTTTCACGTCGCCGACGATCCCCACGACGGCCGCGCTGCCATGCGGATTCTTGACGATACGGCCAATCGGATCCTGACCGCTGAAGTACCGGCGCGCCATCGTCTCGTTGATGACCATCGCGCCCGGCGCGCCGAGACGGTCGCGTTCGTCGATCGCGCGGCCGCGCACGAGCGCCATCTTCATCGTCTCGAAGTAGCCGGGCGACGCGATGCGGATGTCGGCGCGCGGCTCCTCGCCGTTGGCCGGCGGCGCCTGTCCTTCGATCGTGAACGGCAGCGCGAAGTCGATGCCGACGGGATACATCGGCAGCGCGCTGACCGCGGCGGCCCGCTGAACGCCGGGCAGGCTGGCGACGCGATGCACGGCGTTGGTGAAGAAACGCAGCCGATCGCCGGCGGTCTTGTATTTGGCTTGCGGCAGATAGATCTGGACCGCGAGGAGATTGCGCGGCTCGAATCCGGGCGAGACGCGCATCAACTGCGCGAAGCTCCGCATCATCAGCCCGGCGCCGACCAGCAGCAGCAGCGCGAGCGCGACTTCGACGACGACCAGCGCGCTGAGCAGACGCGCGCTCGACGCGCGCGTCGTGCCCGAGAACGCGTTCGTCGTGTCGCGCAGCCCGGCGCGCGCCGCGTGAAGCGCGGGCACGAGGCCGAACACGAGCGCCGTAAACGCCGAGATGCCGATCGCGAACAGCAGCACGCCGCCGTCGAGCCGGACGTCGTTCATCCGCGGCAGGCTGCCCTCGGGCAGCGCGTGCACGAACCGCACGCCGGCCCACGCGACGAAGAGGCCGGCGAGACAACCGGCCGCGGCCAGCACGAAGCTCTCGGCCAGCACCTGCCGCGCGAGCTGCCATCGGCTCGCGCCGAGCGCCGCGCGCACCGCGATTTCCGTCCGCCGGCTCGAGAGCCGCGCGAGGATCAGGTTCGCGACATTCGCGCAGACGATGAGCAGCAGGAAGCCGACAGCGGCCGAAATCAGCAGCAGCGCCGGCCGCACCGTCGTCACGAGCTGCTCCTGCGCGGCGATCACGCGCGCTCCCCAACCGGTGTTGCTGTCCGGGTACGTGGTGGCGAGGCGGCTGGCGATGACGGTCATCTCGCGCTGCGCCTGCTCGGTGGTCACGCCGTCGGCGAGGCGACCGACGACGTTGAGCGAGCGCGCCTTGCGCGATCGCGCGTGGCCGTCGTTCGGATCGAAGCTGAGCGGCGTCCACACGTCGATCGATCCGCTCGGCGGAAAATCGAACTCCGCGGCCATGACGCCGACGACGGTGTACGGCTGCGCGTCGAGCTGGATGGTCCGGCCGACGATGCCCGGCGATCCGCCGTAGTGCCGCTCCCAGAACGAGCGGCTGAGGAGCGCGACGCGATCGGCGCCAGGCTGTCCTTCTTCGGGAACGAAGGTGCGGCCGAGCATCGCCTTCGCACCGAGCACTTGACCGAGGAGATTCGGCGTCGCGCGCACGCTCTGCACGTTGAGCGGCGTGCCCGCGCCCGCGAACGCGTACCGAAGCTGCCGGAATGCCGCGAGCGAAGAAATCGATCGGCTCTGCGTCTGCCAATCCTTGTACGTGAGCGGCGCGACGAGATCGCGATTGCCGTCGGGGTTCTGCTCCGACACGACGACCAGCCGCGACGGATCCTGATAGGGAAGTTGATTGAGCAGGACCGCTTTGATGACGCTGAAGATCGCTGTGTTCGTCCCGATGCCGAGCACGAGCGTCAGAACCGCGACGGCCGAGAACGTCGGCTGCCGCACCAGGGACCGCACAGCGTAGCGCAGGTCAGCCAACACGCTTCACCGCCTCCACGATCGCGTCGGCAACGTACTCGATTTGCATCGTCGTCAGCTCGGGGTACATCGGCAGCGACAGCATACGCTCGGCCGCGCGCTCCGTCACCGGGAAATCACCCGCGCGGTAGCCAAGGTTGGCGCAGGCCTCCTGCAGATGCACCGGGATCGGATAGTGGATGCCGGTCGAAATGTCGCGCGCGCGAAGCTGCTGTTGCACGGCGTCGCGACGCTCGGTCTCGATGACGTACAGGTGATAGATGTGCTCCACGCCGGCCGCCTCCACCGGCGTCCGCACGCGCGCCGACAGCCGTTCGGTGTACGCCGCGGCATGACGCCGTCGCGCGGCGTTCCAGTCGTCGAGATGCGGCAGCTTGACGCGGAGAATGGCGGCCTGCACGGTATCGAGCCGCGAGCTGATGCCGGCGATCGCGTGGTCGTACTTCGCACGCTGGCCGTAGTTGCGCAAGAGCCGCAGCATGGCCGCAATCCGATCGTCGTTGGTGACGACCATCCCGCCGTCGCCGTACGCGCCAAGGTTTTTCGACGGATAGAAGCTGAACGCCGCCGCGTGCCCGAATGCGCCGGCGCGCTGCCCGTTGCAGCGCGCGCCATGCGCCTGCGCGGCGTCTTCGACGACGACGAGGTTGTGGCGCCGCGCCACCGCGAGCACGGCGTCGACGTCGACCGGCTGTCCGAACAAATGCACCGGCACGATCGCGCGCGTGCGCGACGTGATCGCCGCGGACAGCCCGGCGGGATCGATCGTGCAGCGCTCGGGGTCGGCATCGACGAGCACCGGCCGGGCGCCGACGGCGAGAATGGCCAGCACGGTCGCGATGAACGTGTTGGCGGACGTGATGACCTCGTCGCCCGGACCGATCCCGGCGGCGCGCAACGCGAGCTCGATGGCGTCGAGACCGCTGGCGACGCCAATCGCGTGCTTCGTACCGATGTAGGCGGCGAACTCGGCCTCGAACCGCTCGACGGCGGCGCCGAGAATGAAGTCGCCGCGCTCGAAGACCTGCCGGACGGCGCGCTCGATCTCGGGCGCCAGCGTGTCGTGCTGCGCGCGGAGGTCCACGAAGGGCACCTGAATCGTCGTCGTCAATCTTGTCCTAACCCTGGCTGTAGGGGCCGACCCATGTGTCGGCCCTGGGGCGGACACGCGGGTCCGCCCCTACGAAACGGGTTTGAAACGGCCGCCGGCGATTGTGCAACGCGCGCTCGGTCATCTTTTCAATCCCAGGCCGAGATAGATGACCGGGCGCAGGATGCTCCACCAGTCGATGACGGGCCGCATTTTCGTATATCCCAGCTCGTGGCGCGGATAGATCTTCGTCACGGGCACTTCGCAGTGTCGATAGCCCAGCTTGATCGCTTTCAGCATGAGATACGGCTCGAGCTCGTAGCGATCCAGCCAGTCCTGGCGCCAGTCGATCCGGGTATCGCGCAGGACCGCGGTCTTGAACGCGCGGAAGCCGTTGGTGCTCTCGGTCACGCGCTTGCCCGACGCGAGCGAGAACACGAGCGGATGCATGACGCGCGTGCCGAACACCCGGTACGTCGGCATGTTCCCGAAGCCGCCGCCGTCGAGGAAGCGCGATCCCTGGACGAAATCGGCGGCGCCCGATTCAATCGGCGCCAGCAGCGCCGGTATCTGCAGCGGATCGTCTTTGTCGTTGCCCGCCTGGATGACGAGCACGTCGTAGCCATGGTCGAGCGAGTACTCGAACACGCGCTTCATCGCCGAACCGATCCCCTGGTTCGTCTCGTTCCGCAGCACGATGACGCGCGACCGGTCCACGTCATCGAGCGCGCCGTCGGTCGACCCGTCGTCGAAGACCAGCAGATCGTACGGGCGCCCGGACGGATGACGCGCGATCGTCCGGCGAATCTTTTCTCCTTCGTTGTACGCGAAGGTCGCGGCAAGAACGCGCATCGTTTCTACGACGCACCCACAAAGGCAAACGCAACCACGAAAACACGGAAGCACGAAAAGGACCAATTCGATTTCGTGGTTTCGTGGTTTCGTGGTTGCATTTTCAACGCTTCACAGGCTTGGTAATTGGGCGCGGTAGTGGCGCGACTGTCGTCCACTCAGGTCGCCTCCGCACGTCGATGCCGTCGACGTACGGAATCACGATCCCGAACGGACATTCGAGCGAATCGACGGGCCCGATCACGCGCGCGGGATTGCCGACGGCCAGCATGCCGGCGGGCACGTCGGCGGTGACGACAGCGCCGGCGGAGACGAGGGCGTTCTCGCCGATCGTGATGAGCGGCAGAAGCGTGGCGTTGACGCCGATGCGCGCGCCCTTCCGGATCGTCGGGCCCTGCATGCACTTGGTGCAGATGGGATGCGGGTCGTTCGCGATCGTCACGCCCGGGGCGAGAAACACGTCGTCTTCGAGCACGGTGAACTGCGCGACGTAGACGTTGCAGTGGATCTTCACGCGATCGCCGATGACGCAGCCGTAATCAATCGTCGAGTTGTTCCACACGGCGCAGTGGCTGCCAATCCTCGTCTCTTCGCGCACGATCGCGTGGTGGCCGGTCTCGAACTCGTCGCCGATCTCGACAGCGGCGTAGATGATCGATCCCGCGCGAATTCTCGCCCCGCGGCCAATTCGCGTCTCGCCGGCGACGCCGGGCCGGCCCGGCGGGTAGCCGAGCAGGACACCCGGATCGATCACCGAGTCGGGCCCGAGTTTGACGTCAGACTTCAGACGTCCTCCTCGGATTTCCACTGGCAGGCCTGAAGGCCTGCGCGACGTCAACGGCAGCTCCGCGCGATCGCATCGACTCGTCGATGGCCGCCAGCGCTCGAACGACGCCGAGCCCGAACCGTCCGGTCGCCACCGGCGGCTTGCCGGAGCGGACGGCGTCGATGAAATCGGCGCACTGATTCTTCAACGGCTCGCTCGGCTCCACCTTCGGGCTGACGATGTCGCCGTCGCGGACGAGCAGCTTGAACTCGCCGTACGAGTCGGCGATCGCCTCGTCGACCGAGACGCCGCGCTCGAACACCCGGACGCGCTCGACGTCGTTGAGATCGTTGAAGACGACGCGGCGGCGGCTGCCGACGGCGACGACTTCGCGGACTTTATTCGGATCGGCCCAGCTCACGTGGATGTTGCCGACCACGTCGTTCCTGTAGCCGAGCGTCGCAAAGGCGATGTCGTCGCGGTTCGTTCGCAGCACGCGCGTGCCGACGGCGGAGACCCACACCGGCTCTTCGTCGAGCAGGTAATTGAAGATCGCGATGTCATGCGGCGCGAGGTCCCAGACGGCGTTCACGTCGTGGCGGATCGGCCCGAGGTTCGTGCGCGTCGCGTGCAGGTAGTACATCTGCCCGAACGGTTCGGGTCTCATGCACTCCTTCATCTTGCGGACGCCCGCGTTGTACAAGAAGGTGTACCCCACCATCAGCACGCGGTTGGCCGACGCCGCCAGATCGCACAGCGCCTCACACGCCGCGACATCGAGCGCCATCGGCTTCTCGACGAGGACGTGGCGGCCGTGGCCGAGCGCGGCGCGGACGAGCCCCGCGTGCGTCGACGCCGGCGTGGCGATCGCGACCGCGTCGATATCATCGCGCGCGAACACCTCCTCGACGCTCTCGGAGATCTGAACGGCGCGATGCCGCTCGCGGACGACGGCGAGCCGTTCGGGACGGCTGTCGCACACGACCACCAGCTCCGCGCCGGGCAGGTCGTTGAGAACGCGGGCGTAATTCGGACCCCAGTACCCGAAGCCGATGAGGGCGATCCTGACGGGGTGGCTCACAGCGACGCGAAATTATAGGATACGAACCACTCTGTCGCGCTCAGCTCTCAGCTTTCAGCTTTCAGTTGTCCGCGTGAACGACCAAAAGCTGGCAGGTGACGCCTGAGAGCTGAGCGCTGAGCGCTACAACCGAAGAGGAGAGTATGCATTCAACCATGATCGTGTCCACGATTCTCGTCGGCGGCCTCTTGATGGTGTCTACAGCGGCGCGCGGGCAGGATCGCATGCCGCCGATTCCCGCCGACAAGCTCACCGACGCGCAGAAGAAGGCGATCGAGGAGTTCAAGGCGGCTCGCTCGGTCGACATCTCGGGACCGTTCGTCCCGCTGCTTCGCAGTCCCGAAGTCCTGAGCCGCGCGCGGGCGCTGAGCGATTACCTCCGTTACCGCAGCGTGCTGCCGCCGCGCCTCAGCGAGTTCGTCATCCTGATGACCGCGCGGCAGTGGACGCAGAACTACGAGTGGAACGCGCACGCGCCGCTCGCGCTGAAGGGCGGGCTGAGCGCCGACACGATCAAGGCGATCGCCGAGGGGCGCCGCCCAGCCAAGATGGCCGAAGACGAGGAAATCCTCTATACGTTCTGCGACGAGCTCGCCAAAAACCACGCCGTGAGCGACGCGACGTATGCGCGAGCCGTCGGCAAGTTCGGCGAACAGGGCGTGATCGACACGATCGGCCTCACCGGCTACTACACGATGATCGCGATGGTGCTGAACACGGCGCGCACGCCGCTGCCTCCGGGCGCGAAGCCGGAACTGGCGCCGACAACGCGATGACACGTGTAGCTTGATTGTGACGCCGATCGAACACGAGGGACACAGAGCCTTTGTGTCCTTCGTGTCCTTTGTGTTGATTCAGCGCCGCGACGATTGAAGCCGAGTCAGTGGCTCACCGATCGAGAATCCCGCGGATGCGGCGCCGCAGGTCTTTCGGCGTGAACGGTTTCTGCAGCAGCGTAATCGTATCGCCGAGGTCCCTGAGCGGCAGCGTTTCCTCGGTGTAGCCCGACATCAGGATCACCGGCAGGCCGGGCTGGCGCCCGGTCAGCTCGCGCACGAGATCGACGCCGCTGCGCCCGGGCATGATCGCGTCGGTCACCACCAGATCGATCGGGCCCTGGTGGGTGTCGACGATCTCCAGCGCCTCCTCCGCCGACGAAGCGAGCAGCAGGTGATATCCCTCCTTGCGCAGCGACGAGGCGACGAGGTTGCGCACGGCCGGCTCGTCTTCGACGACGAGCAGCGTCTCGTGTCCGCGCCGGTCGCCGTTGGTGGGCGGCGCCGTCGCCGTCACCGTCGCGGTCGGCGCCGGCGGGAAGTACAACGAGAAGGTCGTCCCCCGCCCGATCTCGCTGTCCACGAAAATGAACCCGCCGATCTGCTTCATCGTGCCGTACACCATCGACAACCCGAGACCGGTCCCTTTCCCGATCGCTTTCGTCGTGTAGAACGGCTCGAAGATGCGGCTCTGCGTCTCGCGCGACATGCCGTGGCCGGTATCGGTCACCCGCAGCACCGCGTAGTGCCCCGGCGTCATCGGCACGTGCGCGCGCGCGAACGCGTCGTCGACGTCCACCGCGCCGGTTTCGAGCGTGAGGCTGCCGCCGTCGGGCATCGCGTCGCGCGCGTTGACCGCCAGGTTGATGATCGCCTGTTCCACCTGGCCGGGATCGCCGAGGACCGGCGGAACCGACGTCCCGATCGCGGACCGGACGACGACGTCCGATCCGAGCAGGCGCGACAGCAGCCGGACGACGGCGGAGGCGGCGTCGTTCAGACTGAACACGCGCGGCTCCAGCAGTTGCCTGCGGCTGAACGCGAGCAGCTGCTTGGTCACCGACCCGGCGCGTTCGGCGGCGCGTCGGATCTCCTGCACGTCCGCGCGCGCCGGGCCGCCGACGATCGCGCCGAGCGCGAGCTCGGCGTAGCCCCCAATTGCGGTGAGCGCGTTGTTCAGATCGTGCGCAATGCCGCCGGCCAGCCGGCCGATCGCCTCCATCTTCTGCGACTGGCGAAGCTGCTCCTCCAGCAGCCGCCGCTCGGTGATGTCCTGCACGGTACCGACCATGCGCGCCGCGCGCCCCTCTCCATCGCGCACCACGTCGGCCTGCTCGTGCACCCAGCGGACGGTGCCGTCGCCGCGCACGATCCGGTGCTCGATGTCGTACGGCGCGCCGTCGCGCTTCGCCGCACGGCTGGCCGCGCGCACGGCGTCGCGATCGTCGGGATGCACGTACGAAAAAAACGTCTCGGCGGTCCCGTCGAACGTGCCGCTGGGCACGCCGAAGATGCGATGCGTCTCGCGCGACCAGCCGAGACGCTCGGGCTCGCCGAGGTCGGCGACCCAACTGCCGATGTGCGCCACCTCCTGCGCCTTCTCGAGGAACGCACGATGCTGCTCGAGCGCGGCGGCGGCGCGCACCGACTCGCCGACGTCGCGGTAGCTGATCACGCGGCCCACGATGCGATCGCCGACGCGGTGCGGCGCGATGAAGCGCTCGAAGAGACGGCCGTCCTTGAACCGCAGCGTCCCGACGAGGGTCGTCGAGAGATCCTGCCAGACCTCGTCGCGATCCAGGATGAAGTCTCCCGGCATCTCGAGCTCGCGGCGGATGAAATCGGCGAGGCCGCTCATGCCGGCGTCGACAATCTCCTGTGGCATGCGGAACATTTCGAGGAAGCGGCGGTTGTAGCGGACGAGGCGTCGATTCGAGTCGACGACGAGGATGCCGTCGTGCGTGGCGTCGAGCGTGGCCTCGAGGAGCGCGATCGTTTCTGCGAGCGTCGGCTGGTCCGGCAAGAAGCTCTCCGCGACAGTATGACATCGACGCGAGAGGGAATTAGGGACGGGATCGAAGATTGCGGAGATTGGGAAGCGAGGATGACAGAATCGATCTGCGAAGATCTTATTGGACGATATGCACGAGGAGGTCAGGAGATTGGCCGGTGTGGCCAAGAACGCCGCGCGTCGCGGACGCGACAAGCGCGCGCTTCACTTCGTCGGGCGTCGCGCGCGGATGGTGTTGTAGGTACAACGCCGACACGCCCGAGACGAACGCCGCGGCGTACGAGTCGCCGTCTCCTGCGAACGTCGCGGTGTCGCTCGCGTTCCCCGCGCCCTGAATGCCGACGCCGGGCGCGAACAGCGTGAGGCGCGGACCGTACTCGCTGTTCGCCGCCTTGTCGTCCCTCGTCGCCGATGCGACCGTGATCGCCTCGGCCACGCGCTGCGGCGTGAACGCGCCGATGTCGCCCATGCCGCCCGCCGACAGCACGTACGCGAAGCCCGCGCGGATCGATCGCCGAATCGCCTCGTCGAGCGCGGTGTCCGGCGTGTCCCACCGGGCCGCGCTGATGTTGACGACCGCCGGTTTCAGCCCGTGCGCGGTGATCCAGTCGACCGCGCGAATCGCCGCCGCGAGATCGGTGCGCGTCGTGCCGCCGCACGGGAGGATGCGCAGCGCGTGCACGCGCGCGGCCGGCGCGACGCCGAACGTCCGGCCGGCGATGATGCTCGCCACGTGCGTGCCGTGCCCCGGCGAGGGCGGCGGATCGCAGTCCTCGGCTTGATTGCTGCCGGGACCGCCGCTGACGAAATCGCCAATCCAGACAACTCTGCCAGGTCGGTCCTCGAATTCGCGATGGCTGCGGCGGACGCCGCTGTCGATGACGTACACGTGCACGCCGCGGCCGTCGCCGCCCGGCGTGAAGCGGCCGTCGAGCGGCAGCGCGTGCTGATCGATCCGGTCGAGTCCCCACGGGACTTCGTTGACGCGGCTCGCTCCGCTCGCCGCCGGACTTTTCGCGATCGACACTTGTAGTAGCATCGTCGCCAAAAGGGAGCAGCTCATGAAGACGTTCAGGCCGTGTCTGGCAGAGTTTCTGGGCACCTTCTACCTGTGCTTCGCGGGCATTGGGGCGATCCTTTGCAACACTCCCGCCGTCGGCGGCATGTCCGGCTTGCTCGGCATCGCGCTGGCGCACGGCCTGGCGCTGTCCATTGCGGTGAACGTGTTCGGCGGCGAATCGGGCGCGCATTTCAATCCGGCGGTGACCGCGGGATTCCTGGTCACCGGCCGCATCGCCCCGCCGCTCGCCGTCGCGTACGTCGGCGCGCAGCTGCTGGGCGCGACGACCGCGGCCGGCTTCTGCCGCGTGATCTTCCCGGTCGAAGCCGTGACCACCGCGAACCTCGGCATCCCGCTGCCCGCCCCCTGGGCGACGACCGGCACCGTGCTCATCGCCGAGTTCATCATGACCTACCTCCTTATGACGTCGATCTATGGCACCGCAGTCGACGAGCGCGGGCGCGCGGTGAAGATTGGCGGCTTCGGCATCGGCCTGACGGTCGCCTTCGACATCCTGGCAGGCGGCCCCGTGACCGGCGCATCCATGAACCCGGCGCGATCGTTCGGTCCGGCGCTCGAAATGATGAACTTCCAGTGGCACTGGGCGTACTGGGTCGCGCCAATCGCCGGCGCCTGCGCCGCCGCGCTCGTCTACGAACACGTGCTGCTGAAGCCGATGCTCCCGAAGGTCGACGAGCCGAGGGCGATGAAGAAATAGCGATACAGCTGGCGC
>DASYQZ010000092.1:0-3552 GCA_036004865.1 Vicinamibacterales bacterium
ACAACGCGTCGCGATCGTAGAGATCGGGGCAGTCGATGAGCCATGCCCGCGCGCCGTCGGCGAGCGGCACTTCCTCGAAGCCCACGTCGCGGCTGAAGCCGCCGACGGTCACCGGAAACCGCTCGACGAGCAACCCGTCCGGTGCGCCGCGATACTTCGGTAGCGCCACCGTGACGTCCCATCCGAGCCGCGCGAGCGCCGGCGGCAGCGCGCCAAGAACGTCGGCGAGGCCGCCGGTCTTCGCAAACGGCTGCGCCTCGGAGCCGATGATCAACACACGGCCAGGTCCCATGCCCGGCGCGGCGCCGTCCGCCCCGCCCCGCTCACGCCGAGCCGGAACAGACCGTCGTGCGCGGATCGGCGCACCGGCAGAACGTTTGCGATTCATCCCGCTGGATCCGCGCGCTTTCGCCATGGCCTTTAAGCATAACTTTGCTTGACACCTCGGCAGGCGCGGTTTACAACCGCCGCATTGCACCACACCCGTTAGCGCGCGGGAGACGCGACCCAGGCGCGAGTGAAAGAGAGTGGAGAGATGGATCGATCGAGAACGGCTTCAGCCCTCGGTGTGTTCCTCACGCTGGTATTCACGTCAACACTGCTCGCACAGAAAACCACGGGCGACATCACGGGAACCGTGACCGACGCCACCGGCGCCATTCTGCCGGGCGTCACCGTGAACGCGGTCTGCACCGATACGAACCTCACCCGGGCGGCCGTGACCGATGGGCAGGGCGGCTTCCGCATCTCGGAACTGCCGATCTGCGTGTACCGCGTGACTGCAGAGCTCCAAGGCTTCAAAACGGTGAGCCGCGAGACGTCGATTGCCGCGAACGCGGTCGCGAAGGTCGACTTCAAGCTCGAAGTCGGGACGATGTCCGAGACGATCACCGTCGAGGCGGTCACGCCGCTCGTCGAGTTCTCGGACAAGCTGAACAACCGCGTCGACAGCCAGCGCATCGAGGCGATGCCGCTGAGCGGACGCGACTTCAACTCGCTGCTCAACGTGATGCCGGGCGTGCAGCACCGGCCCGGCGGCGGGTTCCAAGGCGTCAACATCAGCGGCGCGCGCACCACGTCGAACAACTTCATGATCGACGGCATCTCGAACAACGATCGCTATTACGGCGACACGGTCATGAATCAGACCGCGATCATCGGCATTCCGGCGACGCTCGTGCCGATGGACGCGATCGGTGATTTCACCGTACAGCAGACGCCGTCGGCGGAGTTCGGCGTCAAGGGCGGCGCCGCGGTCAACATCGTCATGAAGAGCGGCGGCAACGTGCCGCACGGCACGGGGTATTACTTCCGCCACGACGACTGGACCGACTCGCCCAACTTCTTCGACATCCGCGCGGCGCAGAAGCTTGGAAAGGAAGCGGACCCGACGCCGATCAAGAACCAGCAGTACGGCGGGACGTTCGGCGGGCCGATTCAGAAGGACAAGACGTTCATCTTCGGCTACTACGAGGGACAGCGTCTGACGGTCACCACGCCGTACGACGTCCACGTCCCGACCGACGCGCAGATCGCGTCGGCCCGCGCGCGCATCGCCGCCGCGGGACTGCGGACCAACTCGATCGGCGAAAACCTGCTCAAGTTCTATCCCACCGATCCAACAGGCAATCTTCACGTGCTGGGCGCGACCGTCGCGAACATGAACACCTTCTCGGTGAAGGTCGATCATCAATTGAACGCGAGCAATCTGATCAACGAGCGCGTGTTCTACGGCCGGAGCTTTCAATCTGCGCCCGCCGGCAACAGCGGCGAGATCGTCCCGCCCGGCGCCGCCGGTCCCGTGGACCTGTTCAACTCGGTGACCGACCCGACGCTCGCCGCCCTGACCGGCATCGTCTGGAACTCGACGCTGTCGAACCGGTCGCTGCTCGAGACGCGCATCGGCTTCAACTACTTCTCGCAGACGATCGAGCCGAACAACAAGATCGATCCGAAAGAGCTGGGCATCAACACCGGCCCGCTCGATGCTGCGGACCTCGGCGTCCCCGGCATCAACACGCCGTTCGGTCATATCGGCGGCATCGCCGGCTACCCGATCACGACGGCGCCGACGACGACGCTGCAGGTTGGCACGTCGCTGACGCACACGCGCGCATCGCACACGATGAAGATGGGCGTCAGCTACGACTACGGCTACAACCGCAGCGTCCGCAACCAGGCGCGGACGTCGCTGACCGCCAACGGCCGGAGCAGCAACGACGTCGATGCGCTGGTCGGCCTGCTGCTGGCGCGGTTCGAGAATGCCTCCCGATCGTTCGGCCAGACCGAGCGGAAGATGGGCCAGCAATCGATCGGCGCCTACTTCAACGACGACTGGCGCGCGACGCCGCGCCTCACGCTGAGCGCCGGGCTGCGATACGAACTGACGGGTCCTGTGACGGAGAAGAACAACAATGCGACGAACTTCTTCCCGGACCGCGGCCTCGTGCAGCTCGGCTCGAACGGCCTCGACCGGTTGTACAAGTCAGACAAGAACAACTTCGGTCCGCGCGCCGGGCTGGCGTGGGATCCGACCGGCAGCGGGCGAACGAGCGTGCGCGCGGGTTACGCGCTGACGTACGACACCGCGCTCATCGGCACGGTTCACCCGGGGTTGTTCTCGACGCCGGCGCTCGGCGTGTTTCGTGTGTCGTTCGCGCAGACGCCGCGGTTTGCTCCCGACGCGCCCGGCGTCACCTGCCTCGATCCGAACAACTCCACGGCCGGCGGGGATTACGTCTGTCTGCAGCCGGGCGTGGCGGTGTTCGGATCCTCGCCGACGGGCGCGCCGCCGTTCAACATCTTCCGGGTGCCCGACGACTTCCATTCGGGCTACTACCATTACTTCCACGCGACGGTGCAGCGCGAGGTGCTGCGGAGCAGTTCGGTGACCGTTTCGTACGTCGGATCGCGCGGCAACGATCTCGTGTGGCGCCGCGAGATCAACGCGCCGCCGGTCGGGTCGCCGACGAGCGGCAGTATCGACGCGCTCCGGCCGTTCTTCTCGCGATTCCCGCAGTACCGGTCGATCGCGGAATTCACCAACGACAGCCAGTCCCGGTACGACAGCTTGCAGCTGTCCTTCCGCCAGAATCAGTGGCACGGGATCAACACGCAGTACAACTACACGCTGGCGAAGTGCACCGACTACAACTCCGGCAGCCGCGACGGCGCGACGGAGCAGGCGATGAATCCGTACGACCCGTCGAACAACGAAGGGCCGTGCAACGCGGACATCCGCCACAACTTCAACTTCGGCGGGAGCTACGCGGTTCCGGGCGGGTCGGTCGGCGGCGGGCCGCTGCAGATCGGCGCGGTTTTCACCGCGCTGTCGGGCCGGCCGTTCACCCCGGGCGTCGGATCGTTCGATCAATCCGGTCAGAACACCGGTCAGCTGCGTGCGGATTGCCTCGCCGATCCGATTTACGACTACAGCCTGGGCTACCTGTTCCCCGATCTCAACACGTCGCGCGCGGCGATCACGAACGCCGCGCAGGCGTTTGCCACGGCCGCGCCCGGACGGCTCGGCACCTGCGGCCGCAACAGCGGACG
>DASYQZ010000093.1:0-5261 GCA_036004865.1 Vicinamibacterales bacterium
GACGGGCGGGACGTGGGAGGTGCTCCGCGATCACGTCAGGACGCTGGATCTGGCGACGACCAGCGGCGGGTTCGGGTCGACTGGTGTGAACCTCGTGGCGGGCAATCACGCCGAGTACGTGAAGCAGCAGCGCGTCTCGGCCGGATTCTTTCGCGTGCTCGGCGTCGCGCCGGCGATCGGCCGCGAATTCAACGCTGATGAAGATCGCCCGAACGGACCGGCGGCCGCCGTGCTGAGCCACGGTCTGTGGATGCGGCTGTTCAACGGCGACGCGAGCGCGGTCGGACGATCGCTGACGCTGCGCGGCGAGCCGCACACGATCGTCGGCGTGATGCCCGCGGCATTCACGAGCGGTGGACCACCTGGAAACGTGGACGTCTGGACGCCGGTCCGCCCCTGCCGGACGTGCGAAGGCGGCGGACAGAACTACGGCATCATCGCGCGGCTGCGGCCCAACGTGACGTGGGCACAGGCGGATGCCGAGGTCGCCGCGATCGGGCAGCCGGTGACGGACGATCTCTATCGCGACCCCCGGAATCATGCGCGGGTGCACGTCATCCCGCTGCAGCGCGCCGAAACGCAGCAGGTGCGGCAGCCGATTCTGGTGTTGTGGGGCGCCGTCGCGGTCGTCCTGCTCATCGGCTGCGTGAACATCGCGGGCTTGCTGATGGCGCGCGGCGTCGCGCGCGCGCCCGAAATCGCGACGCGCATCGCGCTCGGCGGCGGCCGCGGCGCCATCGTGCGTCAGTTGCTCTGCGAAAGCGTCGTGCTCGCCGCCTGCGGCGGCATCGCAGGCATTGCGCTCGGCTACGCGGGATCGCAATTCTTCGTCACGCTCCTCGAGAACGCGTTCGGCGTGCCGCCGGGTGAAATCGGACTCGACGCGCGTGTGCTCGCCATGACGGGCGCAATCGCGCTGGCGACGAGCGTCGTCTTCGGATTGCTGCCGGCGCTGCAGGCGAGCCGCGTGAACCTGCGTGAGACGCTCGTCGAGTCGGGCAGCGGATCGATCGCCGGCGCAGCACGCAGCTGGCCGAGGCGCGCGATGGTCATCACCGAAATGGCGCTCGGCGTCGTGCTGCTCGTCGGCGCGGGCCTCCTGGTTCGGAGCGTCGACCATCTCATGCGGCTGCGCGCCGGCTTCGACGGCACGCACGTGATGACCGCGACGCTCTCGCTGCAGGACGCGCGCTATGCGACCGCCGACAAGGTCAACCTGCTTTTCGAGCAAAGCATCGCGAACATGCGGCGCGTCCCGGGCGTCGAGAACGCGGCCGTGTGCCTGACGCTGCCGTACGAGCGCGCGCTCAACCTCGGCGGCCGATGGGTCGGTGCGAAGGAGGGCGCCGATCGCATCGACATCATGAACCTGACGTATGTGACGCCCGGATACTTCGAGACGCTGCGGATTCCCCTCGTACGCGGCCGCGTATTCACCGAGGCCGACACGGCGACGGCCGCTGCCGCGATCGTCGTCAACGAGGCGTTCGTGAAGCGGTACTCGCCCGGCGAGGATCCGATTGGCCGGCAGCTCCAATCGGCCGGTGGAGCGCGCACCGTCGTCGGCATCGTCGGCGACGTTCAGCAGAAACGATCATGGGGCAACGTCGGGCCGGTGGCGGCGCAAGCGGCGTCGTACATTCCCGCCACGCAGACGAACACCGCATTCCTCAAGATGGTGCACACCTGGTTCTCGCCGAGCTGGTTCGTGCGCGTCTATGGCTCACAGGGGGGCTCACCGCAAGGCATCGCCCGCGAGATGCAGCAGGCGGTCGAATCGGTCGACCCGCTGCTGCCGTTCGCGAAGTTCCGGACGGTTGACGATGTGCGCGGGGAGGCGGTCGCGACCGAGCGCGCGCAGGCGTGGCTGCTCGGCACGCTCGCGGGTCTCGCGCTGCTGCTCGCGGCGGTTGGACTCTACGGTCTCGTCGCGAATTCGGTCGCGGAGCGCACGCGCGAGCTCGGTATCCGCATCGCGCTCGGCGCGCGTCCGCGGCAAGCGATTGCAGCGGCCGCCGTGCCCGGACTCTCGCTCGCGATCGCCGGCGTGGCCATCGGGCTGTTCGCCGCGCGCCTCGGCGCCGCCGTCATGCGGCATCTCGTGTGGGGCGTCACGGTGACCGATCCACTGACGTTCGCGATCGCGGCCGGCGCGGTGCTGTTCGTCGCGGCCATCGCGACGCTCGTGCCGGCGCTGCGCATCGTCCGGCTGAATCCAATCACCAGTCTGAGGCGATAACAATCTTCCTTCACTCGATATACTGACGCGCTGCAGGAGGATCGCGTCCATGGCACCAGCACACTCGCGGGCCCCCAGGGAGGATCGAGATCAGGCGCCGGGCGGACAGATGGGATTCCTCGAGCATCTCGACGAGCTCAGGATGCGGCTCATTCGTTCGTGCATCGCGGTCGGCATCGGGATGGCGATCGCGATGCTCTTTCTCGACCGGATTGTCGATTTCGTCCTCGAACCGACGATTCGGATGCTCCCGCCGGGCAGTGAACTCATCTACACCAGACCGAGCGAAGGGTTCGCGTTCAAATTCAACGTCGCGCTCATTGCTGGCGTCGTGTTGGCTGCGCCGTTCGTGTCGTACCAGGTGTGGCGATTCATCGCCCCTGGCCTCTACAGAAACGAGAAGAAATTCGTCGTGCCATTCGTCATCTTCGCCACGGCCGCCACGATCGGCGGCGCGCTCTTCAGTCACTATGTGCTGTTTCCGGCGACGATGGCCTTCTTCGGGACGTTCAGCTCGCCGAAGATGAAGTTCATGCCGCGGATCGAAGACACGTTCGACCAGTACCTCAAGATGCTGTTCGCGATGGTCGTCGTGTTTCAGTTGCCGACAGTCGTCTTCTTCCTCGCGAAGATGCGCTTCGTCACGGCCCGGTTCCTGTGGCGCAACATCAAGTACGCGATTCTGATCATCTTCGTCGCCGCGGCCGTTCTCACGACGTCGCCGGATGCGTGGAACCAGATGGTCTTCGCGGCGCCGATGATGGCGCTGTATCTGATCAGCATCGGCATCGCCTGGCTCGCGGAGCCGAAGCGCGATCCCGAATCACTGAGCCGGAACGGTTCGCCGCATCTGCGGCTCGTCTTCGCCGCGACGGTGCTCGAGCACACGATGCGACACTCCAAGCGAGGACACTCATGAAGAAGAACGCAGTTGCGCATTTCGAGATTTACGCCGACGATCCGGACTCGCTGCAGCAGTTCTACACGAGCCTGTTCGACTGGACCGTCGAGCGTGTACCGGGCATGGACTACCGGTTGATCAAAACCGTCGACACCGACGCGAAGGGCATGCCCACGCAGACGGGCGGCATCAACGGCGGTCTCCTGAAGCGTCCCGCCGGCTACGAGGGGCGCGCCTGGGTGAACTACGTCAACGTCGAATCGCTGGAGGCCTCGATCGATCGCGCGCAAACACTTGGCGCGAAGATGATGAAGGGCAAGTCACCCGTGCCCGGGATGGGCTGGTTTGCGATGCTGATCGATCCACAAGGGAATCCCTTCGCGCTGTGGCAATCGGATTCAAGCGCCAAGTAACGGCGGCAGGCATCAGGCATTCAGGCCTGCCAATGCTTTCTCAGTGCCGAACGCTGAATCGCGGGACGTCGCGTCCGTCCATGAAGGCGATCAACACGTCCGCTGCCGCGTCGGCGAAGGACTCGTAGGCCTCGTCGGTCGGCCACCCGATGTGCGGCGTCAGAATCACGTTGTCGAGCGCCGTCAGCGGATGCCCGGCCGGCAGCGGCTCCCGATCGAACACGTCAAGCCCGGCGCCGGCGATGCGCCTGTCGCGGAGCGCCGCAACGAGGGCGGCCTCGTCGACGATCGGACCTCGCGCCGTATTGATAAGGCAGGCGGTCGGCTTCATGAGGGCGAGGCGCCGCGCATCCAGCAGGCCGCGCGATTCCGGGGCGAGCGTCGCGTGAACCGACACGACGTCCGAGTCGCGTAAGAGATCGTCGAGCTCGCGCCGCTCGACGCCCGCCGCCCGCGCCGCCCCGTCGGTCAGCCGCGGACCCCACGCCAGCACGCGCATCTCGAGCGCCCTCGCGATCCTCGCCACGTGGCGGCCCACGTGCCCGAGTCCGACGATCCCGAGCGTCTTTCGGTGGAGGACGGCCGTGAGCGGCGTCTGCCACGTGCCGTGCTTCACCGCGCGATCGGCCGCCGGAATCTGACGCACGAACGCGATCGCGAGACCGATGGCGAGCTCGGCGGCGCCGTATGAGAAGCCGCCGCTCGCCTTGGCGACGACGATGCCGCGCGCGTCTGCTGCGGCGAGATCGATGTGATAGGCGTGATTGCCTGTCTGCGCGATGATGCGCAGGTCGGGGAGCTCGGCGAACAGCTCGCGCGTGAACTTCGTGCGCTCGCGGTTCGCGACCAGCGCGTCGAAGCCGGCGAGGGCGCCTGGATCGCCGAACGTCGCGGTGAAGATGCGGACGTCGGCGCGTTCTCGCAGCCGGCGGACACCGGCTGTTCCCTCGTACGCGCGATGGATGTCGTCGAGAATCGCGACCCTCACCGCGGCTCTTTCGAATAGTCCATGAAGGGGAAATCGAACCGGTATTCCTGGTCGTCGCTCTGAAAGCGGACCTTCACCGCGATTGCGGCCGGCAGGCCGAGCTTCGGCACGCGCGCTTCGAGGTAGTCGCCGGCGCGCGTGAATGGAATCGACGCGTCGACGCTTTTTCCATTCGCCCCGGGAATGGAGATGATGCGGCTCGTGAATCCGCGGGGAATGAACGTCCTCGAGTAATCGTCGTACACGTACAACCGGAACACCGCCGGCGCCGGGTGCGTGACCTCGATGTGCCAGTTGTTCGGCGCCATGAAGAACTGGCCGCCGTGCTTCGGGTTGTGATTGCCGTGCGGCCGCAGCGAATACTTCGCCACGAGCGTTCGTCTGCACTGCGGACACGTGCCGGGATCGAGCGCGTCGACCTTCGGATGAATCCGGCAGGTGAACGAGAGTCCCTTCACCACGCGCACGAGCTCGCGCCGGCAGCTGCGGCAGCGTCCGGCATCCAGTTCGGTGACCTCGACGTGGATCGGACAGCTCCACACGAGATCGAGCTTGATCGGGACGAGATCCATCTTGCAGATCGGACACTTGCCCTTCTCGTTGTCGACGACCTCGGCGTGCATCGGGCAGGTCCATGACGTCGGCGGCAGCGGGCGCGCCGGCCCGCCTGCGCTTCGCTTCGGCGAGGCTCGCCGGAGCCTTGGCGAAGGCGGCGGCGCG
>DASYQZ010000094.1:0-9834 GCA_036004865.1 Vicinamibacterales bacterium
TTCCCGAACAGGATCTCGTCGGTGAGCGGATCGCGCACTTCCTTCTGCACGACGCGGCCGAGCGGCCGCGCGCCGAACACGGCATCGTAGCCCTTCACGGCGAGCCAGGCCCGCGCCTCCGGCGTCATCGCGATCGCGACGTGACGCTCGGCCAGCTGCTGCTCGAGCTGCAGCACGAACTTCTCGACGATCTCTTCCATCACCGAGGGCGAGAGCGGACGGAACGTCACGATGGCGTCGAGCCGGTTGCGGAACTCCGGACTGAACACGCGCTCGATCGCGGTCTTCGACTTGCTCTCGGCGGCGCGCCGGGCCCGATCGTTGTTCGCGCTGGCGTCCGTAAAGCCGATCGATGCCGCGCTCAGCTCGCGCGAGCCGGCGTTGGACGTGAGGATCAGCACGACGTTCCGGAAGTCCGCTTTCCGTCCGGTGTTGTCGGTGAGCGCCGCGTGATCCATCACCTGCAGCAGGATGTTGTAGATGTCGGGATGCGCTTTCTCGATCTCGTCGAGCAGCACGACGCTGTAGGGATGCGTACGGACCATGTCGACGAGCAGCCCGCCCTGCTCGAACCCGACGTACCCCGGCGGCGCGCCGATCAAGCGCGCGACCGCGTGCTTCTCCATGTACTCGCTCATGTCGAGGCGCGAGAACTCGTTTCCGAGCTGGATCGCGAGCTGTTTGGCCAGCTCCGTTTTGCCGACGCCGGTCGGGCCCGTGAACAGAAAGCAGCCCGACGGACGATCGGGCTGACCAAGTCCCGCACGTGACCGCTTGATCGCCTGGGCGACGAGATGCACCGCTTCGGGCTGTCCGAAGACGACGCGCTGCAGCGATTCTTCGAGCGTTCGCAGCCGCTCGCGATCGGAGGCGGAGGCCTGCCGGGCCGGAATGCGCGCGATGCGCGCCACGACGCGCTCGATGTCCGCCGCGTCGACGATCAACGGGGCGATCAACGGGGTGTCTGACACGTCTGACACGTCTGACACGTCTGACACCGGCGGCGCGGCGAGGCGGACGACCGAGCCGGCTTCGTCGAGCAGATCGATCGCGCTGTCGGGCAGCCGGTAGTCGCGGAGGTGGCGCGCCGCGAGCTTGACGGCCGCTTCGAGCGCGGCGTCGGTGTACTTGACCCGATGATGCTCTTCGTACCGGCTCCGCAGTCCGGCGAGGATCCTGGTCGCCTCCTCGGCCGACGGCTCGTCGATGGCGATCTTCTGCAGCCGCCGCGCCAGGGCGCGATCCTTCTCGATGTGCTTGAACTCCTCGAACGTCGTCGAGCCGATGATCCGCAGATCGCCCGCGGTGAGAATCGGCTTGATGAGCGTGGCCAGATCCATCGTGCCGCCCGTCGTCGCGCCGGCGCCGACGGTGGAGTGCATTTCGTCGATGAAGAGGATCGCGTTGGGTTTGGCGCTCAACGCCTTGATCACCGCTTTGAAGCGCTCCTCGAAGTCGCCGCGGAAGCGCGTGCCGGCCAGCAGGCCGGCGGTGTCGAGCGCGAAGACCTCGGCGTCCTTCAGTGCGTCCGGGACCGGCGTCTCTTCCGATCCGAGCAGCCGCGTCGCGAGGCCTTCGGCCATGGCCGTCTTGCCGACGCCTGCTTCGCCGACGAACACCGGGTTGTTCTTGCGGCGGCGGCAGAGGACTTCGATCGTCCGCTGCAGCTCGCCGGTGCGGCCGATCAGCGGATCGAGGAGTCCCTGCCGCGCGCGATCGGTCAGGTTCGAGCAGTACGCCGACAGTGGATCGCGCGCCGTCGCGGAGCCCTCGTCGCCGCCGCCGGCGGTCGCGCCGCCTGGGCCGGCGGGCTCAGGCGTCCCGCCGGACGTTCCTCCGATGGGAACTTTCGAGATTCCGTGTGCGATGTACTCGAGGATGTCGAGCCGGGTGATGCCCTGGTCCGTGAGCAGCCGCGCGGCATGCGTCTTCGGCTGCTGCAGGATCGCGGCGCACACGTCGCCGGCCTGCACCTCGGCGCGCTGCGAGCTCTGCACGTGCAGGACCGCCGTCTGGAGCACGCGGCGGAACGCCGCCGTCTGCTCGGGATCGCGTGCCTCGCTGCGCTTGAACGTTTCGATCGACTCGTTGAGATACTGATCGAGATCGCGCCGCAGCTTTGGCAGATCGGCGCCGCACGCGGCGAGAATCCGCTCGCCCTCGTCGTCGTGGGCGAGTGCGTACAGCAGGTGCTCGAGCGTCACGTACGCGTGGCGCCGCGACACCGCTTCGCGGTACGCGATGGTCAGGACGATTTCAACGGAAGAAGAGAACACGGGTTTTCATCAAAACAAACGCAACCACGAAAACACGAAAACACGAAAAAGAAATATTCTTCACGCCTCCTCGATAGTGGCGCGCAGCGGAAACTCGGCGTGACGCGCGAGCGACGTCACCGTCTCCACTTTCGTTTCGGCGACCTCCCACGGATACACGCCGGCGATGCCGCTGCCGTTCTGATGGACGTGCATCATGATCCGGAACGCTTCGGCGGGCGACTTCTGGAACACCGATTCCAGCACCTGCACGACGAACTCCATCGTCGTGTAGTCGTCGTTCAGCAGCACGACCTTGTACTGCGCCGGCTCTTTCTTCTCGACCTTGACGCGCTCTTTGACGGCGTCCCCAGTCTGGTCCTTCATCTTCAGCGCGCCGGGGCCCGCCCCCTGCGCGAAACTCCTTATCGACAGCGTAACCCGATTGTCGAGGCGAACGCACGTGTGATACACCAACGGCCCTCTGTTGATGCGCGGCCGGCGGTTGTTCACCATCGCGTCACTCGCGACGATTCTTGTCGCCGCGCTTCACACGATTGGCAATCTCACCACCACGCCGATGGACCCTGCGCAGGCCGCCGTCCAGCAGGCGATGCGCGGCTACACCATCCCGCTCGGGATGGGCATGGCGCCGTCGATCTGGGACATCTTCCGGTCGCTGGTCCTGACGATGACCTGACGCTATTGGCGCTCGGCGCGCTCGGGCTGGCGCTGGCTGCCGATCGTCAGGTCGCGGCGCGCGTGCTGCGGCGCGTTGCCGTTGTGCTGACGATCGAATCGGATGTCGTCCGGCGCAGCGATTGCAACTGAGCTGTCCGAGCGAGGTGTGAACGTATGCGGCTCTACCATTTCCTGTTGGGGTGTGTCATCTTCGCGTCGGCTGCGTGTCACACGGATCGACCGATCGTCGATCCGCATCCGACGCCGTCGGTCGGAGGCACGATCGCGGGGATCGTCACCACGGCAGATCCGGCCGTCGCGGTTCCCGGCCGCAAGGTCACGGTGACCGAGATCAACAAAGGATCGCACTACGAGAGCACGACCGCCGCGAACGGCGGCTACACGATCAAGGTGCCGGAGGGCACGTACCGCATCGAGATCGAATTGCGCGGATCGGAAACGCTGGCCAAGCGGCCGGACCAGACGCACATCAACAACGGCGATATCGATTCGGGCCGCGACTTCGTCATTACTGCTCGATGAGATTGTTGATTGTTGAGTGTTGACTGTTGATTGATTGTTGATTCGAACAATCCGAATCAACAATGAGAATCAACAATGAGAATCAACAATCAACACTCAACAGTCAACAATCTCATCGAGCGATAGCGAGGAGCTCGCGGTCGGTGCGCCAGTACCACGTGCCGTCGACGAGCGCCGGCGACGCGAGCACCTGCGCGTGCAGCTCGTTCACGCGCAGCAGCTTGAACGCGTGTCCCGCCTGCACGACGAACGTCTGGCCGAGATCGTTCGTGAAGAAGATCTTGTCGCCCACGGCCACCGGCGACGAGGAGAAGCCCTCGCGCGCAGGCTCGCCGAGGCGTTCCTGATAGACGAGCGTTCCGGTCTTCGCATCGAGCGCGGTCAGGATGCTCTGCATGTCGTTGATCATGTAGAGCAGGTCGCCGTGGATGATCGCGGACGGCACGAACGGCGATCCGCGGGGCGACGACCACGCGACGTGCGTGTCGGTGACGTCTCCCTTCCCGCCGGGACGGATCGCGAACGTCGGACCGGCGCGCCCGGACGAGCAGAAGACGAGGCCGTGTCCGACCACCGGCGTGGGAATCACTTCGAACGTGTTGCCGCGCACTGTCCACAGCTCCGCGCCGGTGTTCGGATCGTACGCGTACACCTTCCGCTGACTGCTGACGATCAGCTCCTCGCGTCCGCCTGCGTCGATGACGATTGCCGTGCCCCAACCCACAGACTCCGCGCGATCTTTTTTCCAGATGACCGCCCCCGTCCGCGCGTTGAACGTGGCGACGAACGATCCCAGCGTGGATGATCCGTCGTGATCCTGGTAGATGAACACGCGGTCCTTGTGGAGCACCGGCGATCCCGCGCTGCCGTGGTAGTTCCTCACGTCGCCGAGCTTCTGGTGCCAGACCAGTCTTCCGTCGAAGTCGAACGCGGCCACGCCGTGCGTGCCGAACGACGCGTACACGCGCTGTCCGTCCGTCGCCGGCGTCGCGGAGGCGTGACTGTTCTTCTGATACACGTGCTCGACGCCGGCCGACGGCACGCCCGTCTCCCACAGCAGCTTGCCGTCGCTGCGCCGGAACGCCAGCATCGAGACCTTCGAGCCGTACTCGCGTGCCGTCGTCAGGAAGATGTGATCCTTCCAGACGATCGGCGACGAGTGGCCGCGGCCCGGCACCGCCGCTTTCCATTTCACGTTGGTCGTGTCGGACCAGGTATCGACGTAGTTCGTGCCGGCGACCGTGCCCTGTCCTGACGGTCCGCGCCAGCGCGTCCAGTAGCCCGCGCCTTCGCCGTCGACTGGAATCAGAGAGACCGGCGCGGGCGCCGCGAGAAGGAAGTGGCCCGAGAGGATGAGTGCCGTCGTGCCCGCGAGCTGTGCGAGTCGCGCCATGGCGTCATTTTAATGCCGGCGCTCAACGCTTGACGCCCTGCGGCAGACCTCAATAGACGGCGTCACTTTCGTTTTTTGAGTCCGGCGAGGAATTCAGCCGGCGTCTCGACGCGGATGCCGTATCGGAGCGCGGAGAGAAAGTGACGGCGATTATCGGTGACCACGACGTCGGCGCTGACGGCCCGGGCGACTTCGGCGATGTGAGCGTCGTAGATGCGACCGCCCGCGATGGCATCCCTCGCGACCGCACGAAGCATCGACACGCGATCGGCGGCGGGCAGGTCGTGGACCGCCATGCGCGCAAAGACCTCTTCTTCGAGCAGCGTGGCGGCGTCCGCGGGCGCCACCCTGAATTCGGGCGGCAGCCGCGTCGCGACGGAAAAGAACTCGAGACAGCAGTGCCACGCCGTGGCCGGGTTCTGAATGCCTTTTTCCGCGACCGCATGCAACAGCGATTGTGCGGGCGCGCTCTGCGGGCCGAAGTCCACGAGACCGGCCAGCAGGACGCTCGTGTCCAGAAAGACGCTCATGGCCAGCGATTGCGTTCCTCTTCGATGAGCGCCGCGAAGTCGACCGCGGGACGATCGTCGGCCGCGACCGTGGGGCGCGCCACGAGTCGACGTCCGACCTTGACAAGCCTCGGACCGGCGGCGACGCGCTCGAGTCTGATTCCCAGCTCGTCCTCGGTGATCTCGAGCTGCGCGCCCGGTGTCAGGCCGGCTCGTTCTCTGATTGGCGCCGGAATCACCACGCGACCTGCCTTATCAATGGTCGTTCGCATGGCATTATTATGCCATCATCACGTCCACTTTCATCGCTTCTGCAGCCCTGGCTCGCGCATCAGTTGCTCGATCGCGTCGATCTCGATCGGGACGAACTCGGACAGATTCTCGTAGCCGCTCTCGGTGATGAGAATCATGTCCTCGAGCCGGATGCCGATGTGCTCTTCGGGAATCTGGAGCGCCGGCTCGATCGTGAACACCATGCCGGGCTCGAGCGTCGGTGGAGGGCCGCCGACGTCGTGGACTTCCATCCCGACCGAGTGGCCGAGGCTGTTCGCGCTGCTGTTGCGGTAGCGCTCGACGAACGCGGCGGCGGCCGCTTTGATCCGCGCGTCGGTGAACGAGTACGACCGCAGGGTCGCCTCCATCTTGTTCGCGGCGTCTCTGATGATGTCGCGCGGCGCGGCGTGCACCCTGATCGACGTCATCAGCGCCCGGTACAGCCGCAGGTAGATCGTGTACAGCTCGCGCTGGCGCGGCGTGAAGCGGCCGTTGGCGGGGAACACGCGCGTCACGTCGGACTGGTAGTACTTGTAGTCGGGCGCGTAATCGAACTGGACGAGATCGCCGTCCTGCAGCGTCGCCGTGTTGCGATGATAGTGCGAGTACCACGTGTTCGCGCCGGTCGCGATGAGCGCGAAGTACGACGGTCCGTACGCGCCGTGCTTCTTGAACACGAACTCGGCGTCGGCCTGCAGCTCGTACTCGTACATTCCCGGCTTCGCGTCGCGCATCGCTTCCATGATGCCGAGGCCGGCGATCCGCGTCGCCTCGCGGATGACGGCAATTTCGCGCGGGCTCTTGATCGCCCGCATCGCGTCGAGGATCGGATCGAGGTTCGTGATGTCGGATCGCGGCGCGGCTGCCTTCAGCTTCGCGATGAACGCCTCTTCGCGCGACATGCGGCCGTCCCACGGGTCTTCTCGCGTCGCCCGTGCGTGCGCCGCCGGATCGCTCGATGAGGCTTCGCCGAGCACTTCAGGACGAAACGTCGTGTAGATCGCGCGGCGATCGCGCGCAACGCCATCGAGCGCGCGTGCGAAGTCGTCACGCGCCAGCACGGCGTCCACGCCAGTCGCCTTGACCGCCTCGTCGCCCGGATGCAAGCCGGGACCGAACATCCGCCCCTCGCGCCGCTCGTTCAACGGCTGCAGGAAGAGCGTCGTCCGCTTGCTGCGGCCGTCGACGACGACGATTGCACGCGGCTCCACGACACCGGTCAGATAGAAAAATTGATTGTTCTGACGCAGCGGCTGCTCGCCGGGGCGCTCAGTGGTTCCCTGAACGATCGCGACCGCGTCGCCGATGCGGTCGATGACCCGCGCGCGCCGCGATGCGAACTCCTCCAGTGGGAGAATGTCGGCGCCCGTGAAGACCGGCTGCGCGCTGATCGTCGGCAAGAAGAACGCAAAGGCCGCCAAGGCCGCAAAGGACGCTAACCAAGATCGGTATCGCATGACATTTCGATTCCCCGCGCCAGTGTAACGCCAAGGCTTTGGCCAAGCGTCGAATGTTGACAGCTTGCAGCGTTCATGCAATAAGGCGCAGCGCCTGCGGCCACACCTCGCCGCGGACATGGGAATCCGCGGCGAGGTGTCAGCGACAGCTCGCGGCGGGGGTGGGGCCCCGCCGCCAGTGAAAAAAAGAAGGTACGTTATGGACGATCTTGGCCTGCACCGCGACATCACTCGCCGCGATTTCCTCAATGGCGTCAGCCTCGGCGTCGTCGGATCGCTGCTGGCGCCCGAGCTCATTCGCGCGTTCGAGCAGGAATTCGCGCCGGAGCGCGCGCCCGACTACTACCCGCCGACGCGCACGGGCATGCGCGGCAGCCATGACGGGTCGTTCGAGGTCGCGCATCAGCTTCGCGATCGTCGGCAATGGGATTCCGCAGGCGCGATCAACACCGGCGAATCGTACGATCTCGTCGTCGTCGGCGGCGGCCTGAGCGGTCTGGCCGCCGCGCACTACTTCATCAAGGAAGTCGGCCGCAGCGCGAAAGTCCTCGTCCTCGATAACCATGACGACTTCGGCGGCCATGCCAAGCGCAACGAGTTTCACTACAACGGCCGCATGCTCGCGCTGAATGGCGGCACGCTGAACATCGAGTCGCCGCTGCGCTACAACCTGCCGTCGAGGCAGCTTCTGCAGGACGTCGGCATCGACCTCGATCGTTTCGTCTCGGCGAACGCGAAGAACCGCGAGCTCTATCGATCGCACGGCCTCACCGGATCGGCGCTCTTCTTCGACAAGGAAACGTGGGGCGTCGACAAGCTGGTCAAACGAACGCAGGCAGGCCCTTCGACAGGCTCAGGGCAGGGCGGGCGCGGCGGTGGCTATAACGCCGAGTTCCTCGCGCAGACGCCGCTGTCGCCGAAGGCGCGCGAGGACATGCTGCGTCTCAATGGCTACGGGGGCTACGGGGGCCCGCTGCCCGACTTCATGCCCGGGCTGTCGTCGGCCGAAAAGAAAGTCCGCCTCGCCAAAATGAGCTACGAGGACTTCGTCCTCAACGTCGTCAAGGCCGACAAGCAGTGCCTGTGGTTCTACCAGAACACCGGCGCCGGAAATTTCTGCGTCGGCATCGACGCGCTGCCGGCGCTGTTCGGTTGGCAAATGGGATTGCCCGGGTTCAACGGCATGAACCTCGAGCCGACGCCGAACGGCGTCCTCGCCGATCTGCCGGGCGGCCAGCACGGACGGCAGAACGGCGGCGGCGGCGCGATTCATTTCCCCGACGGCAACGCGACGATCGCGCGCCTGCTCGTGCGGTGGCTCCTGCCCGACGCGGTGCCCGGCAAGACGATGGAAGATGTCGGAGCGGCGCACGTCAACTATGCGCTGCTCGACCGCGCGGGACAGACGGCGCGCATTCGTCTGAACAGCACGGTCGTCAACGTGCGGCACGACGGCGCGCCCTCGTCGGCCAAAGAAACGATCGTCAGCTACGTCAGGGGCGGCAAGACGTATCAGGTTCGTGGCCGCGCGTGCGTGATGGCGTGCTGGAACATGTTCATCCCGTACCTGGTGCCCGACATTCCGGCGAAGCAAAAGGAAGCGCTCGCGTTCGGCCTCAAGGGACCGCTGGTGTACACGAGCGTCGCGGTCAAGAACTGGACGGCGTTTCAGAAGATGGGCGTCAGCGGCGTCAACTCGCCGACGATGTATCACACCGGCGTGTCGCTGGCGGAAGCGGTGAGCCTCGGCGACCTCCAACATCCGCAATCGCCCGACGAGCCGATCGTGCTCCACATGACCCGCTATCCGTGCGCGCCCGGCAAGCCGCGCAAGGAACAGCATCGTATCGGCCGCGCCGATTTGCTGAGCACGACGTTCGAAACCTTCGAGCGGAAGATCCGCGATCAACTCGCGCGGAGCTTGAGCGCCGGAGGATTCGATCCCGCGCGCGACATCATCGCCATCGCCGTCAACCGATGGCCGCACGGGTACGCATACACCTACAACAGTCTGTACGACCCGCTCGAGTGGGTGTTCACGTCAACTGATGCGCGGCCGTGCGTCATCGGGCGGCAGCCGTTTGGATCGATCACGATTGCCAACTCGGATGCCGCCGCGAGTCCGCACACCGACGCGGCGTTCCTGGAAGCGCACCGCGCCGTTCAGGAAGTGTTGCAGCGGCGGTCGATGCCGATCCTGACGGAGCCGACGAAATCAGGTTAACTCGCTACGACCCACTTGACCGCGCCCACGAGGACTGCCGCAAGCTCCTTCGGTCGTTCGATGTGCGCGTAGTGGGTGATCGGTTTCTCGATCAGCAGAACGCGGATGGGCACGCCGGGATTTTCTTTCCGAAAACGCTGCGCGATGTTCCACTCGCGCGCCTGCTCGGGCACGCGGTCCCAATGGCCGTCGTCGAGTGAGCCGACAATCCAGGCCATTCGCCGGTAACCCTTCAGGGGCGGCGACATCGTCGTGAACAGATCGCGGATGACTTCGTCCGCGTCGACACCATAAGTATTCCGATCCAGCGTTTCCCGGATCTTTTGATCGGCCACGCTCGCGCCGACCGCGATTGCCGCCACCAACAGCGTGATGTGTGCCTTCACGTCCTCATCGCTCCTACTTGAACACGACGGAGAGCCTGAACTGTGTAACCTCTTCGTTGGGAAACGCGACAGCCAGAACGGCGCACAGAAATGTAAGTCGATGAAGCCAAAGC
>DASYQZ010000095.1:0-2027 GCA_036004865.1 Vicinamibacterales bacterium
TCGTCGGCATCATGCCGCCGCGCTTCGACGTCGCCGACGCGAAAGCCGAAGTGTGGCTCCCGCTCGTCATCGATCCGGCGAATCGGCAGGGACGCGGCGGACATTTTCTCTATCTCATCGGGCGGCTGAACGACGGCGTCATGCTCGATGCGGCGAAAGCGGAGCTCGAGACGCTGCTCGCCGGATGGCCGAGCTCCATCGCCGTCCCGGCCAACACGACCGGCGTGCACACACCAGACACGAAGAACCACCGGCTGCGGCTCGATCCGTTGCAGGCGCAGATTGTCGGCAGCGCGAAGACCGCGGTGCTCGTGCTCCAGGGGGCCGTGGTGTTCGTGCTGCTGATTGCCTGCGCGAATCTCGCGAACCTGCTGCTCGCGCGCGCTGCGTCGCGGCACAAGGAGTTCGCCGTGCGCGCCGCGCTCGGCGCGGGACGAGCGCGGCTGCTACGTCAGTTCATGGTCGAAGGATCTCTGCTGTCGCTGGGCGGCGCCGCGCTCGGCCTCGGCGTGGCGGTGTTCGGTCTGCGCGCGCTGATCGCGGCCTATCCCGACAGCCTGCCGCGATCGGCCGGCATCACGCTCGACCTCGGCGTCCTCGCGTTCACGCTCGTCATCGCGCTCGCGACCGGCGCGATCTTCGGCCTCGCGCCGCTGCTGCATCTCGCGCCCGACGCGACGTCGCTCGCCCTCAAGGAAGGCGGTCTGCGGTCGACCGCCGGCGCGGGCCGCAATCACGTGCGGCGCGCGCTCGTCGCGTGCGAGATCGCGCTCGCGGTCGCGCTCGTGATTGGCGCCGGGCTGCTGCTGCGTATCGTGCTCAATCTGTCGAACGTCGACGCCGGATTCAACCGCGGCCGTCTCGTGACGTTCGCCGTCAACCTTCCCGCGGCGACGTACACGAAGCTGGAGCAGATCAAGGTCTTCTACGATCGTCTGCTCGAGCGATTGCAATCCACGGGCGGCGTGCAGAGCGTTGCCGCGATGAGCGGGCTGCCGCCGCTCAGGCAGGTCAACGCAAACGACACCGATATCGAAGGCTACGACGCGCCGCCCGGGGGACCGTTCGAGAACGTCGACTACTACCAGATGGTGACCGCCGGCTACGTCGAAGCGATGGGCATCCCCATCGTCGAGGGACGCGCGTTTCAGCCGACCGACGCGCTCGGCGCCACCGTGATGATCAACGAGACGATGGCGCGGACGTTCTACAAGGGGCAGAGGCCGATCGGCCGCCGCGTCAGGCCATCGGGTGGTGCGAACCCGCCGTGGTTCACGATTATCGGCGTGCTGAAGGATGTCAAGCAGGGCGGCGTCGACAAGAAGACCGGCACCGAGCTCTACTTCAGTCTCGAGCAGCGCTTGAACCGCGCCGGCAGCAGCTTCTCGGGAACGATGAACATCGTGCTGCGGACGCCGCTCGCGCCCCAGGCGCTCGCGCCGCAGATTCATCGCGCCGTGGCGGAGCTCGATCCCGCGCTGCCGGTCGTCAAGTTGCAATCGATGGACGAGGTGTTCGCGGAAGCTATCGGGCGTCCTCGGTTGCTGGCGCAGCTCATCGGCGTCTTCGCGGGGCTCGCGATGCTGCTCGCGGCGATCGGCAGCTACGGCGTGCTGGCGTACATGGTGGCCGAGCGGCGCCGCGAAATCGGCATCCGCATGGCGCTCGGCGCCGATCGCGGGTCGGTGCTGCGCATGGTCCTGTCCCAGGGTCTCGGCCTCACGCTCGTCGGCGTCGTCTGCGGCCTTGCGGTCGCGTTTGCGATGAACCGCGCGCTCGCGTCACTGCTGTTCGGCGTGCGGCCATCGGATCCCGCGACGATCGGCGGCGTCGTCGCGCTGATTGCCGCGGTCGCGCTCATCGCGTGCTACCTGCCGGCCCGATCGGCGACCCGGGTCGATCCGATGATCGTGTTGCGCGAGGAATAGCCATTGGCTACTATTGAGGTTCCGTCCGCACGCGATGCGGCGCGCCTACGTTCCTCAGTAGCTCAATGGCAGAGCATCCGGCTGTTAACCGGAGGGTTG